>NZ_CP060204.1:0-345000 GCF_014250475.1 Selenomonas timonae | reverse complement strand
ATCTTTTGGATCGAGCAGCGGGATCATGTGCCGACGCTCGTGATCGGTGCCATGCAGGGACCAAATACCGAGGATGCGCAGGACTTCGTCCGCGAGATGACGAAGCGTGCCCATCGTTTCCGCACGAAAAACCTCATTCTCTACATGACGCAGGCGGTTGCACGTGCGCTCGGCATACAGCGCATCCTCGCCGTCTCGAATGCGGGCTACTACGCGAACAATCACATCCGCCGTGACCGTAAGCTGAAGACCGACTTCGGCGCATTCTGGGAGGAGGCGGGTGGTTGGAAGACGGAGGATGAGCGCTTCTACGAATTGCCGCTCACACTCCCGCGCAAGACGATGGAGGAAGTACCGACACGTAAGCGTGCCGTCTATCGGAGGCGCTTCGCATTCCTAGATGAGATTGATCGGGAGATTGAGGAACGTGTCGCTGAGATTCTGCAATAAAGCACAGTAGATGAAAAGCCCGACGGTGGGAGCAATGCTCTCGCCGTCGGGCTTTTATTTCATTTGTTTTCTCTTGTTGCGGCGGTCGATTCTCCCTGCACCGCCTCTACACTCACCCCCGGCGTAATCCCACGCGTGACACGGTTTTCCATGCGGTCGTGGACGTGGGCGTATTTCGCCGTGACTTTGGGGCTGCGCTGGCGCAGGGTTTCCTGCACGACGCGCAGATCCTTGGTCTCCTGATAGAGATTCGTGCCGCAGCTGTGGCGGAAAAGGTGGCAGGCGTAGCCGGGCTGCTTGAGACCCGCATCCGTGAGCGCCTTGTTGATGACGTAGCGGATGCCGACGCGCGTGATGCGCCCGTTTCGATTGTTCGGTGAGCAGGAGATGATGGTCGGCGTGAGACGCTTCTCGGGCGGGATGGCACCGCGTGTTTCGATGTATGCCTTGAGGAGCTGAAAGGTCTCCTCGCACGGGTAAATGATGCCCGCGTGTCCCTTGCCCCGTATCTCGATACGTCCGCGCTGCCAGTCGATGTCCTCGTCCGAGAGGCGCATGACCTCAACGACACGCAGCCCCTCGACCCCCATGAGGTAGACGATGAGGAGGTTGCGGAGGCGGCGCAGGGCGTTCTTGTCCGCAGCAAGTCCCTCGCAGATCTCCTTGATCTGATCGACGGTGAGGTATTTATAGTCCTCGTCGAGGTGCTGCGGATTGCGCAGCTGCAGGTCGGCGCAGGGGTTCTCGGCGATGAAGGAGAGCCGTTCTGCGACCTTGTAAAAGGCGCGGATTGCCGCGCCCTTGATCATGAGTGTCGCCGCGCTGTAGCCGCGCGTGCGCATCTCCTCCATGTAGACGCGGATCTGATAGTCGTGTACGTCGTTCAGTGGATGAAGTCCCTGCTCCATACACCAGTGGAGGAACAGGCGAATCGCGAGTTCGTAGGTGTCGCGCGTGTCCGCCGTGGGCGCACCGCCCGCGATGTAGCGCGGGAGATACTCGTAGAAGTGGGCGATGAAATACTCCGGTGTAATGGCATCCTGCCGCACGCTCGCCGCGACCTCGCCCATGCGCCGCACATTGCCGGGCGTACTCTCTGCACGCCGCGCAGGAACGCCCAGCTGTGCTGTGCCGCCGCTGCGGTAGCTTTCGTTTACCGCCAAAATATCACCCGCTTTCGTTTTCTTCGATGAAGTGATTATAGCATGGAGCGAGAGGGTTAGCAACAGGTGTTAAACTATGCATAAAATAACGCTGCTCTACGAAGCTACAAAGCCTCGTAGAGCAGCGTTTGTTTTATCCTTTTTCTGCAATCTCGCGCACGATGGCGAGCGTGAGCTCTGCCGCCTCGTAGAGGTCGCGCTCGCGGATGCTCTCTTCCTTCGTGTGGCAGTCCGTCATGCCGACGCCGAGGACGGTGGTCGGCACACCGTAGGCGTTGAAGTGGTTCGCGTCCGAGCCGCCGCCCTCCTCCTCAAGCACAACGGGGAAGCCGAGCTTCTCTGCGGTGCGGCGCAGATACTGAATGGGGAGCGCGTCGGGGGGCAGCTCGTAGGGATCGTAGTCCTTCTTGATGTGGATCTCTGCCCTGCAGCCTGTCCCGTCGAGGGCTGCGTTCACACTGTCCACCATGCGCTGTGTGAGTGCGTCCAGCTTCGCCTTGTCGCGGCTGCGCGTCTCAAAGTTCAGCGTGCAGAACTCGGCGACGACATTGGTCGCCGTGCCGCCCTCAATCTTGCCGACGTTGCAGGTGGTCTCCTCGTCGATGCGTCCCTGCGGAACGGCGGTGAGTACTTTGCCCGCTGCGGTGATGGCGTTCCTTCCTGCGTCGGGGTCGATGCCCGCGTGCGCCGCCTTGCCCACGATGCGCACGGCAAGCTGATTCTTGCCGGGGGCTTTGAACGCTGCCGTGCCTGCGTGTCCGTGCGTGTCGAGCGTGTAGCCAAAATCGGCGGTGAGGAGCGATGCGTCGAGGCAGCGCGAGCCGTTGACACCACCCTCCTCGGCAACGGTAAATACAATTTGGAGATTGCCGTGTGGGATGTCATGTTCCTTCAGACAGCGCAGTGTTTCGAGGATGGCGACCACACCTGCCTTGTCGTCCGCACCGAGGATGGTCGTGCCGTCGGAGCGAATGACACCGTCCTTGAGGATTGGCTTGATATTTGCGCACGGCTCGACGCAGTCCATGTGCGCCGTCAGCATGACGGTAGGGACATCCGCGACGGTGCCCTTGAAGTTCGCGACGATATTGCCCGTGTTTCCGCCGAGTGCCTTGCCCGCGCCGTCCTCGTGAATCTCCGCCGCACCGAGGTCACGCAGACGCGCTGTCAGCAGATCGGCGATCTCACGCTCGTCAAGCGTGGAGCAGCGGATGGAAACCAGTTCGAAAAATTCGTCCAGTACACGCTTTTTGTCAATCATGGCTGCCTACTTTCCGAGGAAGAGAACAATCATAAAGGTAATCGTGGCGAGCAGCATCGGGAGCGCGTTGCGCTTCGACAGCTCCATCGGGCTGACCTTGGCAAGTCCCGCGCAGACGAGTGCCGCACCCGCGACGGGGGACATGGAGCGTCCAATCGAGCCCGCCATCTGTGCGAGCGAGCCGAGGTCGATGATGCTCATGCCGAATGATGCCGCCTGTGGTGTGATCGCACCGTTGAAGGCGAGCGCGGCGGCATCGCCCGAGCCGGAGATGACGGCGATGATGAATGGGCCGAACGCGCCCGCAATCTTGGCGATAGACTCCGAGCCCTTCATCGCCTCGATGAGTGCATCCGTGAGCCCCATCGCGGACATTCCTGCGGTAAAGACCGCCGCAGAGACGATGAGACCGATGACACCGCCGTACGCCTCGCCCATGCCGTCGAAGAACTTCTTTGTGATCTCCTGCGGATTCTGCCGCGTGACGATGAGGGCGAGCACCGTGCCGACGATCATCGCCGTCGGGACATCAGTGAGCGGCAGGACGGCGATCTGCTTGCTGCCGAGGACGAGCAGGACGAGAGGAACGAGGGGGACGAGTGCGTAGAGCGGATTGACCTTGAAGTCCTTGCCGCCCTCCTCCTTTTCGAGCTGTGCATGATAGGCAAGGCGGCGTGCCTCGTCGGGCCCTTCCTTACGCATCGTTGCAATGATGGTCAGTGCGACAACAGCGACGATGGACGCGACAATCGCGGCGGGCACCTGCGCCATGATGACGGTCATGAGGTCGGTCTGCGCGAGATCCGCGACGAAGATGTTGTGCGCCTGCCCCGGGCTGATGGCGCTGCCCCATGTCCCTGCGAGGACAGCCGCACCCGCCATTGCGGGATGCACGCCCGCCGCCATGAGCGTTGGGATGAGGATGCTGCCGACCGCCGCCGAGCAGCCCGCCGCGCTCGGGATGGCGATGTTGATCCACCATGTGAGCAGCGTTGCGAGCGGGATGAGGATGAACTTGCTCCGCGTAATCACGCCCGAGATGGACTCGACGAGATGGCGGTCGCAGGTCGTGATCTTCATGACGAACGAAAAGCCCATGACCGTACAGATCACGGGCACGAGTGAACCGTGTACCATCGTCTTGCTGAACGTCGCGACTGCATTGCCCGTGACACCGCCGATAAAGCACATGAGAAAGCCCGCAGCGAGCAGCACCATGCGCGTCTCATACTTCTTGATGATCGCGGCAAAGGCGATGATGACAATAATTCCTCCGGCAATAGCCAATGAAAGGACCTCCTTTGAAACAATCGAAAACTATACAAGTTTTCGACAAAAAAGAATAAATTCCTTCATACAAAAGGGAAGTATCAACGGCGATACTTCCCTCTGTTTAGTTGCTATGCAATTCCCGGACGCGTCATCTGACGTGGTGAGAGGATGTGATCCAGCTCTTTTTTCGAGAGGATGCCCTGCTCGAGGATGATCTCGCGGATGGGCTTGCCCGTCGTGTATGCCTCGCGTGCGAGCTCGGCGGACTTCTCATAGCCGATGTGCGGCAGGAGTGCGGTCACGATGCCGACGCTGTTGTCGAGCCACTTCTGGCACTGCTCGACGTTCGGCTTCAGATCGATGAGGAGCTTGTCGACGAAGGTGTCGACCGCGCGCGTGATGTAGTTCAGCGAGTTGAACATGTTGAACGCCATGACCGGCTCCATGACGTTCAGTTCGAACTGTCCGTTCTCCACGCCGAGCGTCACGGCGAGGTCGCCCGCGATGACTTGGTAGCACGCCTGATCGAGCACCTCGGCGATGACGGGGTTGACCTTGCCAGGCATGATCGACGAGCCCGGCTGCCGCATGGGCAGATGCAGCTCGTTCAGCCCGCAGCGCGGCCCCGATGCCATGAGGCGGAAGTCATTCGCGAGCTTGATGAGGACGAGTGCCGCATTCTTGAGCGCGGAGGAAAAATCGGCGAACGCGTCCGTGTTGTTCGTCGCATCGATGATGTTCTGTGACGTACGGTACTGCTCGCCTGTGATCTCCGATAGCCGTTTGGCGACCGCCTTGATGTAAGCGGGCTCGGCGTTCAGCCCCGTACCGACGGCAGTGCCACCCATGTTGATTGTGTGGATGTGGCGCTGGACGTAGCGGATGCGGCGCATGGAACGCCGCACAGCGGAGGCGTATGAGCCCATCTCCTGTCCGAGTGTGATGGGGACAGCGTCCTGCAAATGGGTGCGTCCCATCTTGAGGATGGCGCGGAACGAGGTCGCCTTTTTCTCAAGCTCCGTGGCGAGGCGGTCGAGCGAGGCGAGGAATACCGTGCTCTTTGCCGAAAGACAGACCTTGATGCCCGTCGGGAACGCATCGTTCGTCGACTGCGCCATATTGGCGTGATTGTTCGGCGAGATGATATCGTAGCGTCCCTTTGCCTCCCCGCGCAGTTCGAGCGCGCGGTTGCAGAGCACCTCGTTCATGTTCATGTTGACGGATGTGCCCGCGCCGCCCTGAATCGGGTCGACGGGGAACTGGTCGATCAGACCGCCCGCGATGATCTCGTCTGCCGCCTGCACGAGCACGTCGCCGATCTCGTGCGGGAGACGGCCTGTATCCATGTTCGCGAGAGCTGCCGCCTTCTTCACCGTGGCAAGTGCTTTGATAAAATCGGGGTCGAGCTTCTGTCCCGTGATGTAGAAATTCTCGATGGCGCGCATCGTCTGCACGCCGTAGTAGACATCATCGGGGACATCCAAGTCGCCGAGAAAATCGTGTTCCGTTCTCATGATGCTCTCTCCTTTCGATGACTGCTGTATTGTCAGTCCAATGCCTCAATCATCGCCGTAAAGCCCTTGACGAGCGTCTCGACACCCATCGTCGGGTACTGGCTTTCGATCCCCTTGCGCACAGCCATCTGCTCGGGCAGGTAGGGGATGTGGACAAAGCCGGCGGGGATGTGCGCCTTGCCCGCTGTGGCGAGGAGGTGGAGCGTGCCGTAGAGCAGGTGGTTGCAGACATAGGTGCCCGCCGAGTTTGAGACGCTTGCGGGGATGCCCGCCGCCTTCATGTTGGCGACCATCTTCTTGATCGGGAGCGTCGCCCAGTAGGCGATGGGACCGTCCTTCGCGACCGGCTCATCCACGGGCTGATTGCCCTTGTTGTCGGGGATGCGGAAATCATCGACGTCGATGCCGATGCGTTCGACCGTGATGTCGGGGCGGCCGCCCGCCTGCCCGACGATGATGACGGCATCGGGCGAGATCTCGTCCACCGCCGAACGCACCGCGTCGAGTGCCTCATAGCGCACCACGGGGATTTCACGCGCAACGACCTCATAGCCGTTGATGTTCTTGCCGGCGAGCTGCTTGACCAGCTCCAGCGCAGGGTTGACCGTCTCGCCGCCGAAGGGCTGAAAGCCCGTGATCAGAAGTTTTTTCATAGCGTATTCGCGGCGGGGATACCGCCGCCGCCCCCTTTCAGTTCTTATCCGTTGAATCCGAGGAAATACATTTGCTCTGCATCTCAAGCAGTGCCGCAGGAACGATGTTGAAGTTTGCCGCCATCGGTGTCATGAGCGTGCCGCAGTAGCCCGCGAGCATCGCAATCGGAGCGACAATGAGAGGATTTGCACCGTGCGCGACGATGACAAGGGGAATGCCAATGCCGCTCGTGATGACCGCGAATGCAGCGAACGCATTGCCCATAATGATGGTGAAGATTGCCATGCCGAGACAGTAGGCAATCACAACGGCAAGTGCACTGTCCGTCGGAATGGCACTTGCCACGATGTCGGAGACAATCTTGCCGATGCCCGCCTTGGCAAAGAGCGAGCCAAGTGCTGCAAGCAGCTGTGAGAGAATCGCAGCCCAGCCGATGGCATCGATGAGGCGACGCCCCTCATGGAACGTCTGGAGCGGTGCGCCACGCGTGATGGCGAGCGCAATTACAATGGCGACAATGGAGGCGATGCCGAACGAGACGAGTGCACCGAGCTTCGTTGTCGCCGCGAGGATCAGCGTGATCACGCCGACCGCGAGGACGGGGATGAGCAGACGGTTGCCGAGTTGTTGCGCCGAAGCATTTTTTTCCTCCTTGGAGGTCTCATGATAGTCGCCGTGTCCCATCTGTTTTGCAGCGACAATGACCGCCATCAGGATGACCATCCAGCCCGCGTTCTCGTTGCCGAGTGCTGAGCCGCCGAGGAACGTGATGCCGTAGACAAGCCAGAACAGACCCGTGCCGAAGCGTTTTAGATTTTTGCTGTCTCCGAACGAGAGCACCCCGAAGAGGACGAGGTAAATCCCGCAGAGGAGATAGACGTGATCGAGTGTCAGCATAGCAGTCCCTCCTTAGCCTTTCTTCGTCTCGTTGTATGCCGCAATCTCCTGCTCGATGCGCCGATCGAAGAGATGGAAGCGAATCGCCGCAAAGAGGAAGGCGACCACGGCGGTTGGAATGCAGTAGAGTGCCATCGTGACGAGATCCACCTCGTAGCCGTGTTCCTCGAGCACTCCTTTGATGAGGAGCAGCCCGCCCGCCGCGATAAAGACGTTCTGCGCGAAGAAATTGCCCGCGTTCTCCGCCGTCGCCGCATGGCCGCGGATCTTGTCGAGGATCTCGGGCGATGCCTTGCGTCCCTTGAGTGCCGCAGCCTCGCCCATCGGCGAGATCAGCGGGCGGATGAAGGTCGGATGTCCGCTGAGAGAGATGCCGAGGGCGACCGTGACCTGCCGCACAAGCATATAGAGCAGGAAAATGCGCCCTGCCGTTGCGGCAGAGATCTTCGAGATGAGATGTTCGGCGCGCTCGCGCAGTCCAAACCGCTCCGAGAGTCCGATGACGGGCAGCACGAGGATGAAGAGCGACATATAGCGGTTCTTGATGAATGCTTCGCCGATGACCGTGACGATCTCCTGCAGGGACATCCCTGCGGCAAATCCCGTGACGAAGCCGGCGACGATGACGACCAGCAGTGCGTTAAACCGCAGTGCGAGCCCCACCACCATGACGAGGATGCCGGATAGAACAAGCATAGATGATACCTCCTGTGAAAATTGGAATCGCTGATAAAATGAGGTCTGTCAGATTGGTGTAGATTTTTTGTTCAGTCAAGGAGACAAACCGGACGCATAGCCAAAGCTATGTGGAGGATTTGTCGACGATGGCAGGGCGAAAAAGATGCACCAAGATGACGGTGCTGAATTTATCAGTGCTTCCAAGTTATTTCCTTGCGGCGCAGTCGAGAATGTGCGGATCAAAGCCGAAATCTTCAAACCCTGCGCGGCAAGCGGCGACGTAGTCGGCATCAGGCGTGCCGAGCGGCATCCCGTCCACCATCGTGTAGAGGAACACCGCCGTGTCTTTGATGACACCCGTCTCCCGCTCCATTAGTTGGACGTGCCGTACCTCCTTACGGTAGAGCGCAGGGAAAATCTCATAGCTGTCGAGCGCCTTTTCATCGCTCTCCGTCACCGACCAGATCCCGAGGGGCGTGGTCGCGCCCTTTTTCTCTGTGACCGTCAGATAGACGCGCGGCGGACTGCCGCGATACTCCAGAGCAGTGTCCGCGAGCTGCGCCGTACCGACGATGACCGCGTTCGGACATCGCTCCCGCATCGCCGCAACATTCAGATTGCTGCCATAGGCAGCATAGAGTCTTTTCATCATATTCCTCCTGTTTTCAACAGTTGTATACAGTATACCACAAAAACAAAGGATGAGAATATTTTTTTAAAATAAAACTTTTCTTCTGTGTGAGCATACATTTTTTTGTGCTGCTTGGTTATAAGTTCATTTTCAATCCGTTGATTATCCGCATTTATCCAATTATTTGCAGGATTGTGCGGCAGAGATTCGTTCTTGTTGCAGGATTCTATCTCTCCTATAATGGGAAATACGGGAAGGAGGTGGCGTATGGAAGGAAACGAGCGACGCAAACAGTTGGCAAAATTTCTGCGCGCTACCCTCTCAGCCGCACCCGTCACGGCTGAGAATCTGGCACGAATGCTTGCGGTATCCGTCCGAACCGTACGCTACGATCTGGACGCGCTCACGGAGGAGCTGCGGTGCGAAGGGCTGTGCATACGCTCGCAGGCACGGCGCGGCATCTGGCTGGAACGCGTGGAGGTGCAGGAGGCGGTGACTGCCGCGCCGGTACTGGATCGCAAGGAGCGGCGTGACCGCATCATCCTCGCGCTCCTCGGCGATGAGCCCTGTTCGATTGATGGACTTGCGGAGGAGCTTGCCATCAGCCGCAACACCCTCATCAGCGACCTAAAGGATGTTCAGACAACGCTCGAGCAGCGTGGACTTGCGTACGTCTCAAAGCGCGGCGCGGGCATTGCAGCGACCGGGGGAGAGCAGGAGCTGCGCGATATGCTCATCCATATCTTCGCCAAAGAAGAGCATGATTTTCGCCATTTTGATCGTACGGATGCAGCCTCCTCTCCGTTTCGCCGCTATGCACATGACCTTCCAATGGCAGAGATTGCGGCGTTCTTCCTCGACCTCCTGGGCAGACACGGCGTGCTCGGGAGCGATCTCTCGATCAACCGTATGATCTGCGCGCTTGCCGTCCAGATGCAGCGGCTGCGCGAGGGGCATCAGATCACCGAGGGGCGTCCCGTGGATTTTCTGTCAAATGAGGGGGAGGCAACGGAGTCTCTGGCTGCGGAGATTGCGGCAGGGATGGCGGGCTATGCGCCGGAATTCCTGCACGCAGCAGAGATCCAGCACATTGTCAAGGAGCTGCTGCACAGCCGCATCTACGTCTTTCGCGAGGAGCCGGGACGCACTCAGGAGACGGCGCGCGCACTTGCACGGGAGTTTGTCGCATATGCACAGGTCTGGTTGGATGATACGTATGCAGACGATGAGGAGCTGCTGCGGAATCTTGCGGTACATCTCCGTCCTGCACTTGAGCGGGCGCACGTCGGCATTGTGTTGACGAATCCGCTTCTCGAACGCATTCGGGAGCAGTACCGTGCCATATTTTTGATTGCTGCGCGCGCAGCGGAACGTCTGGGGGAGCGGATGAATCTGCGCTTCTCGGAGGATGAGATCGGCTATTTGACGCTTTACCTCGGTGCTGCGATCGAACGGAAGAAGCTGCGAAAGTCGCGCAAGCTGCCTGTGGTGCTCATTTGCGGCAATGGTGTCGGCACGGCGACCTTGCTTGCAAATACGATCCGCAACCGTCTGCCGAACCTGCACATCGTACGCATTCTTTCTTACTACAACATGAAGCCGGAGGATGTTGCCGATGTGGATGTCGTTATCAGTACGGTGTCCGTGCAGCTGCCCGAGAAGACGGTACTGCGCATCTCACCGATCCTGACGGATGCGGAGAGCGAGATCATCGAGGAGCAGCTGAAATATCTCTATGACAGCCGCTTCATCATGGAGGGGAATACAGTACGCATATCGGGCGGTATGCGTCTCGTTGACCTCCTCACGGAGGAGATGATCGAGCTTCATGCACAGGCGGCTGATTGGGAGGCGGCGGTGCATGCTGCGGGGCATCTGCTCCATGCGGCGGGGGCGGTCGATGCGTGTTACATCGGGCGGATGGTGGAGAGCGTGCAGGAGCTCGGTGCGTACATCGTCGTGTGCCCAGGGGTTGCGATGCCACACGCACGTGCTGCAGACGGGGTGCGGCGGCTTGCCGTCAGTTTTGTCCGGCTGGCACATCCCGTTGCCTTTGCAGAGCGGGACGGCGCGGAGGCGGATCTGCTCTTTGCCTTTGCAACGCCGGATGAGAAGGCTCATCTTGAGCTTTTGCTCGATCTCTGGACAATTTTCAGCGATGCGGAAACGCTGGAGTATCTGCGGAAATGCCGCACAGCGGAAGAAGTTCGAGCCGTGATAGGTCGCTGCACAGCAGCGCGGAAGGAGTGAATTTATGCTGGGAGATTATATTTCTCCGGGAGGAATCATGCTGCAGGAGACGTGCCGTGATTGGGCGGCGTGCATTGACCGAGGAGCTGCACCGTTGCTCACTTGCGGCGCGATCCTGCCGTCCTATCCGGAGGCAATCAAGCGTAGCCACCGTGAGATGGGACCCTATATGGTTATCGCGCCCGGCATCATGCTTGCACACGCCCGACCGGAGGCGGGGGCGAAGGCGGTGGGGCTTACGATTCTGACGCTGCGCGAGCCGATCGCGTTTGGCAGCGAACACAACGACCCCGTGCGACTCGTCATCACGCTCGCGACACCCGATGCCAAGAGCCATGTGGAAATGCTCGAGGCACTGTCAGAGTTCCTGATGACGGAGGGGATGGCGGAGCGGCTGATGGCGGCAAAGTGTGTGGAGAGCGCAGAGGCTCTGTTTGGTAAAAAGAAAAGGAGTGCGTGACAATGAAGATTCTGGTATGCTGCGGCAGCGGTCTCGGCAGCAGTTTCATGATCGAGATGAACATCAAGAAGGCTCTGCAGGAGATTGGCGTGGAGGCAGAGGTGAATCACAGCGATCTCTCGTCGGCGGCGGGCATCAAGGCGGATATTTACGTGGGGACACGCGATATCGCTACACAGCTCGTCGGGCTCGGTGGCGAGGTTGTCTCGCTCAACAATATGATTGACAAGAAGGAGCTTGCCGAGAAGATTGCGGAAGCAGTCGCCAAGGTAAAGGGATAAGGAGGAATTATCATGCTGAGTTTTATCCTTGACATTTTAAGCGTGCCGGCGGTTCTGATCGGTCTCGTCTCGATGATCGGTCTCATTGCGCAGAAAAAGGGGCTCTCCGATATCCTCAAGGGCTCGATCAAGACCATCATGGGTGTTCTGATTCTCGGCGGCGGCGCGGGGCTTGCCGTTGCCGCACTCACGCACTTCGGCACGATGTTTCAGCACGGATTCGGCATCAACGGTGTCGTTCCGCACAACGAAGCGATTGTCGGTATGGCTCTGAAGGAGTTTGGTACACAGACTGCGCTCATCATGGCATTCGGTATGGTCGCAAACATCCTCATCGCGCGCTTTACGCCGCTGAAATTCATCTTTCTTACGGGGCATCATACGCTCTACATGGCGTGTATGATCGGGATTATTCTCACGGTTGGTGGGTTTGAAG
This sequence comes from Selenomonas timonae, assembly GCF_014250475.1. Lineage (NCBI taxonomy): Bacteria > Bacillati > Bacillota > Negativicutes > Selenomonadales > Selenomonadaceae > Centipeda > Centipeda timonae. Next base: position 333,053 of record NZ_CP060204.1, on the reverse strand, counting down.
GCGTGACCCTCGTGGCAATCGGCTCGATCCTGCTCGGCTTCGTCATGGCGTTCTTCCCCGCAATCGCACATCCGACGATGAAGAAGATTACGGGCAGCGATGATGTTGGTTTTGGCCATTTCAGTACGCTTGGCTATGTATTCTCGGCGTGGGTTGGCTCACTCGTCGGGAACAAGGAGCGCTCGACAGAGGACATCAACTTCCCGCAGAGTCTCGCGTTCCTGCGTGACTCCTCGCTCGCCGTCTCACTGGTCATGCTCGTTCTCTTCCTCATCGTTGCCCTTGCCTGTGGCCCGCAGTATGTGGAGACGGAGCTGAGCGGCGGGCAGAACTTCCTCGTGTTCTCGCTCATTCAGGCGATCACGTTCGCGGGCGGTGTCTACGTCATTCTCGCTGGTGTTCGCCTCATTCTCGCGGAGATCGTGCCCGCATTTACGGGAATCGCAACGACACTTGTGCCGAATGCAAAGCCTGCGATCGACTGTCCGGTCGTCTATCCCTATGCGCCGAACGCCGTGCTTATCGGCTTCCTATCGAGCTTCGTTGGCGGTGTTGTGGGCATGGCGGTACTTCTGCTTGCGGATAAGTCCTTCCCGGGGCTGCCCATCATTCTGCCGGGCGTTGTACCGCATTTCTTCTGTGGTGCGACGGCAGGTGTCTTCGGCAATGCGACGGGCGGTCTGCGCGGCTGTATCGCGGGTGCCTTTGCACAGGGGCTGCTCATCACATTCCTGCCCGTATTCCTCATGCCGGTTCTCGGCAACCTCGGCTTTGCCAATACGACGTTCAGTGATGCGGACTTCGGTGCGGTCGGCATCATCCTCGGCAATGTGATTCATATGCTGAAGTAATTTATCCAATGAAAAAAACCGCTTTGGCAGTCTGCCAAGGCGGTTTTGCGCAAGGAGGAAAAGATGGAACTCGAAGAACTGAAGGAGGCGGCGCGCAAAATCCGGCGCGCGACGATCCAATCCATTCATGCGGTTGGAACGGGGCATGCGGGCGGTGCACTTTCGATTGCCGATCTGCTCGCCGTGCTGTATTTTGATGAGATGCGTGTGCGGCCTGCAGACCCGAACTGGGCAGAACGTGACCGTTTCGTGTTGTCGAAGGGACATGCGTGTGCCTCGCTCTATGCAGCACTTGCAGAGCGCGGATACTTTCCTGCGGAGGAGCTGCTGACCCTGCGCCAGTACGGTTCACGTTTGCAGGGGCACCCCGATATGAAGGTGACGCCGGGGCTGGATATGTCCTCCGGCTCGCTCGGACAGGGGCTCTCCATTGGAAACGGTATGGCACTTGCCGCAAAGCTGCGGAGGATGGACTATCGTGTCTACGTTCTGCTCGGCGACGGTGAACTCGAGGAGGGGCAGATCTGGGAGGCGGCGATGACGGCGCGTCGCTATGCACTGGATAACATTGTTGCTATTGTGGACGCGAACGGGCTTCAGATCAACGGAACAGTCGAGGAGGTCGCGGGGCTGTCGGATATTGGCGCGCGTTTTGCCGCCTTTGGCTGGCATGTCATTGATATCGACGGACACGATCTCGCGGCGATTCGCGCCGCATTTGCTGCCGCACGCGAAACTGCAGGCGTACCGACGGTGATTGTCGCACATACGGTAAAGGGAAAAGGTATCTCCTACATGGAGAATCAGGTAAAGTGGCACAGCGGCGTGCCGTCTGAGGACGAATACCGCACAGCTCTGCGGGAACTCGGAGGTGAGGCGTAATGGGAACGGCAATGCGCGAGATTTTTGGACGTGTCCTGCAAACGATGGCGGAGGATCCGCACCTTGTGGTACTCGATGCGGATCTCGGCTCGGCGACCAAGGTGCTGATGTTTCGCGATGTATGTCCCGAGCGGTTCGTGGATGTCGGCATTGCAGAGCAGGATATGATTGGCACGGCGGCAGGGCTTGCCTCCTGTGGGATGATTCCCGTCGCGGCGACCTTTTCCGTCTTTCTCGCGGGCAGGGCACTCGACCAGATCCGCAACAGCGTCGCCTATCCGAAGCTGAACGTAAAGCTCGTGGGGACACATGCGGGTGTGAGCGTCGGCTATGACGGTGCATCGCATGAGGCGGTCGAGGACATTGCCGTTATGCGCGCACTGCCGAATATGACAGTACTCTGCTCCTCGGATGCGGTCGAGACGGAGGCGATGGTGCGTACGGCAGTTGCTCATGAGGGTCCTGTCTATTTGCGCATCAGCCGCATCGGCACGGCGGACTACCATGCGCCTGACTATGAATTCGTCGTCGGCAGGGGCGAGGTCGTTACGGACGGCAGCGACTGCACGGTCGTCGCGACGGGTATCATGGTCGAACAGGCAATGATCGCCGCTCGCGAGCTTGCGCAGGAGGGCATCCGCATCCGCGTTGTCAACATGCCTTCGATCAAGCCGATCGACCGCACACTGCTCGTCGATTCCGCCCGAAAAACGGGTGCTGTCGTCACGGCAGAGGAACACAGCATCATCGGTGGACTCGGCTCTGCCGTTGCGGAGGTACTCGCGGAGGAGTATCCGGTACCAATGCGTTACGTCGGGATTCGTGACCGCTTTGGAACGTCGGGGGATCCGAATGTTCTGCTCGAGGCGTACGGCCTGCGTGCCTCACATATCGCCGCGGCGGTCAAGGATGTACTGCACGCAAAGGGATAACGTTGCTTTTGCACGAAAATCGGGGCGTTGTACGAAGTTTTTCGCTTCGTACAACGCCCCGTTTACGTGCGCATATTGCGCTGTTCTTCAGTGAATCTCAATCTGCTTGCGTGCGGGTGTGTCCGCTGTCTTCGGCAGGTTCACCTGCAGCACGCCATCCTTGAACTCTGCGTGGATGTTTGCGTCGTCGATGCCGTCGATGTAGAACGAGCGGCTGACTTCACCCGTGTGACGCTCACGGCGGATGTAGTTCCCTGCATCGTCTTTCTCATCGTTGGATTCCGTGCGCGAGGCGGCAATCGTGAGATAGCCGTTCTCGTAGTGGAGGGCGATGTCCTCCTTCGTCATGCCCGGCAGATCGGCGGTCAGCTCGTAATGGTCGCCGCTGTCCTTCACGTCCACCTTGAACGAGCTTGCCCCCCAATTCGCAGTGGGGAAGTCATCGTGGAAGAAGGAATCGCGCATTGCGTCGAAGAGTGCAAACGGATTCGCGCTGTCACGCTGCGAAAGGTTACGGCGTCCGGCAAAAGGTACAAGTCCAAACATGGTAATCAACTCCTTAGAGATTTGGGGCATATGCGATGTTTGGTATTCGATATGCCATTCAGTTGCTTTTGATTGGGAAGGTGGTTTAAATCACCTTTCGATTGTTATTATACCTCAAATAGTCAAAAAGTCAATAGGTCAAAAAGAAAAAGTTTGAAAAAATTTTGGAAGGGGATATAATGGAGAAAGTAATTCCATTGATTTTACGAGGAGGAATGATATATGGATAAGGATATCCTTTTCATCGGCTATCCGAAGTGCTCGACCTGCCAGAAGGCGGAGAAGTTTCTGCGTGCGCATGGGTGCAACGCACCGATGCGTGACATCAAGGCGGAGAAGCCGACGGCAGACGAACTGCGTGTGTGGCACGAACGGAGCGGGCTGCCGTTAAAGCGTTTCTTCAATACGAGTGGCATGCTCTACCGCGAGCTTGGGCTGAAGGACAAGCTGCCTGCAATGACGGAGGAGGAGCAGTACGCCGTACTTGCCTCGGACGGAATGCTCGTGAAGCGCCCACTGCTCATCACGAAGGACTGTGTGCTCACGGGGTTCCGCGAGAAGGAGTGGGCGGATTGCATGGCGGAATAAACCTCAAAAAAAATTAAAGCATATATAGACAAGGGCGAACAAAAAATGTAAAATATATGAAAATAAACGTGACTTTCTTATAAGGGAGGATGGGGGTTCACATGAATTTACGCGCAAAGATTATGATGCTGGTCGGCGTGCCGCTGATCTTCGTTTTCCTCATACTGCTGGGGACGATTTATTGGAAGGCGTCGGACAGCATCAAGGATGTCGCATCGCGTGAGATGATTCAGATGGCGGAGGTGAATGCTGCCAATATCAATACGGCACTTCAGGCGAAATCCCGTCAGCTTGAGACAGTTACGCGGCTGTGGGGGACGGAGAATGCCTCGTACGATGAGATGATGTTGGGGGCGCAGGAGTTTGCAACCAAAACGTCTGATTTCTTTGTCGGGTTTCCCGATCAGCCGTTCATTGACGGCGCAGGATTTGATATTCCCAGCGATTTTGACGCAACCTCGCGCGGCTGGTACAAGGAGGCGGCGGAATCGACGAAGGTGTGTCAGTCGGCTGTCTATAAGGCGGCCAACGGTACGCCGGTCGTCAGTTTCAGCGCGGCGATTCGGAGCGGCGGAAATCTTGTCGGCGTTGCGGGCTGCGATCTGAACCTCGATATGGCGAGAGACCTGCTGTCGAAGGCAAAGATTTACGAAACGGGGAAGGCGTTCCTGATCTCGAAGGAAGGCAACTTCATCTACCATGACAAGTACTCCCTCGACAATAATATCTCCTCGGTGGACGATTCCGACCTAAAGGCGCTGGCGTCGACATTCCTCTCCGGAAAGCCCGTATTCACATCGAGTCCGAACAGCTCGGATAATTTCTACGCCTCAGTGCCTGTCGGTGATTCCGGATGGGTGCTCGTTCTGTGCGTGCCGCAGGCGGAGGTGTATGCCTCCTCAACCGAGCTCCTCGGCATCATGGTGGGCATCACGATTGCGGCATTCGTTCTGCTCGCAGCGATCCTCTTCTATATCGCTCGCCTCATCTCCGTTCCGGTCGAAAATCTCGCGGCGTTCGCGTCGAACGTTGCACGCGGGGATCTGCGCAGCGTACCACAGCCTCTGGATCGTACAGATGAGATCGGCACGCTTCACAACGCATTTTGCAATATGACGGAAAATCTCCGCAAGCTCATACGGCAGGTCAGCGAGACGGCAGGAAGAGTTGCGGCATCCTCCTCCGATCTGACGGCGAATACACAGGAAGCGGCTCAGGCGTCCGAGTTTGCCGCAAACTCCGTCGCGCAGATTGCAGAGACCTCGACGTCGCAGAGTGAGACGATCGTCTCTGCCGCAGCGATGATGCAGGAGGCATCCTCCAGCATCGGCGAGGTGGCAGATGTCATCAAGGAGATTGTCTCCTCCGCGAAAATGACGGAGGAGGAGACACGTGACGGACAGGCCATTCTCAACCATACGATCAGCAAGATGAATACACTGAAGGATGGGGCGGCCGTTGTTACGGAAACCGTGCGCGGCCTGCAGGAGAGTGCACATGAGGTCTCGAGCATCGTCGAGATGATCACGAGCATCTCCGAGCAGACGAACCTCCTTGCGCTCAACGCTGCGATTGAGGCGGCACGTGCCGGTGAGCATGGCAAGGGCTTCTCCGTCGTTGCGGATGAGGTGCGGAAACTCGCCGAGCAGTCGAAGGAAGCAACGGCGAATATCTCCGAGCTCCTCAATGGGAATGCGGTTCAGATGGATAAGACGTTCCGTGCAATGGAGGAACAGTCCGTGAATGTCGAGAACAGCGTGGAGGAGATCCATCGTTCCGGTGAGAAGTTTACGGCAATCGCCTCGCACATTGAGTCTCTCTCGGAGAGCATCAACCACATCGCACAGATCGCGCAGTCGGTACAGCAGAACAATCAGCGTGCTGTCAACTCCATCGAGGAGCTCAGCAGCGGCTCGAGCGATGCGGACACGAAGATGCAGGAAGAGGTATCAAACATCTCAGCCGTGACCGAGGAACAGGCTGCCTCCATGTCGGAGATTGCGGCTGCGACCCGTACCCTGTCCGAGATTGCCGGGGAGCTGCAGCAGATCACGAAGCAGTTCCAGACCTGAGATTCATAACAGAAAACATACGACAGTCTGCGATCCTTACGAGGAGAGCAGACTGTTATTTTTCGTGCATTCCGCGGGGAAAAGGTGTAAGATAAAAGAAACAATACACATATGTTGAGAGAGGGATGTTTATGAAACGCGAATATATGGACGGTATCCTCTACGCCCTGCTCTTTGCAATCCCGGCGTACATTCTGGGGCTGTACTTTCCGATTGTGGGCGGTCCCGTGTTCGGCATTCTGCTCGGTATGCTGTTTGCGAAGAAACGGCGGCCGCAGGCGACCGAGAGTGGTATCAAATTCACGGGCAAGAAGATTTTGCAGTACGCGATCATCCTGCTCGGCTTCGAGATGAATCTCTTTCATGTGGTCGAGGTCGGGGAGCAGTCGCTCTATGTCATGATCTTCACGCTGCTCGCGGCGTTCGGTGCGGCGTTCCTGATGGGAAAGGTTCTGGGGATGGATCGCGATATGACCGCGCTCGTCGGTGCGGGGACGGCGATCTGCGGCGGCTCGGCGATTGCGGCGGTCGCACCCGTGATCGGAGCGAAGGATCGGGATGTTGTGATCTCGATTGCGACGATTTTTTTCTTCAACGTGCTTGCGGTCTTTATCTTCCCGTTCCTCGGGCATAGTTGGGGAATGTCGGACGCGGGGTTCGGCATGTGGGCGGGCACTGCCATCAACGACACGTCGTCGGTCGTTGCGGCGGGCTATGCCTACAGCCATGATGCGGGCGCGTATGCGACCATCGTGAAGCTGACGCGCACGCTGATGATTGTGCCGGTCTGCCTGTTCTTCGCTCTGCTCATGATGCGCAGTGCGGCGCAAAGCGGCGCGGGTTTCTCGCTGAAGCGCATCTTCCCGATGTTCGTGCTCTACTTCGTGCTCGCGTGCATCGTGAATACGACGGGCATTCTCCCCGCCGAGGTTTCGCATGGGCTTGGGATGCTCGGCAAGTTCTCCATCGTGCTCGCGATGAGTGCAATCGGTCTGAACACGGATCTGCCGTCCCTCCTCAAGCACGGGACGCGCCCGCTCCTGCTTGGCATGGTCTGCTGGATTGCGGTCGCGGGTACGTCGCTCATCGTGCAGCATGCACTGGGGCTGCTGTAATAATTGGTGCGGGTTCACTTAGGAACACCGCACCAACTCTCTAAGATACATCCATCTTGTCTCGAAGAACGGAGGAAGTATGACTGACACACAGGAAATTGAACTGCGTCCGTTCCCACCATTCCTGCCGCCGAAGGCGACGGTACTGATGATGGGAACGTTCCCGCCCGCGCCGGAGAAGCGGACGATGGAGTTCCACTATCCGAACTTCCAGAACGATATGTGGCGTGTCTATGGACTCGTCTTCTTTGGCGATGCTGCGCATTTTCAGCGTGTGGGTGAGAAAGCGTTCGATGCGGAGCGGATCAAAGCGTTCCTCACGGAGCGCGGCATCGGTTCGTGCCCAACCGTGCGCCGCGCGATCCGCACGCATGGCAACGCTTCCGATGCGTTCCTCGAGGTCGTGGAGAAGGTCGATCTGCCCGCAGTGCTCGCAGAGATCCCGGGCTGTCGGCGCATCTGCACGACGGGCGGCAAGGCAACGGAGATCCTGCTCTCCCTGCTTGAGGCAGAGGTAAAGGCAAAGGATTTCAAGACGGGCGAGACGATCTCTGCGCGCTGCGGCGACCGCGAACTCCTCGTTACGCGCCTGCCGTCCACCTCGCGTGCCTACCCGATGAAACTCGAAAAGAAGGCCGAGGTATATCGGAAGTTTTTCGTTGAGGCGGGGTTTACGGTGGCAGAGCAGAATAGATAAACAAAAACGGCACGCTGTGTGCAAAACACGCAGCGTGCCGAAATTTTATATTTTTTAGAACATATCCTTGTCGAGGATGATGGTCTGCTCGCGCGAGGGGCCGACGGAGATGATGCCGAGGGCGATGCCCGTGACCTCCGCCATGCGCTCGAGGTACTTGCGCGCGTTCTCGGGCAGCTCCTCGTAGCTACGGATGCCGGAGATGTCCGTCTTCCAGCCAGGGAACGTTTCGTAGACCGGCTCAACCTCGGCGAGGACGTTGAGGCTCGCGGGAACGCCCTTCAGCAGCTGTCCCTTGTACTTGTAGCCCGTGCAGATCTTGATCTCGTCGAAGCCGTCGAGGATGTCGAGGCGCGTGACCGCCATGTAGTCGATGCCGGAGAGCAGCCCTGCGTGGCGGACGACAACGGCGTCGAGCCAGCCCGTGCGGCGCGGACGCCCCGTGACAGTGCCAAACTCATGCCCCGCCTCACGTAGTTTGTCGCCAATCTCGTTCAGCTGCTCGGTGGGGAAGGGACCCTCTCCGACGCGCGTGCAGTATGCCTTGACGACGCCGACGACCCTGTCGATCTTTTTCGGCGCAACGCCTGCGCCGATGGTGACGCCGCCCGAGATGGGGTGGGATGCCGTGACGTAGGGATAGGTGCCGTAGTCGATGTCGAGCATGGTCGCCTGTGCGCCCTCGAAGAGCACCTTGCGCCCGGCATCGATCTCCTCGTTGACGAGAGGGATCGTGTCTGTGACGAGCGGACGCAGACGCTCGGCATAGCCCTCGTACTCTGCGAGCACTTCGTCATAGTCGAGCGGCTCGTGGAAGTAGACGGCGGCAAGCTCGCCGTTCTTGACATCGAGGTTCTTTTTAAGTTTTTTTGCGAACTCGTCCTTCTCCATGAGGTCGCAGACACGGATACCGATGCGGTCGTCACGATCCATGTAGCAGGGGCCGATACCGCGTCCCGTCGTACCAATTTTGTCAGCGCCGCGCTGCGCGTCGCCGATGCCGTCCATCAGGCGATGATAGGGCATGACGACGTGCGCGCGGTCGGAGATGCGGATGTTCGACGTGTCGATGCCGCGCGCTGCCATGGCGTCCATCTCCTGTAGGCAGACCTCGGGGTCGAACGCAACGCCGTTTGCGATGATGTTGTGCGTGCCCTTGTAGAGGATGCCCGAGGGCAGAAGGCGGAGCTTGTACTCCTCGCCTGCCGCGACGACGGTATGACCCGCGTTGCAGCCGCCCTGGAAGCGGACGACCGTGTCCGCCTTGCTTGCGAGGTAGTCGACGATCTTCCCTTTGCCCTCGTCGCCCCACTGTGTTCCCGTGATAACGATGGTTGACATAATTGAGTCCCCCTTAATTCTTTCCCTCAAAGATCAAAGCGCGCGAAGATGGAATCCACGTGGCGCAGGAAATAGGTATAGTCGAAACAGGCGTCGATCTCTTCCTTCGTGAGATGAGCGGAGATGTCGGCGTCCTTTTCGACATTCGTGCGGAAATCTTCCTTCTCGAGCCAGCGCTTCATGGCGTTGCGCTGCACCCAGACGTATGCCGTCTGGCGCAGGATTCCCTTGTTCACGAGTGCCGTGAGGATGCGCTGACTGTAAATGAGACCGCCCGTGCGGTTCATGTTGTGCAGCATGGCGTCGGGGTAGACGAGGAGCTTGTCCACGATGCCGGTCAGCTTGTGCAGGCAGTAGTCCACGTTGATGGTTGCATCGGGCAGGATGACGCGCTCGACGGAAGAGTGCGAGATGTCGCGCTCGTGCCAGAGTGTCATGTCCTCGAGTGCTGCGACGGCATTACCGCGCACGAGGCGTGCCATGCCCGAGACACGCTCGCAGTTGATCGGGTTGCGCTTGTGCGGCATCGCGGACGAACCCTTCTGCCCCGCCTTGAAGAACTCCTCTGCCTCGCGGATGTCCGTGCGCTGCAGGTTGCGGATCTCGGTGGCGATCTTCTCCATCGTGCCCGCGATGATGGCGAGTGTCGTGACGAACTCGGCGTGACGGTCGCGCTGAATGACCTGCGTTGCGAGGCGGACGGGCGTGATGCCGAGCTTCTTGCACGTCAGCTCCTCGATGCGCGGGTCGATATTCGAGTAGGTGCCGACTGCGCCCGAGAGCTTGCCGACGGAGACGACCTCCTGCGCGCGTGTGAGGCGTTCGATGTCGCGCTCGATCTCCGCGCTCCACAGGAGCAACTTCAGTCCGAATGTCATCGGCTCTGCATGGATGCCGTGTGTACGTCCAATGCAGGGCGTATGGCGGAACTCCTTTGCGCGGCGGCGCAACACCTCGCGGAACGCGCGCAGATCGTCGAGGATGATGGCTGCGGCATCGCGCATCATGACGCAGTATGCCGTATCCTTGACATCGCTCGAGGTCAGCCCCTTGTGGATGTACTTTGAATCCTCGCCGACGTTCTCCTCAAGATTCGTGAGGAAGGCGATGATGTCGTGGTCGGTGGTCTTTTCGATCTCGTTGATGCGTGAGACATCGAACTTCGCGTTCGCCTTGATGTTCTCCACGGCAGCGGCGGGGATCTCGCCGAGCTCCGCCATCGCCTCGCACGCGGCAATCTCCACGTTCAGGATGGTCTGCCACTCGTTCTGGATCGACCAGAGATGTCCCATCTCCGGACGCGTATAGCGTTCTATCATTTGCTTCCTCCTGCTCATGTGCATGAAAGACATAAAACAACACCTTTATCATAGCTCTGTGTGCGAGGATTGTCAATCACGGCTTTGTGTCCGTGTAAAGCACAATAGTTCGGTACAATCATTTTCATTTCAGACAGTATAGGGTATAATAGGATAAATGAAAGGGGGCGGCGATGATGGCGTTTCGTCGGATTCTTGCAGTGGGCGATATTCACGGTCATATGGAAAAGCTGCGTTCCCTTTGGAAGCAGATCGCATTCGACGATAAAGAAGATATGCTGGTCTTTCTCGGCGACTATATCGATCGCGGTGCTGCTCCCGTCGAGGTCTTGCGCTTTGTGTGCGCGCAGGTGGAGCGGCACACGAATGTCCATGCGCTCTGCGGCAACCACGAAGCGATGATGCTCGGCTATATCAAGACAAATGGGCTTGATGATTTCGACCCCATGGATATTTGGCTGATGAACGGGGGCAAGGTAACGCAGCAGCAGCTCGAGGCGCTCCCCACGGCGGAGTCGGAGTCCCTCGTTGCATTCGTCAAGGCGCGCCCGCTCTATTTCCGCACGCAGCACAGCGGGCAGAGCATCCTCTTCGTTCATGCGGGCGTGCATCCCGCGCGCAAGAAGCAGACATCGAGTGATCTGCTCTGGATTCGCGATGACTTTTTCGATCTCTATCGCGGCGCGGAGCTTGTCGTTGTCGGGCATACGCCGACGCAGGCGATCGGCGGGCGAGACATGAGCCGCAATGTGCCGCTCTTCCTGCCGAACAACATCATTGCATGCGATACGGGCTCGTTCCTCCCCGGCGGGCGGATCAGCTGCGTGGATGTGACGCGCTGGCTCGACCTATGCGCAGATGGACATACGCTGACGGCAGACGAGCTTTCCTCCTGTTATATGCAGTCGGCATGAGCTGATGAAAAACACTTGACTTGGAGTCCACACCAGGAGTTATGATGGGGGGACGTGGAAATGTATGAAGGAATGATCTATGAAAAATAAGAAGATGAATCGTCGAAATTTCATTCGTGCGGCTACGGCGACGGGCGTGCTTGCGGTGGGAGGGACCGCGCTCTGGCAGCTCGATCTGCTGCGAGGCGTGCGCGATACGGCGCTGCGGCAGTTCCCGGGCGTATTCTATATCGAGCGCCTGCGGCAGATTGTCGCGGCGGACAATGCGCACGCACGCGCCCTCATGTGGGAAGTGACGTCGCCCGTCGATCAGCAGATGATTGAGCTGCGTCTGCAGGGGACAGAGGATGTGCGCCGCATTGCTGCAGAGGATGCACGCTTTACCGACGATGGCACCGAGGTCTATCAGTACACGGCGGAGCTCGATCAACTGACGCCGGGGCATATGTATCAGTACCGCATTACGGCGGGGGACGCGGCGACGGACTGGCAGCCGCTCTATACACCAACTGCCGATGAGAACTATAAAATGCTGATTTTCCCGGACTCCCAGTCCTCGGACTATGCGGACTGGAAGCAGCTCGCGCATCTCGCGTGGGCGCGCAATACGGACGCAGAGCTCTTCACCTGCATGGGGGATCTCGTGGACAACGGCGAGGATCGGCTGCAGTGGACGGAGTTCTTCGTCGGGGTCAAGGAAATGCAGCGCTCGATTCCAATGGTGCCGCTCATGGGCAACCACGAGACGTACAATCTTGACTGGAAGGTGCGCCTGCCCGAGGCGTATCTGCATTACTTCAAGACACCGCGCAACGGGAGCAAGGAGTTTGAGCGTTACTACTATTCCTTTGACTACGGCGACGCGCATTATATCGTGCTCTGTACCCAGCAGAAGGAAATCGGGGAGTTCAAGGATGGGCTTGTCGAGGAGCAGCTCGCGTGGATTCGCCGCGACCTGAAGGCACATCGGAAGCGCTGGAATATTGTCTTCATGCACAAGGATGTGCTGCAGTATCGGATCAATGGGCGGCCAGAGCGCACGGAGGGCATCGACGAGGACAACGGACGAGTATGGATGCCCGTCTTTGACGAGCTTGGCATCGACATTGTCTTTACGGCGCATCTGCATACGTATCGCAACCGTGGGCATATCTACGGCTTTGAGAAGACACCGGACGCGAAGGGGCCGCTCTACATCCTCACGGGCGTTGCGGGCAATGTTCGCTATCCGAATCTCTGGATTGATCATGCCTTTGATGAGGTGACACTCCCGCAGCCTGAGACGGACAACTATCTCACGATGGATGTCTCGCGGGATGCGATCGAGATCGCGTGCTTCCTGACCGACGGCACGGAGATGGATCGCGTGCGCGTGACGAAGCGATAGTACTTGGGAAGCACTGATAAATTCAGCACCGTCATCTTAGCGCATCTTTTTTGCCCGCTTTTCGTTAGCAAATCCTCCACATAGCTCTGCTATGCGTCCGGTTTGCTGCCTCAATCGGACAGAAAAATCTGTGCCAATCTGACGGACTTCATTTTATCAGCGATTCCCTTGAAAAGATTTGTGTTCTGTTGTATAATACACATAGAAAAAGGTGCTATCGTGTAAACGGTCAGCCCTCTCATATTGGGATATGTAACCCGCTTAAGTTCGCTGCTTGGGGCGGGTTACTTTTTTGTTAGAAGCAACACTAGAACGATGAAAAGCAACAAAGTTACATTCGTTTCGTTCATAGACAACCACCGCCCTTCCGGGCTTGGATTGACCGTCCACCGAATAGATAGCACCACCTGTATTATAACACATGAGACAGTCTGTGTACTGTCTTTTTTTGTGCGAAAAACATTCGTAAACCAAAATAAAATAAATTGGTTGACAGTAAAATACGAAACGTGTATGATAAAGCAAGTTTATTTCACCGATAAATACGCTTGGAGGTATCTGAACATTATGAAGCTACGAGAAATAATCCTTTGCGGGCTATTCATCGCACTTGTTGCGGTCGGCGCATTCGTCCGCATCCCCGTCGGGACGGATGTCTACACGCTCCAGTTCCTCTTTACGCTGCTGGCGGGGCTGATGCTCGGCGCACGACTTGGGGCACTTGCGGTGGGCACATACGTCCTGATGGGGCTGGTCGGGATTCCGGTCTTTGCCTCGGGTGGCGGTCCCTCGTATGTGCTTCAGCCGACGTTCGGCTATCTCGTGGGCTTCATCATTCAGGGCTGGGTGACGGGCGCGTTTGTCCGCACGGGCGCACCGACCTTCCGCCGCGCACTCACCGCGTGTCTTTTGGGCATGGTGGTGGTCTATGTCTTCGGCATCTCGTATTTCTACTTTGCATCGAACTACATCATCGATGCGCCGATCGGTTTCTGGGTGGCGATCTGGTACTGCGGCGTGCTGCAGGTTCTGCCGGACTTTCTGCTCTGTGTTGCGGCGGCGTACATCGGCGTACGGACACAGCGGGCGGGACTGTGGTTGTAAAAGGAGCGCAGCATGGGTAAGGCATTATTTATCACGGGTACGGGCACGGACATCGGCAAGACGTACGTCACGGGACTGATCGTGAAAAAACTCGTGGGTGCGGGGCTGCGTGCGGGCTACTACAAGGCAGCACTCTCAGGTGCGGAGGTCGCCGCTGACGGGACGCTCCTGCCGGGCGATGCGCTCCATGTGGCGCACGCTGCGGGTCTTGCGCCGGAGGATGCCACCGTCTCCTATATCTATCGCGATGCCGTATCGCCTCATCTCGCCGCGCAGATCGAGAAACGCCCGATGGATTTCGACAAGGTGGAGCAGGACTACCATGTGGCGAAGGAACGCACAGATTATCTGACGGTGGAGGGGAGCGGCGGCATCATCTGCCCCCTGCGCTGGGACAATGAGGAGCACGTCATTCTGGACGATCTCGTCCTGCGTCTCGGGCTCTCCGCGCTCGTCGTCGCGGACGCGGGGCTCGGCACGATCAATGCGGCTGTGCTCACGGCAGAGCATTTGAAGATACGCGGTATTCCGCTCGTGGGCTTTATCTTCAACAACTGGACGGGCGGCAGAATGCAGGAGGACAACGTAACGATGGTTGAGACACTGACGGGGGCGCGTGTGCTTGCCTGTGTAGAGCACGACGCTGCGGAGCTGCCGATAGCGGCGGATGTACTTGCCGCACTGTATCAGTAAAGGAGAGAAAAGGAGAGAGCTATGCCGATGATTGAGGAGCGGGATCTCCGCCATATCTGGCATCCGTGCGCACAGATGAAGGACTATGAGCAGCTGCCGCCGATGGTGATCGACCATGCAAAGGGGGCATGGCTCTACGATGTGCACGGGCATTCGTATCTCGACATCGTGAGTTCGTGGTGGGCGAACCTCCTTGGGCATACAAATGAAAAGATCAACGCGCGGATCAAGGCACAGCTCGACCGCCTCGAGCACGTCATCTTTGCGAACTTCTCTCACCGCGGTGCCATCGAACTCGCCGAGCGGCTGGCGAACCTCGTGCCCGAGGGGCTCACGAAGTTCCACTTCAACGACAACGGTTCCTCGGCGGTCGAGGCAGCGCTCAAGATGGCGTTCCAATACTGCCAGCAGACGGGGCGCACGGAAAAGACGCGCTTTATGTGTCTCTCGGAGGGCTACCACGGCGAGACCATCGGCGCACTCTCGGTCGGGAGCATGGATCTCTTCGCCGAGATGTACAAGCCGATGATGATGGACAACATCCACGTCGAGGCACCCGACTGCTATCGCTGCCCGTATGGGAAGCTGCGCGGGAGCTGTGACTGCGCGTGCATTGAGCACGCGGAGCGTGCATTCGACGCGCATGGCAAGGAGACGGCGGCGATGATCGTCGAGCCGCTTCTGCAGGGGAGCGCGGGGATGCGCATCTATCCCGAGGAGTATCTGAGAAAGCTGCGCGCCCTCTGTGACGAGCACGACGTTCTCCTCATCGCGGACGAGATTGCGACGGGGTTCGGGCGCACGGGACGGCTCTTTGCGTGCGAGCGTGCAGGCATTACCCCCGACCTCATGTGCCTCTCGAAGGGGCTGACGGGCGGCTATATGCCGATGTCGATCACCGTTGTGAAAGAAAAAATCTATGAGGCATTCTACGCCGATTGGAGCGAGGGCAAGGCGTTTATGCACTCTCATACGTATGCAGGCAACCCGCTCGGGTGTGCGGCGGCACTTGCCGTACTCGACATCCTCGACGAGGAGAATGTATTGGAGTGCGCCGAGGAAACGGCGGCGTGGCTCACGGAGCGCATGACGGATGCCTTCGGCGCACATCCGAATGTCGGCGAGATTCGCCACATCGGGCTGATTCACGCGGTCGAGCTCGTTGAGGATCGTGCGGAGAAGCGTCCCTTTGACAGTGCACGCCGCCTCGGCTACGCCATCTATCGCCGTGCGTTGAAGAACGGGCTGCTCCTGCGGCCGCTCGGCAACGTGCTCTACTTCAACCCGCCGCTGAACATCGGCAAAGACGACCTCGAAATCGCCATCGAACGTATGAAGCTCTCGATGGACGAAGTCCTCGGCGCATAACATTGCATAAAAAAGACGCATCCGCACGGGTGCGTCTTTTCATATTCATAACTTTTTCGTTATCCCAAGGTGCATATGATTGAACGTCGTGCCGTTCAATGCTATAATGACAGCGTTTGTATTTTGAGCGAGGAGGTGCGGCGATGCCGATGGATGAGTTTGCGTGGCGTGTGAGACTTGCGCGTCGCCGCAAGGCGCATCAACGAAAATTTGTCCTCGCTGCGGGGATGATCGTCGTGATGATTGCAGCGCTCGCGTGGTACTTTGCCTACTACATCCAGCGTCCGGAGTATGCCCTCGCGCAGGCGGCGGAGGCAGTTGCGCAGCACGATTTGGAATCGTTTGAGCGCCATGTGAATCTCGCGGCGGTTGCGGATGCGGGCTACGATGATCTCACCTATGTTCTCTTTGCACGTGATACGCACCTCAAGGAGTCGGAGCGGATCGCCTCCGGTAAGTTCTATGAGAAAATCAAAGGGAGCGTCACAGAGGGGCTCGTGCGTACGATTGCCTATGCTGTGGAGCATGAAGTGTGGATGGAGCCGGAGGGTGTGGACGCGCTGAAGGGGCGGCAGCTCGGCATTGATTTCGAATACCTGATGGAGTGCAGTCATCTGCGCGATACGGAGCTGCTCGCGCTCGGCGAGATTGTGCGCGACGGGAGCGCATCGGTGGCAACGGTTACGGTGCGCGATGGCGGCACGGGGCTGGAGTTCCCCCTGCAGCTGCGCATGGAGAAGGGGGATACGGGCTGGCAGGTTGTGCGCGTGGCGAACTACCGCGCCTATCTCGAGGCGGTTCAGACGGCGACGGCGGCGGATGTCTCGCGCTATATCGAGGCGACGCGACCCATCGTCGACCGCTACAACGGTGTCTTCCGCTCGACACAGAGCGAGTTCCGCAGCCTGACGGAGACC
This sequence comes from Selenomonas timonae, assembly GCF_014250475.1. Taxonomy (NCBI): domain Bacteria; kingdom Bacillati; phylum Bacillota; class Negativicutes; order Selenomonadales; family Selenomonadaceae; genus Centipeda; species Centipeda timonae. The sequence continues at coordinate 316,327 of NZ_CP060204.1, read as the reverse complement.
GCGTGGAGTACCTATACGATCGAGCGCCGCAAGGCTCTGATCCGCCTCCTACAGGAGGATATGATCCCCGTTCTGAAAAAGTATCAGCGTGAGCTGGACGCGGTGGAGGTTCCGCGCGGCGCGGCCTATCTCGCCGCTCAGCGTAAGGCGGCTACGGAGGCCTCGATTGCCTCCTATGAGAGCTTTGTACGCGGGTTGGATACGGGGATGCCCGAGGACTTTGCGCGTGCCGAGACCCTTCACAAGCAGGCGCTCACCTACGATCTGCGCGTCGGCGACATGATCCGCCGCGGGGCAGTGAATGCAGAGACACCTGCGACGCCGTGAAGAATACACAAAAGGTCTTATGATACGAATAGCTGCGTATCATAAGGCCTTTTTCTATGCGCCAATCTGCTCTGCAGTGCGGCGCATTGCTTTGCGATAGCCGTAGAGAAGGACTGCGACCATGACGAAGAAACTCGCGTTGTAGGCGTTGTAGACGACGTGCATGGAGTGGAAGCCGACCGTGTCCCAACCCCAGCACCACGCGACGCGAAAGAGACAGTAGGCCACGAACGCGGCGACCATGGGCGTGAGGGTGTCGCCGAGTCCCCTGATCGCGCCGATGTAGACCTGATTGATGCCATAGAGCCAGTAGAAGGCGAACGTCCAGTAGACGGCGTCGAGGGCGTTCGCAATGACAGCGGGATCGTCGGTGAAGAGCGGGATGAGCGTCGGGGCGGCGAGACCTGCGATGAGCGCCATAAAGAGTGCGCCGAATCCCGCAAGGCGCAGACTCGCACGCAGCCCCGCGCGTACACGTGCAAGGTCGTGCGCGCCGACATTCTGGCCGATGAAGCTCGTGAGCGCAATTCCGAACGCAAAGAGCGGATAGTAGAGGAAGCCCTCGATGCGCGCGTAGACGGTCATGCCCGCCATCGCCGCATAGCCGAAGCTGTTGATGTAGGTCTGAATGACGAGCGAGGAGATGCTCATAAAGACCGCCTGCAAGCCCGCAGGAATGCTCGTACCGAGGATGGGCATGAGGTGTGCGGGCTGAAAGAAGGGGCGAACGGGGTGAAATGCCATGCACCGTGGAGGTGGAGGAGCTTTCGCAGGGCGAGGAGTGCCGATGCGTACTGCGCGATGATGGTCGCTGCCGCAGCACCCGCAATGCCGCAGGGAATGACGATGAGGAGCAGGATGTCGAGTGCGATGTTGAGTACGACGGCGGCAGCGAGGTAGTGCAGGGCGCTCGTTGTGTTGCCGAGGGCGCGCAGGATGGCGCTTGCCGTATTGTAGAGGAGCTGCGCGAGCATACCGAGCAGCGCGATTCGCAGGTAGAGGCTTGCCATCGGGATCAGCTCGGCGGGCGTTGCGAGTGCCGTGAGCAGCGGTTCGGTCAACACGATGCCCGCAGCCGTGAAGAGGACAGCGAAGGCGAGCACGGTGACGAAGATGCTCTGTACGAGCCCGCTCAGACGCGCATACTGTTTTTCCCCGTAGAGATGGGAGACGAGCACGCTGAGTCCTGCCGAGAAGCCGATGAAGAAATTGACAATGACGGAGAGGATGAGGCTCGCCGTACCGACGGCGGCAAGGGCGCGCGCCCCGAGCACCTGCCCGACGAGGGCGGTATCTGCGATGGTGTAGAACTGTTGGAGCAGCTGCGAGAGCAGGATGGGCAGCATGAAGATGAGCAGCTGCCGAACGATCGGCCCACGGGTAAAGTCCTGCTGATCGGCACTGTGGAAGAGCAGGACGTGCAGGTGGTGCATATTGTGATGGAGAAAGTCGTAGGTGAGTGGGTTGCGTATGCCGTAGATCCGCTCGCGGCGTTTGAGTGCGTAAAGTTTGCTGAGAATCTTATTCATAATGAGATATTTTATCATAGAGAGGCGTATAAGTCACGAGCGCCACTTCAGGGGGCTATGTCAAGTGTTATGGACTGCGATACTCCACGCAAACGCCTCGTTCGCAAGCGTTCGTGCAAATACTAAATACCAGCGAATTTCTAAACGCCCTTCGGTTAAATGACGAAATCCGCCGGGGCGTACCGCGCACTTTTCCCGCTTGATCCACTAGGGTTTGCTTTGGAACATCGCAGTCCGCATTCTTCCGTAACAATTATCATAGAACCGCAGGTGCTCTGGACGTAAAAGGAAAACGAAAAATCCTGTTCCCGATGTTTGGGAGCAGGATTTTTGTATGCGTGGAAATTTAGAACCGATAGGTGAGCTGGATACGTGTGTAGTCGCCGAGGCGGAAGTGCTCGGGCGTATAGAGCGTGTCGCGCATCTGCGTGCTGCGGGCACCGAAGGTATACATCGCCTCAAGCATGAGGTCGCGCGCGGGGACGAAGGCAATGCCGGTGGTGAAGGAGCGGATGCCGTCGAGGTAGCGGTCGGGCAGATCTGCACCCGTGCCGCCGAGGAATGCGCCGTGCTCGAAATTCTTGTAGTCGAGGTAGACACCCCAGCTGCCGGGAATATCCATGTCGGGGATGCCGAAGTCCAGACGCATGACCCAGAAGTATGGCACAGAGCCGCCGCCCGTATAGCGTCCGTAGCTGTCCCTGCCGCCGTGGAAGTAACGTCCCGTCGCAGCGCGGTTGATGCCGTAGTCGAAGGAGAACATCGTGCGCGGTCCGAGGACTGCGCGTGCGCCGATGCCGATGACATTCGCGATGGGGAGTTTCTCGCCCTTCACATCCATGCCGTGTCCGAAGGAGTGCAGTGTCCACAGCTCCGCGCCGACGCGGCTGCCGAACTGATGGCGCACCTTGAGGAAGGCTGCGCGCTCCATCCTCGGAATGACATCGTGTTTCAGCAGGAAGCCGGGCTGCCGGAAGGCGATGGGGGCGCCGGGGAGCGGGATGGGGGCATCGTTGAGCGGATTGAAGCGCTCGTTGCCCATCATTGCCGAGAAAAATTTTGATACGCCGTTGTATCTCCCAATCGAACCGCCGTAATTGCCGGGGATATTCTGGTCAAAATATTCCGCAGTTTCACCGACGAAGTCGTTGAACATACGGTCGATTGCTTCAGCCCGTGTCAGCGTCTGTCCGTCCTGCGTCTCATAGGTACTGCCCGCATCCTCAACTTCCTTTAGGATGTCGTCCATCATCGTGCGGATATTCTGCTCGCGGAGCAAACCCTCAACGCCGCCGTATTTCGGGTTGTCCACAGGCGAACTGACGCCTGATTCCTGAGAGAGGTTTAGATATTTGAGTGCATCGTAGTTGTTGTCGCGATAGAGGTCGCGGACGACGCCGTCGCTGCGCCGCACAACGACACGAGCACTGTAAAAATTACTATAAAACCTGAAGGTTGCCGTACTCGGATCTCCATCCCCGTTGAGGATCTTCTCCCATTTGCTCTCATATCCGCCGCCGCCGGGTGTTTCATTCGAGCGACGTAGGAGTTCCGCATCCACGGATTTGAGGATGCTGACAAATTCGCGCATGACTTCCAGTTTCTTCTGGGCAATCTGCGTATCGGAGAGTGCGGGATCGCGCACCCAGTTGCCGTTTGCGTCCTGAATCTTGCCCGCATTGTTGTACTTCTCGCGGAAGTTCGCCGGCGCATTTGGGTCGTATTCCATGGGATAGGGGGAACTGCTGACGTGCTGTGTGTGATTCTCTGCGTCGCGTACCTCCTGTGTATAGTAGCCGAACAGTTCGTTCAGCGTCGGGGCGCGGCGGATGATTGTTTCCTCCTTGTGACTGTAGGCACTGTCGTAGACACCCGTCGTGCGGGAGAAGTCGCCGAAGCCGGCGGCGACCTGCGTACGATCCTTTGTATAGAGGACGCGTGCGCCGTCGTACTCCTTGCCGAACCAGTAGCCCGTCACGCCCATCGGCTCGTGGATGCGCCCCAGTGTCCAGTCCCAGTGACCCGGGCTGCCCGTGACCTCGGCGCGCTCGATGTGGACACCGCCGAGTCCTTTATTTTCGTCTACGGGATCCGCCGCATCGTTCGCCTTGCCCGTTGCGAGCACAGCCTTGACCCCGAGCTTGTCGTCAATGCGGTAGTCCGCACCGATGCGCAGACGCTGCCCGAAGCCGTGTCCCGGACGGTCAGCGTAGTTGCGTGCCGCCGCTTCATCCGCCTGTGTCTCCTTCGTCTCGCGCATCTCCGCGCGATCGTAGCCGCGATAGGTGCTCGTACGCATACGGTAGTCGCCGAAGAAGTCGAGGCTGCCCTTTGCCCTGCCGTCCGTCGCTGTCTCGGGGCGGTGTAGGAAGAAGTCGTCTCCGTAGAAGTTTTTCAGCGGCACACCGTCCCGATCGACGAGTACGCCGTCCGCGTTGCGATGAATCCCCGTGCCGAGGAACGAGCCGAAGTCGTCGAATTTCATATTCACGCCGAAGCGGAACGTGCGGTCATGATAGGCGCGATCGTCGTCCTGATGGTTGAAGAGGTTGTCCACCCCTGCGTAGACAGTGAAGTCCTTGCGGATGTCCTTCTCGACGAGGAGATTCCAAATGCCGAAGCTCTTTTCGCGGTACTCGCCGCGCTTGCGAATGTAGTTGCCCGCGCCGTCCTTTTCAAACAGATTGTCTGTTTGAACGGAGTTGCTGTCGAGCATCCGGCTGAAGAAGCTGCCCCAGAGCGCCACACGCCAGCCGTGTGCATCGTCCTTGTAGTTGACGCCAACATCGAATTTATGCGTCGGACGATCGAGCAGGCGGTGCGGCAGATCATCATCGCTCGCGTTGATGGCATGCAGGTAGGTATAGCCGAGTTTTGCGCTCCAGTTCTTGCTGAACTTGTGTTGAACCTCTGCCTCGATCCCTGTGAGCTTTGCCTTGCCGATGTTGCGGAAGCTGTAGATGCGGTCGGGGACGTTGCGGAAACTCTTGCCGTGGAAGTTGAAGTCCACAAGCTGTCCTGTGAAGTAGTGGGTCATATAGTCCGAGATCTCGTTGTGGAACACACCGACCTTGCCGTAGGTGTGTTCGTTCTCTCCCTCGAATGCGAGGTCGATGTTCAGCGACTTCTCGGGTTTCAGGTTCGGATTGCCGATCCAGTACCAGCCGAGATGGTCTGCGCCCGTGCCGCCGTACATCTCCCAGTTGTAGAACAGCTCGCCGAGCCCCGGCTCGCCGTAGCCCGTGCCGATGTTCGCCTTGAGCCGGCGGTGTTTCGCAAGCATGTGTGTCATGCCGAGATTCGCTGTGACATGCGAGCCGAAGCGGTTGCTGTGGTCGATGCGCAGGATGGGCGTGAGGATGGTCTTCGGCGTGATCTGCCAGCTGTCCTGTACATAGGCGTAGGTCTTTGTGAGATCTGCTTCGCCGATCAGCAGTTGGTTTTTGCGCTCCTCGAACACCTGTCCGTAATATTTCCCGTTGAATGTGATGTTTTTGTCCTGTTTATAGGCCGGTCCGGATGATGATAACAGCCCATAGTACCCCAGTGCAGGAGCGTATTTATACAGCATGGGCAAGTTATTGAATTTGGGATCGCTGAAGTCGTTCTGTGCATTCAAGAGATCGTTGAACGCGTTGAATTTGTCTGCTAAATCAGGATCGGAGAAGCCGCTCTTAGCGTAGGCTTTTGCCTCTTCATACGTCATCGGCGGCTTTTCCGAGCCATAGTATTCGCCGTTCTTGTCCCAGACAAAGCCGTTCTCGTTGCGGAGGAATTTATAGTTGTGGACATACGTGTCCGGTTCATCATCCTTCCCCGCTGTATTGTCCTCGACCGCGAGCGACTTGTCATAGTCCCACGGGTTGATCCTTTTCGTGTAGCTCTTTGGTGCATTGCGCAGACGTGAGCCCTCGGCGTACTCCTTTTGCCAGCCGAATCCATAGCTGAGATAGTGCGCGTCGTTTACGGCGGTGTTGAAGTGCAGGTCGACGTTCGTCTGCGTGTGGTCAAGATAGTCCACACCTGCGAGACTGTTCTTGCCCGAGTATTTGTCACGCCCGCTGCTGTAGTAGGTGAGGATGGTTGAGTCGTCCTCACGCAGCTTGCCGTAGCCGTAGTTCAGCGTATAGTCCGTATTCTTGCCGATGCGGCCCTCGTAGCTGAGGCTGTACGTGTCGCGCTTGCGGTCACGCTGGTAGATCTGCATCGGCTCGAAGAACGAGCCGAGCGGGTAGAGCTCGCCCTTGTTGCGCCGCTGCATGTTCTCGCGCTCTGTCGTGAAGCGGAAGGAGAGCTTGTTCGCATCGTCAAAGCTGTAGGAGCCGCTCACACCGTCATTCTTGATCGAGCCGTAGAAGCGCAGCGACGGTTTGAAATCCTCGTACCAGTTCTCGCCGGCGATGAACTGCTTGCCGTGCGAGTAGACGGGCATGACCTCGCGCTTTGATGTCCACCCGCTGAGGTTTAGCTTGCCGATGTCGCCGGAGTCCGCACGCAGGTAGAAATTCGTCGGCAGGGTGTTCGTCTCCGTACCGCTCTGATTGCGAGAGCTGTGATAGCGTCCCTCGATATTCAGCGAGACGGACGGATTCTTTACGCCCTGCTTCGTGATGACATGGATCACGCCGCCGATGGCATCCGCGCCGTACTTCGCACTCGCCGCACCGCGGATGATCTCGATGCGCTCGATGTTCTCCGCGCCGATGCGCAGCAGCTCGTCGCCGTTGCCGTTGTACTTCGCCTCACCGCCGAGGACACGCTGCCCATCCACGAGCAGCAGCGTATGGCGCGGGTCACCGCCGCGGATCGATACGCCGACGTTGCCCATCGCGTCGATTGTACGCGTCACGCCGACCTCGTTGAAGATCACGTCCTCGACGGACTTCGCCTGTTTGCGTGCGATATCCTCCGCCGTGATGATTGTCGTTGACTGCGACTCGTATTTCGCATCTTCCTTTGCGGCATCGGCATCGACATGTATATCAGCAGTAGATACGCTGCCCCCCCCTTGTGTACCATCATCCGCCCATACGGTATAGGCAGGCATGGCAAGCCATGTCATAATGGCGCAGGTGAGCAGTCGGTGAAAATGTCGTCCCTTCCTTCGTGGCATAAGATACTCCTTTGATGATAAATATGATTCGACAAACATTCTGAATACAACACGAAAAAGAATGTGTATCAATTATATCACCATGAGAGTGAATGTCTATACCTTTGAGAAAAAATTATGATGATTTTGCCTCCTTTTTTGATCAATGATTGAAAACAGAGCGAGGAAGTGTCAGGCCGTAGAAGAGCGCTTGCAGTGATACGGGGCACATAAAGACAGAGGCTGTTGCACGAAGTTTTCTAGCTCCGTGCAGCAGCCTCTGCAACATGCAATTCCTCAGAATGCAGGGATGATTGCACCCTTGTATTTCTCATTGATGAAGTTCTTGACCGCCTCAGAGTGGAGTGCCTTCATGAGCGCCTGAATCTCGGGGCGGCTCTCATCGCCCTGGCGGACGACGAGGATGTTGACGTACGGGGAGGTCTTGTCCTCCATGAAGAGGGCGTCGCGCGTCGGCACGAGATCCGCCTGCATTGCCCAGTTCGTGTTGATGACGGAGATGTCCACATCGTCGAGCGTGCGGGGCAGCTGCGGTGCCTCGATCTCCTTGAAGACGAGCTTCTTCGGATTGTCGACGACATCCTGCACGGTTGCGGCAGCGCCGACGCCGTCCTTGAGCTTCAGCAGACCTGCGCGCTCGAGGAGGAGCAGGGCGCGTCCGCCGTTGGTCGGGTCGCTCGGGATGGAGACCTGTGCGCCGTCCTTCACTTCGTTGATGTTCTTGATCTTGTGCGAGTAGATGCCCATCGGCTCGACATGGACGCCGAGGACGTTCGCGAGCTTCAGCTCGGGATGCTCGGTGACGAAGTTCTTGAGGTACGGCTCATGCTGGAAGAAGTTCGCGTCGATTTCCTTGTCATTCGTCGCGAGGTTCGGCTGCACGTAGTCGTTGAACTCGACGATTTCAAGTTTGATGCCTTCCTTCTCAAGCTCGGGCTTTACGACCTCGAGGATTTCAGCGTGGGGAACGGGGGAGGCGCCGACCTTGAGAACCTTCTCCGATTTCGCGGCAGTGTTGTCCGCACCGCCGCCGCAGCCGACGAGGGCGAGCGTGGTGAGCGCGAGGACGAGGGTGAGTAATTTCTTCATAAAAACCTCCTTTGGTTCCGTGACACGAGTCCAACGCAAACGCCTCGTTACGCAAGTGATCGCGCGCTTGTATGCTCAAATACCGGCGAATTTCAAACGCGCTTCGCTTGAACGGTAGAAATCCGTCGGGGTATACCGCGCGCTTGACTCACTTGCTCCACTAGGGTTTGCTTTTGGACACGTATCTCGGTGAAACAACACGGTATCTATCTCTTATTCAGTCGTGCGGCGAGGCTGTTGCCCGCAAACTGCACGAGCTGGACGAGAACGATGAGAATGACGACGGTCGCGATCATGATATCAGGGCGGAACCTCTGATAACCGTAGCGAATCGCGAGATCGCCGAGACCGCCGCCGCCGATCGCGCCCGCCATTGCGGACTCGCCGACGAGGGCGATGATGACTGTCGTGAGCTGGCTGACGATGCCCGGCATGGACTCCGGCAGCAGGACGCGCATGATGATCTGCATCGGCGTCGCGCCCATTGAGAGCGCCGCCTCGATGAGTCCGTGCGGCACCTCGCGCAGCGAGGTTTCCACCTGCCGTCCAATGAAGGGGACGGCAGCGATGACGAGCGGCACCATGGCCGCTGTTGTGCCGATGGCGGAGCCGACAATCAGGCGGGTCAAAGGAATGATAGCAACCATCAGAATGATAAAGGGAATGGAGCGCACGGCGTTGACGACTGCGCCGACGGTGCGGTTGACCATCGGCGCGTCGAGAATCTCCCCCTTGCTCGTGACGTGCAGGAGCACGCCGAGCGGAACGCCGATGGCGGTCGAGATCGCCATGCTGACAATGACCATGTAGATTGTTTCGCCCAGCGCCTTAGTGAGGAGCGGCATCATTTCGGCGGACATAGCCGATCACCTCCTGTTTCAAATGCTGTGCGGAAAGATACGTAATCGCAGCCTCGATCTCCCTGCGCTCGCCGCGCATACCGATAATCATGCGGCCGAACGGCAGCTCCTTGATCTGGTCGAGCGTGCCGAAGAGCATCGTGACCTCGATGTCGGGGAAGAGACGGATCATGTCCGCGAGCACGGGATTGTCCGCGCTCTCCCCGAGGAAGGTGAGGCGCAGGAGCATGTAGCTGTCGGGACTCGGCGTCTCCTCGATCGGATTGCCGCGAAATGCCGTCGGCAGCTCGTTCGAGAGGAGGACGCTGATAAATTCCTTCGTAATCGGTTCGCGCGGCGCGGTGAACACATCCACCACGTCGCCCTCCTCGGCGATGACACCGCCGTCGATGACAGCAACGCGATCGCAGATGTCCTTGATGACCTGCATCTCGTGGGTGATGACAACGACAGTCAGCCCCATGCGGCGGTTGATGTCGCGGATGAGCGCGAGGATGGACTTCGTCGTCTGCGGGTCGAGCGCGGAGGTCGCCTCGTCGCAGAGGAGTACCTTCGGATCGCTTGCAAGTGCGCGCGCAATGCCGACGCGCTGCTTCTGTCCGCCCGAGAGCTGCGAGGGATAGGCGTCCGCCTTGTCCGCAAGTCCGACGAGGGCAAGCAGCTCCGTCACCTTCGGCTTTATTTCATCGGCGGATTTCCCCACGAGTTTCAGTGGGAAAGCAACGTTGTCATAGACGGTCGCGGAGGACAGCAGGTTGAAATGCTGGAAGATCATGCCGATGTGGCGGCGTTCCTCGCGCAGCTCGCTTTCGCTCATCTGCATGAGATCGCGCCCGTCAATCAGCACCTCGCCGCTTGTCGGCCGCTCGAGCATATTGATGCAGCGGATGAGCGTGGACTTTCCCGCGCCCGAGAGTCCGATGATGCCGTAGATGCTCCCACGCTCGATATGGAGGTCGATTCCGCGCAGCGCGTGAATATCTCCCTCGTATGTTTTGACAATATTTTTTAGATGTATCATTATGGTAGTTTTCCTTTGACTGAGATTCCGATTAAACGTAGCACAGACGCGGCTTTTTGTCAATGTTTTCGCTAACTGATGAAATGTGTTTACGTTAAAATCTTCCTATTCATAAATAAAAAAGATTCTGTTGTCACTGAGGGCAATCTCGGCTATAATAGGTGCAGACCATAGCAGAATACTCTCCTCTGTGAGAAAAGATGTTGCTAATGAGAATCGTTTACGGTATAATGAACTACCAGACGATTTTTCGGGGGCGTTTTATTGCGCCTTGGCGCAGAGGGGGATATGACAATGCGTTGTCCAGATTTTGAGCATTTGCTCGGCTATCACGCTGCACCCCTGCTGGCGGGTCTGACGGCGGGCAGTCTGCTGTCGTTCCAGAAGAGCCGCTTTCAGGATTTTGAGGCGCTGCTTGCGTCCTACGAACCCTGTTTTTCCTGCAAGGGAATCTCGACATTCCACGTGGCAGAGGGAGAGGAGTACGTCCTCATTCTCTTCTATCGCGCTGAGCTTGTAGCCCGCGCACTCGCTGTGCCGGAGGCGCAGACAATCCTGTGTGAGGCGGGCTACCGTATCACGGACAGCATGGAGGAGCGGCTCGAGTTCCTGCGTCTCCGTATGCGCGTACGCAAGACGCTCCCGCCGGAGGTCGGACTCTTTCTCGGTTATCCGCCGGCGGATGTACGTGAGTTCATTACGCGGCGGGGGCAGGATTTCGTCTACAGCGGATACTGGAAGGTCTACACGAACGAGGCCGAGGCACGGGCTCTCTTTGAGGAGTACTCGGTCTGTACTCAGGAGTTCTGTACGCGGTTGGAGGCGGGACGGCCTCTCGCCGAGTTGGTGCAGGCAGTATAGAGGGAGAGGATGATCTCCCGGTATTCTATGAGGAGGATTTCACATGGCAAAGGTAGCAGTTGTGTACTGGTCCGGCACGGGCAACACGCAGAAGATGGCAGAGGCTGTTGTCGAGGGCGCACAGGGCGCAGGCGCTGACGTCGAGCTCTTCGAGGTGGACAGCTTCACCGTCGATCAGATCGACAGCTACGACGGGCTGGCACTCGGCTGCCCCTCGATGGGCGCTGAGGAGCTCGAGGAGGGCTCGTATGAGCCGTTCTTCGCAGAGGCTGTCGAGAGCGGCAAGCTCTCCGGCAAGCCCGTCGTGCTCTTCGGCTCGTGGGGCTGGGGCGCTGGTGCGTGGATGGAGACTTGGTCCGAGCGCACGAAGGAAGCGGGTGCAAAGCTTGTCAACACCTTCATTGTCGAGAACGAGCCCGACGAAGAGGGCGTGCAGGGCAGCAAGGATCTCGGCGCAGAGCTCGTCAGCGCGCTCTAAGACGCACTGCATTTTACGATGGAAAAACAGAGTCGCTTCGCGCGGAGCGGCTCTTTTTCTATGCACTGCACAGTTATCTGGCAGGAATTTTTAGCCTGTATAGAGAATCTATACAGATATGCGCTTATGCGGTTATAGATGCTTATGTTGATAGAGATAAAGGGAAAGGGTGAATGATCTATGGGGACTGAGGCAACGGCAGCCGCCGTGCAGACGGTGGGCTTCCTGCACCCCGTGATGGCGGATGTGATGACGATACTCTCGTTCGTTCTCGTCGTGGCGAGTGTTGCGATCGCTGCTGTTGCGACGCACTATGCGTGGCGGCAGACAGGAGGGACGGTCGACGTCATCGAGGGACATGTCTCGTGGCTGCGCACGGAGGCGGAGCGACTTTCGGCAGAGATTCAGGCTTCCGTAGCAAAGGATAGTCAGACGGCGATTCAGGTCGCTGGGCTCAAGGAGCAGGTTGGACAGCTGGAGATTCGCATCGCACGGATGGAGGAACAGGCAAAGCTGTTTGCTGCCGACCTGGATGAGCTGAAGACGCGCCCTGTCGCCGCACCGCCTCCGCCGCCTGAGCCGGAACCAGAACCGGTGCCTGAGCCCGAGCCGGAACCTACACCGGAGCCAGAGGAGGAGATCGACCTCGACGCTCTGCTCGAGAGCAAGCCAATCTGGCAGGATCTGCTCGACGACTATCACGCACTGCGCGAGACCTTCTCCCCCGAGCGCGGTGCGGAGCTCTGCCAGCCGCTTATCGATAAGTATGCGCTGCATCTTCTCATTTGCTCGGATCATGCAGCAACGGAGAACGGCAAGACGATGCCGAAGTTCGAGACGGTCGATGATGTCAACGAGGCGACGTTCTGGGCGTATGACATCCCGGGGCAGCCGAACGACTTCGCCGTCATCCCGAGCCCTATGTTCCCGTACGATCAGAAACTGCACGAGGAAGCGGGCATGAAGGAGACCTTCGCTACGCGCTACGAAGCAGGCAAGAGTTACGACAAGCTCACTGTCGATATGCCCGCGCTCTTCTCCCTGCGCAAGGACAAGTGGAATATCGAACAGCCGGGTCTACTGAAGCTCGAGGAGTAAACTGCATACGAGAGCATCGAAGCTGCCGCATGAGGAGAACCTCTGTGCAGCTTCTTTTTCTTTGTGCTGCGGAAGATTTCCGCGACGTACGGAAATTTTTCGCCTATGGTATTTGCCCTGTGCTTGCTATACTGAACGAAAATGAGGAAGGAGGTGTGCTTTTGATTACCGAACGTCAGCGCAGAATTCTGGGCATTCTAAGGAATCGCTGATAAAATGAAGTCCGTCAGATTGGTGCAGAATTTTTGTCCTGACAAGGAAACAAACCGGACGCATAGGGGGGGGCTATGTGGAGGATTTGTTGCCACAGGCAGCGCGAAAAGGATGCGCTAAGATGATCGGGCTAAATTTATCAGTGCTTCCTTAAGGTCATGGACATATGCCGCGAAGCACCCGCCGTGTGCAGCACGTTCTACCTCTACTACGACAGCGTGGACATGCTGAAGGATGATATCGAAAACGCCGAGATGTACGAGATCGTCCGCCATACGGATGCGGTTGTCGATGTGCCCCTCGAGGTTGATATGATGTCTTTTCTGCGGGACACGATTGCATATATCCGTACGAAACAGGCGCTTTACTATGCCTTTCTGGTTCACGAGCCGAATGCTGACTTTATCGCGAAATGGAAGAACGCCATCAAAGAGCATATTCGAAAACGTCTGCGCGTGCTAGGGCTTCGCCCGAAAAACACCGAACTGCGTCTCGAGATCCTCGCCGCCGAGGCAATCGGTATCTATGCCTTCGTCCTCACGCATCCGCACGAGATCGATGAGGACGATATTGCCCACATCGCCATCCATGCGCTGCAGCTGATGGAGGGGGAGAGGCAAAAGAAAACACGGAGCGCCGAAAATGGTGCTCCGTGTTTTGCTATTCATCTCGATCATTTTCTTGGTCGCTGACTTGGTCAGTGCTGCGACCAACAACACACATCTATTTCTTCTTTTTCCCGTGTTTCTTGTCATCTGCGTCCTTGAGACACGCCTGCAAGAGAATCTGGTTGATGAGGATGTCCGTGTTCGTGGGGGCGATGGCGGCACCGTCTGTGAGAGCTTTCCATGCGCCTGCGTAGTCCTTTGTGTGTATGAGGGCGACGGCGAGGGCACTGTAGCTGTCCGCGTTCTGTGGGGCGCGGCGGATGGCGTCGCGCAGCGGAGCAACCGCCTTCACAGGGCTGTTCTCGGCGAGGAGGGTGAGCCCGTAGTTGTGGAGGGCAGCGGCATCGTCGGGGGAGATCTTCAGATAGACTTCGTAGGCGCGGTGAGCCTCCTTGACGTTTCCTGCGCCCGTATGGGCGAGTGCGATGCCGAGGTAGGGCTCACTGCGCTTCGTGTTGCGTTTTTGCGCGGCGGTGAAGTCGGCAAGTGCCTCGGCGTAGGCTGCGCGATGCAGATAGACGAGCCCGCGATAGATGTAGTTGTCGGCATCGCCCGCCTGCATGAGGTGGGCGTTCGCGGCGCGCAGAGCTGCATCGGAGCCGTCGGGCTGACGTGCACGGTCGCGGATGACGATGATCTCCTGCCCGTAGTTCTTGCCGGGGACTGCCCAGACACCGTTGAGCTGTGTCCAGCGTGTGAGCTGTCCGTAGATGTCGGGGCGGTTCGTGCGGATGAGGTCGTAGCGTGGGTCAACGATGGCGACGCGTGGTCGCTCCGTACGGCTGTATGCGAGGAGGTGTTGAATGTGGGCGCGTGCCCCTGTGCGGATGTTGGGGAAGGAGAGCCCCTTTGCACCGCCTCCCGTTGCGCCGAGTCCGCAGAAATTGTTCTGCTTCCAGTCCACGTCACCGCCGTATGCGAAGAAGCCCGTCTCCTTGAATGCCTGTGCAAGTGCGACATCGGCACGCACGCCCTCGTGCTCCGCCTCCTCGTAGTATGCGTGCACGAGCTCTTCGGGCGTGCCCGTGAGCTTCGGCTTCGGATTGCGGCGCAGGAGGTAGGAGAGCATCTGCTCCTCGGTCGCCGCCGCCTCGCCCATGATGGTGATTTCTGTCGGCTCTGCCGTGGGCATTGGGAGAATGTCGAGGTTCGCTTTCGGTGCGGCGAAGTGCAGCCCTGCGGCGAGTTTTGCGTCCACGGTCATGCCCTGCGGAATGGAGGAAGGAATCGCGGGGCGCGGGATGGCGGCAGTTGTCTCTGCTGCCGCTGTGTATGCGGGGGCAGAGAGAAGTGCGGCGGCGGTGAGGGCGGCGGGAATGGATTTGAAGAACACGGGCATTTTCCTTTCGGTGCTTGATATTTATCTATGTAGTGCAAGCCCCACGCGAACGCTTAGGAGCTTTGTACTGCTCCGGCTACTTCGTCCCGTAGAGCATACCGACGCCGCGCAGCATGAAGCGGACGGCGGGTGGCATCTCGATATTGCGCTCGGTGTTCGGAATGTAGGAGACATCGGCGATGCCCTGCTCCTTGAGATAGGCGACGAATACGTCCATATCACCGTACATATCCCTGTTGCCAAATGTGTCGTGCAGGGCGAATGCACCGCCCTTTTTCAGCACGCGCAGCGCCTCCTCGACGAGCATGAACTTATCCTTCTGCGTGCGTACCTCGTGAAAGACAAAATTGCTGACGACAGCATCGAAATAATTATCGGGAAAGTCGAGCTTTGCCGCATCCCCATGCTGGAATGCGCAGCGCTCCGAAACGCCCTCGGCGGCGGCATTGGACTCACACTGTGCCTGTCCGTAGTTCCACATCGGCGGCCAGTAGTCGATGCCCTGCACCTCTGCGAGCGGGAAGCGCTTTGCCGTTGCAATCGTGAGCGCGCCCGAGCCGCAGCCAACGTCAAGCGCCCTGCCAAGCCCGTCCCACGGCAGCTGATCGAGCAGATACGCGTGGATGCGCCGCATGAGCCCGCCGCCCTCGAAATCGAATACACGGCGGCAGTAGTACATATAGAGGACGACGATGGTCGCGATGCCGGCGAGGATCGCGAGGATGAAGAAGGGCGCAGTCACGCGGTCGTATATGACCGCATAGAGCACCGTGAGTACATAGAGTACGGCAGCGATGGCGACGAGTGTCTTCATCATTGGTGTGGAGATCCAGTTGCCATAGTTCGTTTTCATATTTTCTCCTCCTTTGTAAGCGAGGCAATGACAGCATCTACTTCGTGATTGACCTCTGTGCGCAGCGCCCTGAGCACGGGTGAGAACGCAGCCTCCTCGATGCCATAGGTGCGCTGGAGATCATATTCGAGCGGCAGCCACGTCGCGGGATCACCCTCGTTATGCGTGATGACCGCCTCCATGCGGTCGAGTGCCTTCGCGAGTCGTGCCTCCTCTGTTTCGCACGCGTCCATCTCAGCAAAGAGGTCGCGCACCTCAGCCGCATATGGGGGCGGGAGGGATTCAATCCACGTATCGCGGAGCGCGTGCTCGCGTGCACGGTCGGCATCCGTTTTCTCGAACGTCGGGATGTCGCCCGTAAAGACCTCGCCCATATCGTGCAGGAGCGCCATGAGGAGGACGCGCGTGAGATCGGCGTTGGGAAATGCGTCACGCAGGAAGTACGCCATCAGCGCCATCCGCCAGCTGTGCTCTGCGACACTCTCCTGCCGCCCCGACTTCATCCACGCGTGACGCGTGCGCTCCTTGAGACCGGCGATACAGTGCATAATAGCGAGGTATTCCTTTGGCGACATAGCTGCTCCTTTTTTGTATGAGAAAGTATCTCTATTATAGCACAGGTGCGGTGCAAGTGGAAATGCGCTTGAAATGAAAGTGTTTCCCATTGCCCTTGTCAACACGCCTCTCATATAGTATGATAGGAAACTATAGGAATCGGGGGATTCCTATCAGGGAGGAATGTGTGTGAGTCAGAAAATGGGCGTGCTCGGCCCCGTGGGGACGCACAGTGAGGCGGCAGCACTCTATCTCATGGAGTGGCAGCAGCTCGACCGCGAGATCGTCTGCTTCGCCGACATCGGTGAGTGTCTGCATGCGGTGGAGACAGGGGCAGTGGACGCTGCGTTCGTGCCCGTGGAGAACTCACTCGAGGGCGCGATTGCCGTGACGCTCGACACACTCGCGCGCTCGGATACGCTGCGCGTTCGGCGGGAGGTCATCTGGCCCGTGCACAACTATCTGATGGCGCGCGCGGGCGGCGAGATTCGTGCGGTCTACTCGCACGCACAGCCCATCGCGCAGTGCCGCGACTTCCTTCTGCGGTACTGTCCGCAGGCGGAGATCATCAAGACCGCGAGTACGGCGCGCGCGGCGGAGATTGTCGGTGCGTCTCCCGCAGAGGCGGGTCTGGCGGCAATCTGCACACACCGCGCGGGGGCTTTGAACGGTCTCATTGAGATCGCGGGCAAGATCGAGGATCGCGGCTCGAACTGCACGCGCTTCTTCGAGGTTGTGCGTGACGGGACTGTCGCTCCTCCGGTGGAGCCACCTGATACGGTACTCCTCGTCTGCCAGATCGACGGCGCACGCGCGGGGGCGCTCTACAATGTGCTCGGTGAGTTCGCACGCCGCGCGGTGAACCTCACGCGCATCGAGTCGCGTCCTGCGCGCACAGAGCTCGGCGCGTATATGTTCTTTTTCGATCTGGACGCGCACAGCTCGCCCGATGCCTTGCGCGACTCCATTGACGCTGTTGCGGAAAAGAGCGTCTGGCTGAAGGTGCTCGGTGCTTTTCCGGTACACACAGCACACAACGAATAGTGAAGGAGAGGATACAATGGTCGTTATTATGAATTCGGATGCTACACAGGCAGATATCGAGGGCGTCATCCGCGCCATCAAGGAGAAGGGGCTTGAGGCGAAAGTCATGGAGGGCGCGCGGCAGAAGATTGTCGGTGTCATCGGCGACAAGACGAAGCTCGCGGCGACCCCGCTCGACGCCATGCACGGCGTTGAGACGACCGTTTCGATCTCCAAAAGCTATAAGCTCGCGAGCCGCGAGTTCCATCCCGCGCCGACAGTTGTTGATATCCGCGGCATCAAGATCGGCGACGGCACGCCCGTCGTCATGGCAGGCCCCTGCGCCGTCGAATCACGCGAGCAGCTGCTGGAGACGGCAGAGCTCATCAAGTCGGGTGGTGCGCAGTTCATCCGTGGCGGTGCGTACAAGCCGCGCACCTCGCCCTATGCGTTTCAGGGGCTCGAGGAAGAGGGGCTGAAATATCTCGCCGAGGCGCGTGAAAAGACCGGGCTCGCTGTCATCACCGAGGTGACAGTTGTCGAGGCTGTGGATACGGTCGCTGCCTACGCAGACCTCCTGCAGATCGGCGCGCGCAATATGCAGAACTTCGGTCTCCTGAAGGCGGTTGGACGTGCGGGCAAGCCCGTCATGCTCAAGCGCGGACTCGCCGCGACCATCGATGAGTGGCTGAACGCCGCTGAGTACATCATGAACGAGGGCAATCCGAACGTCATCCTCTGCGAGCGCGGCATCCGCACCTATGAGACGTACACGCGCAACACGTTCGACATCAGCGCGATTGCAGCGATCAAGCATCTCTCCCATCTGCCGATCATCGCCGACCCGAGCCACGGCACGGGCAAGTGGCGTATGATCAAGCCGATGTCCCTCGCCTCCATCGCGGCGGGTGCGGACGGACTCATCATCGAGGTGCACCCGAATCCTGCGCGCGCCCTCTCCGATGGCCCGCAGTCCCTCACGCCTGAGAACTACCGCGACCTCATGAAGAGTGTGCAGAAGCTCAGCCGCTTTATGGAGGATGAGGAGATCGAGCCGATGGTGATGGAGTAAAAACATCATAGAAATAGAAAAGGAGACAATCCGCGTGGATTGTCTCCTTTTGATTTCGGACTATGACGCTCAGACCTCAGCGATAACCTCGATCTCGCAGAGCGCGCCGGCGGGCAGTGCCTTGGCTGCGACGCAGGAGCGGGCGGGCTTGCCCGTGAAGTGGCGGGCATAGACCTCGTTGAATGCGGCGAAGTCGCCCATGTCCGCGAGGAAGCAGGTGGTCTTGACGACGCGCGTGAGGTCAGTGCCGGCAGCTGTGAGGACGGCGCGCAGATTCGCACAGACCTGCGCTGCCTGACCCTCGACGGTGGTCGCCGTGATCTTGCCGACGACGGGGTCGATGCCGATCTGTCCCGAGGTGTAGATGAGATTGCCGACGCGCATTGCCTGGCTGTAGGGGCCAAGGGCTGCGGGGGCGTGGTCAGAGTGAATTGTTTCCATAAATGCTCCTTTCATCTTGGGAATCGGAGCGCCCCTATCGGCTCGCAAGCTCGCCACTTCCCCAGCTCTGGCGGGGGAAGCTAATATGCCGTAATGCAAAGCCTCCCCTGCCGAAGCGGGGGAGGGGAACCGCGCAAGCGGTGGAAGGGGCGCCCTTATGCAACTCTACTTACGCAATCGTCGTGACGCGGACGGCGACGGAGCCGCCCTCGTTGTAGGTCATACCAGCGACCATGACGACCTTATCGCCCTGCTTGACGTAGCCGTGTGAGAGTGCGCCACGCGTGCAGGACTCAATCATGTCCTCGACACTCGTCCACTTGCGTCCCTGCATGGGGTAGACACCCCAGCGCAGGTTGATGTGACGCGCAATCATCGGGCTTGGTGCGTAGGCGACGATCATCGCCTTCGGGCGGTACTTTGACACAACGCGCGTCGTGTAGCCGGACTGGGTCGGCGTCAGGATCGCAGCCGCGCTCGTCTCATAGGCGAGCTGCACGGTAGCGTGTGAGACAGCATCCGTCACCGAGGAGCGCTCACGGATGCTGCGCGAGCGGATGATCGTGTCGTACTCAAGCGATTCCTCCATGCGCAGGGCAATCGTGCTCATCGTCTTGACCGCCTCGACGGGATAGTCGCCGCTTGCCGTCTCACCCGAGAGCATGATCGCATCCGCACCGTCGAAGATCGCGTTGCCGACGTCCGAGACCTCAGCGCGCGTTGGGCGCGGGTTCGTCGTCATGGACTCGAGCATCTGCGTAGCAACGATGACGGGCTTGCCGACCGCATTGCACTTGCGGATGATCTCCTTCTGGATGACAGGCACGTCCTCGGCAGGAACCTCGACGCCGAGATCGCCGCGTGCGACCATGATGCCGTCCGAGACCGCGAGAATTGCGTCAAAATTGTTGACACCCGCGAGATTTTCGATCTTCGGGATGATCTCCATGTGACCGCCGTGCTTTGCGATCAGATGGCGAATCTCCTCCACGTCCGCCGGACGCTGAATGAACGACGCCGCAACGAAGTCCATGTCGTTCTGGATGCCGAAGATGATGTCGCGCTCGTCCTGCTCGGAGATCGCGGGCAGACTCAGCTCGATGCCCGGCGCCGCAACGCGCTTGCGCGTCGACATGGGGCCGCTGTTCTGAACCGTCGTCACAATGTCCTTGCCGCGGATTTCATCAACGACAAGCCCGACGAGACCGTCCGAGAGAAGCAGCGTGTCGCCCGCCTTCACCTCACTGTAGAGCTTCTTGTGATTGACACTGACGTGCGTCGCGTCGCCCGGCGTGTCCTCGTAGGTCAGCGTGAACTTCTGTCCCTTTTCAAGCTGCACCTTGCCGTCTGCGAACTCGCCGAGGCGCATCTCGGGCCCCTTTGTGTCGAGAATGAGCGAGATCACCTTGCCCGAGCGCTCCGCCGCCGCGCGCACCTTGTTGATGCGCACGAGATGCTCCTCATGCGAGCCGTGCGAGAAATTGAAGCGCGCGCAGTTCATCCCGTTCTCGATGAGTGCGTCCACAATTCCCTCGGGATCCGTCGCCGGACCCTGCGTGCATATGATTTTCGTCTTTTTCAGCATAACATATCCCCCGCTTTTTATCCCTGAAAATTGAAGCTATTGACATTCTACACTCTTTTTGAAGATAAGTAAAGGGCGTAGACAGACTCCGCCTATGAAAGAATACACGAATCCAATTTGACAAACAAAACGCTTTTCTATTATGATGAAGCGTATTCTTTTCAGAAAGGGTGGTTTTATGGACTTCCTCAATTCTCTTGTTGGCTCGATCAACGATTTCCTGTGGACTTATATCATCATCGTCGTGCTCGTCGGCTCTGGACTCTGGTTCACGCTGTCGACGGGGCTTGTTCAGCTGCGCGCACTGCCGGAGATGGTGCGTCTGCTTGCGGGCGATCTCGGACGGCGTCCGAGCGGACGCAAGGCGATCTCGTCGTTTCAGGCGTTCTGCGTCAGCACCGCCTCGCGCGTCGGTGTCGGCAACATCGCGGGCGTTGCCATCGCCATCGTCACGGGCGGACCGGGGGCTGTCTTCTGGATGTGGGTCATCGCCTTCATCGGGACGGCGACGGGCTTCGTCGAGAGTACGCTCGCCCAGATCTACAAGATTCCGCGTGGACACGGACTCTTTCACGGCGGCCCTGCGTACTACATTCAGAACGCACTCGGTCAGCCGGCGGTGGCAAAGCTCTTTGCCGTACTCATCTCCATCACGTTCGGTCTGATCTATGTATCGGTGCAGGCAAACACCATCGCGCTCTCGATGGAGAAGGCATTCGGCATCGACACGTGGGTCATGGGTGCGGTGCTTGCAGCGCTCTCGGGTGCGGTCATCTTCGGCGGCATTCAGCGCGTGGCAAACTTCTCCACCCTGCTCGTCCCTGTAATGGCGGGCATCTACCTCCTCATTGCACTCATCATCATTGTGTTGCACATTGACCAAGTACCCGCGATGTTCGCCCTCATCCTGCACGATGCGTTCAGCCCGCAGGCTGCTGTCGGCGGCGGCATTGGCACGGTCATCCTCACGGGCATTCGTCGCGGACTCTTCTCGAACGAGGCGGGCGAGGGGTCAATCCCGAACGCGGCGGCGACGGCGAACGTCACGCATCCTGTTAAGCAGGGGCTTGTGCAGGCGTTCGGCGTCTACGTCGATACGTGGATCGTCTGCTCGGCGACCGCGTTCATCGTCCTCCTCACGGGGCAGTACACCATCGGTGGCGACACGACGGGCATCGCTCTCGCGCAGGACTCGCTCGCGAGCGTCTTCGGCCCGTGGGCGTCGAGCCTCCTCGCCGTGCTCATCTTCCTCTTTGCATTCAGCTCCGTCGTCGGCAACTACTACTACGGCGAGATCAACATCCACTTCTTCGGCGGCAACACGGAGCGGGCGCTCTTCATCTACCGCCTCGGCGTCGTTGCAATGGTCTTCTTCGGCTGCATCGCGGCGCTCGGACTCGTGTGGAACCTCGCCGACCTCTTCATGGCGATGATCTGCCTCACGAACCTCTACGCCATTGCGCGGCTTGCACCGCTTGCACGCATCGCGCTCGCCGACTACTTCGCGCAGAAGGCGGCGGGGAAGAACCCCGTCTTCGACCCGAGCATCATGCCCGACCAGAAGGGCATTACGGCGTGGGGTGAGGATCAGTTCAAGCCGCAGAAACATTGATATTAGAATGGCAAAAGAGAGATCGGCTGCCTCTCGCTGGGCGCTGCGATCTCTCTTTTTTCTTGACAAGGGGGCGTGAGTCGTGCTAGACTAGCAAGCGTTGCAGAAGTGAATAGTTTTTTTGAATACCGTGGAGAGTTGTCCGAGTGGTTGAAGGAGCACGCCTGGAAAGCGTGTGTGCGGTGATACCGTACCGAGAGTTCGAATCTCTCACTCTCCGCCATTTTTATTGATTTTTCTCAGGGCGGGCTGCAATGCCTTGGTCTCGCGCAATGGGACCCTGTGAACCCCGTCAGGTCCGGAAGGAAGCAGCGGTAAGCGGATCGTCACATGTGCCGTGAGGGTGCCTGGGGATTGTGGCCTGCCGTGGGAGAAATCGGAATGCTGACGCAGCCTGAGAAGGGCTGCTTTTTTTATTGAGAAAAGTGAGGAGGTCTGACGATGTCGTACGTTGCGCTGTATCGCCGCTGGCGGCCGGAGACGTTTGCCGATCTCGTGGGGCAGGAGCATATCAGCCGCACGCTTGCGCGTGCCGTCACGTCGGGGCAGACGAGTCACGCCTACCTCTTTACGGGGCCGCGCGGCACGGGTAAGACTAGCACGGCAAAGATTCTCGCGCGTGCGCTCAACTGCGCCGAGGGACCGACGCTCACGCCATGCGGTGCCTGTGACTCCTGCCGTGCGATCAGCGACGGCTCGTCGATGGATGTGTTCGAGATCGACGCGGCATCGAACCGCGGCATTGACGAGATTCGCGATCTGCGCGAGTCTGTGAAGTTCGCACCGACGGAAGGGCACTATAAAATTTACATCATCGACGAGGTGCACATGCTGACGACGGAGGCGTTCAACGCCCTCCTCAAGACGCTTGAGGAGCCGCCCCCGCGCGTGATTTTTATCCTTGCGACGACGGAGCCGCACAAGGTGCCCGCGACGATTCAGTCACGGTGTCAGCGCTACGACTTCCATCGGATTACGGTGACGGAGATTCGTGATCGTTTGATTCGCGTCTGTCACGAGTCGGGCATTGCGGCGGATGAGGATGCGCTCGCCATCATTGCCGTGCAGGCGGACGGCGGTATGCGTGACGCACTCTCGATTCTCGATCAGTGTACGGCACTCGCGGAGGGCACGCTCACGGCGGAGCTCGTACAGGAGGCACTCGGACTCGTTGGGCGTGCGTGGATTGAGAAGATGGCGCTGCAGATCTCAGGCCGTACGGCGGCCCCGCTCATCACGCAGCTTGGGGAGCTGCTGCATAATGGGCGTGAACTGCGGCAGATTCTCGCGGAACTTGCCCAGTATTTCCGCAGTCTGATGATCGTCGGTGTGGGCGGTACGCTCGGGTCGGCAGAACTGCCCGATGGACAGGCGGAGGCGTTACGGGAGGCAGCGGCGCGCTTTACACAGGATGAGATCATGGCGATCCTGCGTAAGCTGAACGAGGCGATGCAGGAGATTCGCGTCTCGCCGCAGCCGCGCATTGCGGCGGAGAGTATGCTGATTGGGCTCTGCCGGCCTGCGGATGTCGCACCTGAGGGCGCACCTGTCACAGTGTCGAATCCTGCCGATACGGCGCGCATTGCACGGCTCGAGGCAGAGGTGCGGCGCCTGACGGAGCAGATTGCAGCGGGTGGCGTGTCTGCGGCGGGGAAGGCTGCGGCACAAAAGTCTGGCGTGCAGGGCGCGCCCGCTCCTGCACAGCAGACTGCACCGAAGACTGCGCCGCCGAAGCGCATCGCGAAGAGAGAGGCTGTAGATCCGGCTGCTCCGTCTGAACCCCGTCAACTGGATGCCGCACTCTGGAAGTCCTTTCAGGCGCGGCTCAAGGAGCGGCATCGACTCGCTGCGTCGCTGCTCTCGGGCGCGGGCTATGAGGGGGCGACCGAGACACATTTCTTCATCCGACCCGCGACGGATATGGCGCGCGACTATATTACGAATCGGCATCGTGCGGTGTTCGAGGAGGTTATGTCGGAGCTGGCAGGGCGTCCTCTCGTCATTGTCTGTACGGGCGGTGAGGACGAGAGTGCACCGCCCCCACCTGCGGCGGAGAAGGCACCGGAGTATCCTACCCCTGTGGCGGAGCTGCTGAAGATCGCGGGCGAGGGGGCGCGTGTCGAGGAGGTCAGTGCACCCGTGAAGAAGCCTGCGCCGCAGCCGAAAGCACCCGCATCCCCTGCCGCAGAGGATGCGGCGTACGAGGTGTACGAGCCGACGCCGGATGAGGAAGCGGAGATGTTCGGGGACGATGAGTTGCCGCCGGACGAGAACACTTGACGTTATGAGCAGATTTTGTTAGGCTAGGCATATCATTTCTACAATAAAGGAGAGTTACTATGTTTAACGGCGGCGGCAATATGGCCGGCATGATGAAAAAAGTTCAGAAGATGCAGAATGAGATGAAGAAGATGCAGGACGAGCTCAAGCGCAAGACAGTTGAGGTCTCCTCGGGTGGCGGCGCGGTGAAGATCGTCATGGATGGCGAGAAGCAGGTGCAGAGTCTCGTCATTGCACCTGCTGCAGTCGATCCCGAGGACATCGAGATGCTGCAGGATCTCATTTCGGCGGCGTTTAATGAAGCAACGAAGAAGGTTGATGAGATGATGGCGCAGGAGATGGGAAAGCTCACGAGCGGGCTTGGACTGCCGCCGGGACTTCTCTGATGCACACGGTTGCGCCGCTCACGCAGCTCATGGAGCAGTTTCGAGCGCTGCCGGGGATTGGGGCAAAGACTGCGGCGCGCCTCGCCTACCATGTCCTCGATATGGATATGGAGCGGGCACGTCGGCTTGCCTCTGCAATTATTGAGGCAAAGGAGAAGATCGGCTTCTGCTCCACCTGCTTCAACCTCACGGACAACGATCCGTGCGCCATCTGCACGGCGGAGAACCGAGACCATCGGACAATCTGCGTCGTCGAGCAGCCGCCCGACGTGGCGGCGATGGAGCGCATGAACGACTACAACGGCGTGTATCACGTCCTGCACGGCGCACTCTCGCCAATCGAGGGCGTGGGGCCGAACGACATCCGCATCCGCGAGCTTGTCACGCGCGTCGGGACGGCGGATGTGCAGGAGGTCATTGTTGCGACCAATCCGAACGTCGAGGGCGAGGCGACCGCAATGTATATTGCAAAGCTGCTGAAACCCATGGGCGTGCGCGTTACCCGCATTGCACACGGACTGCCCGTCGGCGGCGATCTCGAGTATGCGGACGAGGTGACGCTCGCGCGCGCCATGGAGAACAGAAGGGAGATCTAGGGTGGATATCATTGCAGGCATTGCCATCGGCATCATCATATTCGCGATTCTCGGAAAGCTGATCGCGCTGCCGTTCCACATTCTGTGGAAACTCATCACGAACAGCATTGTCGGAGCCATCATTCTATGGGGCATCAACCTCTTTGGTGCCGGCATCGAGATCACGTTTCTCAAGGCGCTCATCGTCGGTGTTCTCGGCATCCCCGGCGTTATTCTCGTGCTGATCGCACATGTGATGTGAGCTCCTACGAAAAACTTGAGAAAAAAGTTGAAAAAGGGGTTGACGAGAAGAACCCTCCTGTGTTATATTGTGACAGTCGCGCCGATGAGAGCCGCGAGGAACTGGAAAGAACCTTGAAGCCTTGTGCGGCGCAGGATGTACCCTGAAAACTACACAATGCAAAACATGTTAGAATTGAACTAACAAGCCAGATGCAACATCGTTGTGAAGGTGGAAACACCTTCGGTCAACGAACACAATTCTTTTACAAGAATGACATATTGAGCCAACAGGCTCTCGGATAGAAGTGGCAACACTTTCTTTAGCGGAGAGTTTGATCCTGGCTCAGGACGAACGCTGGCGGCGTGCTTAACACATGCAAGTCGAACGGGATGATTTAGAAGCTTGCTTTTAGAGAATCTAGTGGCAAACGGGTGAGTAACACGTAGACAACCTGCCGACAGGATGGGGACAACATTCCGAAAGGAATGCTAATACCGAATGAAGCGGAGGAGAGGCATCTCTCCTGCGTGAAAGATGGCCTCTGAATATGCTATCACCTGTCGATGGGTCTGCGTCTGATTAGCTAGTTGGTGAGGTAACGGCTCACCAAGGCGACGATCAGTAGCCGGTCTGAGAGGATGAACGGCCACATTGGGACTGAGACACGGCCCAGACTCCTACGGGAGGCAGCAGTGGGGAATCTTCCGCAATGGGCGCAAGCCTGACGGAGCAACGCCGCGTGAGTGAAGAAGGTCTTCGGATCGTAAAGCTCTGTTGATGGGGACGAACGTACGGAGTGCGAATAGTGCTCTGTAATGACGGTACCTATCGAGGAAGCCACGGCTAACTACGTGCCAGCAGCCGCGGTAATACGTAGGTGGCGAGCGTTGTCCGGAATCATTGGGCGTAAAGGGAGCGCAGGCGGGCATGTAAGTCTTTCTTAAAAGTTCGGGGCTCAACCCCGTGATGGGAAAGAAACTACATGTCTTGAGTACAGGAGAGGAAAGCGGAATTCCCAGTGTAGCGGTGAAATGCGTAGATATTGGGAGGAACACCAGTGGCGAAGGCGGCTTTCTGGACTGCAACTGACGCTGAGGCTCGAAAGCCAGGGGAGCGAACGGGATTAGATACCCCGGTAGTCCTGGCCGTAAACGATGGATACTAGGTGTGGGAGGTATCGACCCCTACCGTGCCGGAGTTAACGCAATAAGTATCCCGCCTGGGGAGTACGGTCGCAAGACTGAAACTCAAAGGAATTGACGGGGACCCGCACAAGCGGTGGAGTATGTGGTTTAATTCGAAGCAACGCGAAGAACCTTACCAGGCCTTGACATTGACTGAAAGTGCTAGAGATAGCACCCTCTCTTCGGAGACAGGAAAACAGGTGGTGCATGGCTGTCGTCAGCTCGTGTCGTGAGATGTTGGGTTAAGTCCCGCAACGAGCGCAACCCCTGTTCTTTGTTGCCATCACGTAAAGGTGGGCACTCAAAGGAGACTGCCGCGGAGAACGCGGAGGAAGGCGGGGATGACGTCAAGTCATCATGCCCCTTATGGTCTGGGCTACACACGTACTACAATGGAACGGACAGAGAGCAGCGAACCCGCGAGGGCAAGCGAACCTCAAAAACCGTTTCCCAGTTCGGATTGCAGGCTGCAACTCGCCTGCATGAAGTCGGAATCGCTAGTAATCGCAGGTCAGCATACTGCGGTGAATACGTTCCCGGGTCTTGTACACACCGCCCGTCACACCACGGAAGTCGTTCACACCCGAAGCCGGCGCAGCCGTCTAAGGTGGGGAAGGTGACTGGGGTGAAGTCGTAACAAGGTAGCCGTATCGGAAGGTGCGGCTGGATCACCTCCTTTCTAAGGATTCAGATGAACCAACGGTTCACAATCTTAGGTCGGTCATTTGGCTACGTTTTGCATTGTCTAGTTTTGAGGGTAACATCCATCATAAAATGGGGGCGTAGCTCAGCTGGGAGAGCACCTGCCTTGCAAGCAGGGGGTCAGGAGTTCGATTCTCCTCGTCTCCACCATCTTTTTTCTTATCGGGTGTAACCCGATATAGGTTGTACTAAGCAAAGCGAAAGTTTTGCGTAGGGCAAGGAATGAAGGAGAATCCAAGGGAGTCGTACTGAAACGTACGTCGACCGCAGGCTTCGACTGAATGACACAGCCATACACAAAAATCTCGCCTAGTTAGGTAGAACTAAGCAAAGCAAAAGCTTTCGCGTATAACAAGGAATGAGGAAAAACACAAGGGAGGCGTACTGAAAGGTACGTTGACCGCAGTGTTTGACCGAATGACACAGTTAGACGCAAAGATCTTGCTCTTGCGCCTCTTATGGGCCTATAGCTCAGCTGGTTAGAGCGCACGCCTGATAAGCGTGAGGTCAGTAGTTCAAGTCTACTTAGGCCCACCATTTTTGTTCACTGAAAACTGCACAGAAGAAACAAGAAAATCTAAAATGGGAAACGAAACGTTCTCATGTACGCTAGTTTCTCATCACTGAGGTCTTCTGCCGCAAGGCAGAAAGTAACAGAATAGATTTTCCCAAGCAAATTAGGATAAAGCGAAAATACCTAAGTAAACTTAAAGACGTAAGTCAAGTTTATAAGGGCATACGGCGGATGCCTAGGCGTTTCGAAACGAAGAAGGACGCGATAAGCTGCGATAAGCCATGACGAGCTGCAAGTAAGCATTGACTCATGGATTTCCGAATGGGGCAACCCGGCAAGAGTAACGTCTTGTCACTCTACCTTCGAGGTAGAGAGAAAACACCCGATGAACTGAAACATCTAAGTAGTCGGAGGAAAAGAAATCAAAGAGATTCCCTGAGTAGCGGCGAGCGAAACGGGAGGAGCCCAAACCAAATGACTTCGGTTGTTTGGGGTTGCGGACCTGCAACAAACCGGACACTTTAGTGGAAGCATCTGGGAAGGTGCGGCAAAGAGAGTGAGACCCTCGTACACGAAAGAGTGAAAAGCGGGCAGGGATCCAGAGTACCACAGGGCACGAGGAACCCAGTGGGAAGCAGGGTGGACCACCATCCAAGGCTAAATACATCGAAACGACCGATAGCGAAAAGTACCGTGAGGGAAAGGTGAAAAGAACCCCGGGAGGGGAGTGCAATAGAACCTGAAACCGTATGTCTACAAACAGTCGGAGCACTTTACATGTGCGACGGCGTGCCTATTGAAGAATGAACCGGCGAGTTAATTTATGCTGCGAGGTTAAGCGGGAGACGCGGAGCCGAAGCGAAAGCGAGTCTTAAGAGGGCGAAAAGTAGCATGGATTAGGCCCGAAACCGCAGTGATCTATACATGTCCAGGTTGAAGCTCAGGTAAAAATGAGTGGAGGACCGAACCCGTGCATGTTGAAAAATGTTGGGATGAGATGTGTATAGGGGTGAAATGCCAATCGAACGTGGAGATAGCTGGTTCTCCCCGAAATAGCTTTAGGGCTAGCCTCAGGCGAATAACCATAGAGACGGTAGAGCACTGATCGGGCAAGGGGGCGTAAAGCCTACCGACCCCAGTCAAACTACGAATGGCTCATATGGGCAGCCTGGGAGTCAGAATGCGAGTGATAAGACCCGTATTCAAGAGGGAAACAGCCCAGACCGCCGGCTAAGGTCCCAAATGCTGTGCTAAGTGGAGAAGGATGTAGGACTTCGAAAACAACCAGGATGTTGGCTCAGAAGCAGCCACCATTAAAAGAGTGCGTAATAGCTCACTGGTCGAGAGGCCCTGCGCCGAAAATATCCGGGGCTAAAGCACAGAACCGAAGCCGCGGCAGGGTGTACTAAGGTACACACTGGGTAGGGGAGCGTTCCTGTTTGGACGAAGGCAGACCGGAAGGACTGCTGGACGAGCAGGAAGTGAGAATGCCGGTATGAGTAGCGAAACGACAGGTGAGAATCCTGTCCACCGAAAGCCTAAGGTATCCCGGGCAACGCTCGTCGTCCCGGGGTTAGTCGGGACCTAAGCCGAGGCGAAAAGCATAGGCGATGGACAACTGGCGAAAATTCCAGTACCGGGCGTCTTCGTTTGAGGATGGAGTGACGCAGGAAGGAAGCTGAGCGTGCGAATGGAAGAGCACGTCGAAGGCGGTAGGCTCGTATGGAGGCAAATCCCCATACTGCAAGGCCGAGAACCGATAGATAGGAAAGACTACGGTCAATCTGAATTCAGCTGCACTACACTGCCAAGAAAAGCTTCTAACGAGAGGACGTCCGCCCGTACCAAAACCGACACAGGTAGGCGGGGAGAGAATCCTAAGGTGCGCGGGAAAACCCTCGTTAAGGAACTCGGCAAAATGCATCCGTAACTTCGGGAAAAGGATGGCCGTTGATGGTGAAGCTTTTTACAAGTGGAGCTGTTGGCGGCGGCAGAAAAGAGGCCCAAGCGACTGTTTACCACAAACACAGGTGCCTGCGAAAGCGCAAGCTGAAGTATAGGTGCTGACGCCTGCCCGGTGCAGGAAGGTTAAGGAGAGTTGTTAGCCCCTGAGGTGAAGCAGCGAACTGAAGCCCCTGTAAACGGCGGCCGTAACTATAACGGTCCTAAGGTAGCGAAATTCCTTGTCGGGTAAGTTCCGACCCGCACGAAAGGCGTAACGATTTGGGCACTGTCTCAACGAGGGACCCGGTGAAATTGAAATACCTGTGAAGATGCAGGTTACCCGCGACTGGACAGAAAGACCCCATGGAGCTTTACTGCAGCTTGGCATTGGTCTTTGGCATATAACGTACAGGATAGCCGGGAGACTGGGAAGTCATATCGCTAGATGTGATGGAGTCACCGTTGGGATACCGGCCTTTATATGCTAAGGATCTAACCGGAACATTAACCGTGTTCGGGACAGTACCAGGCGGGCAGTTTGACTGGGGCGGTCGCCTCCGAAAGAGCAACGGAGGCGTCCAAAGGTTCCCTCAGCGCGGACAGAAACCCCGCGAAGAGCATAACGGCAGAAGGGAGCTTGACTGCGAGACTGACGGGTCGAGCAGGTACGAAAGTAGGGCTTAGTGATCCGGTGGAAAGAGAGTGGAATTGCCATCGCTCAACGGATAAAAGCTACCCTGGGGATAACAGGCTAATCTCTCCCAAGAGTCCATATCGACGGGGAGGTTTGGCACCTCGATGTCGGCTCATCACATCCTGGGGCTGAAGCAGGTCCCAAGGGTTGGGCTGTTCGCCCATTAAAGTGGTACGTGAGCTGGGTTCAGAACGTCGTGAGACAGTTCGGTCCATATCCATCGCGGGCGCAAGATACATGAGGGAGGCTGCTCCTAGTACGAGAGGACCGGAGTGGACGGACCAACGGTGTACCGGTTGTCCTGCCAAGGGCACGGCCGGGTAGCTGCGTCCGGAAGGGATAAACGCTGAAAGCATCTAAGCGTGAAGCCCGTCCCGAGATGAAGTATCTCATTCCTATAAGGAAGTAAGACCCCTTGAAGAAGACAAGGTAGATAGGCTGGGTGTGGAAGCACAGCAATGTGTGCAGCTGACCAGCACTAATCGGTCGAGGGCTTGACTATATTCTAAGGTAGTTTTACCCAATACATTTGCAAGGAAGTTTCTTCTGTGAAGTTTTGAGTGGACAACACTCAAGAAGATGCGGTGATGATGCCTGAACGGTTCCACCTGTTCCCATTCCGAACACAGTAGTTAAGCGTTCAAAGGCCGAGGGTACTTCGTTGGAGACGACGTGGGAGAGTAGGTAGTTGCCGCAAAACAAAAGACTCGTGAGATTTCACGGGTCTTTTGTCATTATAGGAGGAGTGTATATGAAAAAGAAATGGATCGTTGTACTAACAGGCATTCTGTTCTTTGGAATCGGCTATCTTATGCTCACGATTTCTCCTGATCCGATGGAGGAAAACCTGGAACTTGCACGGCAAGCAGCTAATCCACAGGAGGCGGCAGCTGCAATTTCTGCAAATAACAAAAAAGATGTTTTTTCGAGTACAGCTGCGTATTTTCTGGTCGGACTTGGATTTGCGATGACGGGGTATGGTATTTTTATGAGTGAAAAGAAGGAGACATCGGAAGATAAGATGTGAGATTCTTCTTGCACTTTTACTATGCTCACACTATAATAGGAACAGTTTTGTATGGGTCGGCGGTACAGATGAGGAAGCACTGATTATTCAGCTTATGGGAGATTCCTCGACTGCACGCCATGAAGGAGGCTGTTTTATGATTTTGGATCGCTTGGAGAATTTGCCGCTTGGCAGATTTCAGTACAAGCTGCTTGCTGTGACAGGACTTGGGTGGCTGTTCGATGCGATGGATACGGGACTGATCGCGTTCGTCCTGCCTGTGCTTGCGCGAGAGTGGAGTCTCACACCTGCGCAGGTGGGATGGATCGGATCCATTGGACTGATTGGCATGGCGCTTGGTGCGGTGCTTGCAGGTACGATTGCAGATCGCATTGGACGCAAGCAGGTGTTTACGATCACGGTTCTTCTTTATAGCATATCAACAGGGCTGTGCGCGGTGGCGTGGAGCTATGAGTCGCTGCTTGTGTTCCGCTTCCTTGTAGGCTTTGGTCTTGGCGGAGAACTGCCCGTTGCGGCGACCTTGATGAGCGAGTACGCACCTGCGAAGCTGCGCGGACGATTCATTGTTCTGCTCGAGAGCTTTTGGGGACTGGGGTGGCTCGCAGCGGCGTGCATTGCCTATCTCCTGATTCCTGCGCTTGGCTGGCAGGCGGCATTTCTCATTGGTACGCTGCCCGCCCTCTATGTTTTCCTTCTGCGCCTGCACATGCCGGAGTCGATTCGCTATCTGCTCTCGAAGGGGCGTGTGGATGAGGCAAAGGCGATTATCCGCGACATTGAGCGACAGCTGAAGCTGCCGGAGCGTCCGTTCCTCGATCAGCTCGCACCGGGCAGAGTCGAGGCGGAGCGCGTGGAAACGCCGGGCTTTATGACGCTCTGGGCGAAGGGGATGCGCCGCCGTACGACGATGCTCTGGCTCGCGTGGTTCGGCATTGTGTTCAGCTACTATGGTATCTTTATGTGGCTGCCGTCGATTG
Organism: Selenomonas timonae; assembly: GCF_014250475.1. Taxonomy (NCBI): domain Bacteria; kingdom Bacillati; phylum Bacillota; class Negativicutes; order Selenomonadales; family Selenomonadaceae; genus Centipeda; species Centipeda timonae. Next base: position 284,063 of record NZ_CP060204.1, on the reverse strand, counting down.
TGTATGCGCAAGGCTTCGAGATTGTCAAGACGTTCGAGTATGTGCTCATCATGACGCTCGCCCAGCTGCCGGGCTACTATGCGGCGGCGTATCTGGTGGATGTGATCGGGCGCCGCTATACACTTGGCTTATTCCTCCTGCTGAGCGGTGTGTGCAGCTATTTCTTCGGAAATGCGGGCGATGTCACGGCGCTCCTCGTCTGGGGTGCGGCGATGAGTTTCTTCAACCTCGGTGCATGGGGCGTTATCTACACCTATACGCCGGAGCAGTATCCGACGTCGATGCGAGCGCTCGGCAGCGGCTGGGCGGCGGGGTTTGGCCGCATTGGCGGCATGATTGCCCCCATGCTCGTCGGTGTGATGCTTGCGAATGCCTTTCCGATGAGCGGTATCTTCATGATGTTCGCAGCGGTTTTTGCATTGATTTCAGGGGCAGTTATCATTCTCGGGCGAGAGAGCAAGCAGCAGACACTTGAAGAGCTGGAGCATTCACTGGGCTAACGGAAAAAACTAGCGAAAATTTCTTGACTGTGCTACAATAGAGCAGATAGACTCTATTGTAGCACATTTTTTTGAGGTGACATTTTGCGACATTCTTTGAAACGCCTTGTAGCGGCGTCTCTTTTTGCGTTGACAATAAATTTTTATACACCGGAAACCCATGCAATGCCTCCAATTCTCCCATACAGTGAGGTGACGGCGGGCATGCAGGGAACGGCATATACGGTGCTTGATACGTCCGGTGAGATCCGTACGTTCCCTATTGAGATCCTCGGCGTGATGGAGGGTGGAAAAGGCTCTCAGCGTATGATTATGGCGCGGACGAGCGGTGAATTTATCGAGCATGTCGGCGGTGTGCTCCAAGGGATGAGCGGAAGTCCGATCTATGTGGGCGATCGCCTGGTTGGTGCGCTCGCAGCGGGACTGAAGGATCTGAGCCCCTATACATTTTTCATCACGCCGATCGAGGATATGACACCGCTCTGGTCGATGCCGGATGTGAAGAATCAGACGAATATTGCGACCGTCGATCTTGTGAAGGAGATCGAGGAGCGCAAGAAGGCGGAGGAAAAACGCCGTCTGCGCGAGCGTGAAAAGGCATTTGAGAAGATGTCACGCGAAGAGCGCGAAGCAGAGTGGCGCGATATGATCGCGGTGCTGAAGGGGGAGAAGACGGAGGACACTGCGACGAACTCCGACAGGTCTGCGGCAGCGGAGGAGTCTTCTGCTGCCGCACATACGGACAGCGCCTCCGAGGATACGGAAGCCAAGTCTGGAAATGCGGCGGAGGAGAAGGCATATTTCTTTACGCAGGGATTTAACGCTGCGGGGCTGCGCTATTTGCAGAACAACCTTCCAATGAATGGAGCCTCCTTCCTGCCGCTCGGCGGTTTTGGCGCAAGTTCCAAGCTGCACACACGCTATGATGCGACGCTCACGGGAGGTCAGCCCGTCGGTGTGGCGCTCGTCTACGGCGATTTCAGCATCGGTGCGACGGGCACGGTGACGGCAGTCGACGGCAAGAAGATCTTGGCGTTCGGACACTCCTTTATGCACAAGGGGAATGTCAACTACTTCATGACGGATGCGGATGTCATCGGCACGATTGCAGGGCAGAGCAACGGTGTAAAGATTGCGAACATCGGCAGTGTGATCGGGCGTGTGAATCAGGATCGCGAGACGGGGATCGCAGGGGTTCTCGGGACATTCCCGACCTCGGTGCCCATGCAGATTCACGTAAAGGACAATGCGCTTGGGACGGAGGAGACGTTCGGTGCACAGATCGCCTACGACGAGGATTTCCTGCCGATTCTTTCGGGCAGTGTTGCCTACGCAGCGATGAGCCGTGTGTCGGATGCACTCGGCAGCAGCACCGCGCGCATCCGCTTTGCAATTCGTACGAACGCCTACGAGGGCGGTCTGTTCGAGCGCCGCAATATGTACTATAGTCCGGCCGATGTCGGGCAGGTTGCCGTGACGGAACTCCTGCAGGCGATGAATCTGATTGTGACGAATGCGGAGCAGGAGTCCGACCTCATCGATGTCAATGTGGATGTGGAACTGAACGGCGAGCGGCAGACGGCGCTGCTGGTCTCGGCGACGCCGGACAAGATGACGGTGAAGCCGGGGGATACGGTGACGTTCCAAACGAAGATCCGTCCCTATCGGAGGGAGGAAGAGACGCTCTCCATTCCCTACAAGGTGCCCAAGACGCAGCCGGCGGGAACGCTGAATCTGGATATTCGCGGCGGCGGTTTTGTGCCCGTGAATCCGCTGATGCTGCTCGCGCAGGCGGGGCTTGCGGTTCCCGATGACGAAGAAAAATTCAAATCGACGGGTGATCGCCTGCGTGAACTGGCGGAACAGGGACAGAACAACGAGATCATCATTGCGCCCGGCGCGGCTCCCGCACCGACCTCCGAGAAGGAGATGAAGAAGCGCATGAAGGCGGCGGCAAAGGCGTCGGCGCGCGCGGCGAAGGAAGAGCCTGAGAAGCGCGTGACGCTGCTGGCCGATCCGAAGAAGAGGGAAGAGAAGGAAAAATTCTTTGCGCCGTATGTGATTGAGAACGTGATACACGCGACGCTCAAGGTAGAGGAATAAGCCGCAAGGAGGGGAACGGCGAATGGAACAACTGGTCATTCATGGGGGCAATCCCCTGCGCGGCCGCGTGAAGATCGGCGGGGCGAAGAATGCGGTGTTGCCGATCATTGCGGCGGCACTCCTCGGCAGCCGTGGTGTGAGCGTGCTCGACGATGTGCCGGCGCTTGAGGATGTCTATACGATCTCCTCAGTGCTGCGCTCGCTTGGGGTAAAGGCGGATTACTCTGCCGCAGAGCATCGGCTGACGATCGATGCAACGCGGATTGAAACGCTCTCCGCACCCTATGAGCTCGTGCGCAAGATGCGTGCATCGTTTCTCATCATGGGACCGCTGCTCGCCCGTGAGGGGCGGGCGGAGATCTCGCTGCCCGGCGGCTGCGCGATCGGAACGCGTCCCATTGACCTGCATCTCAAGGGATTTGAGGCGCTGGGCGCGCAGATCGAGATCACGCAAGGGGCGATTCACGCCTCTGCACCGAACGGGCTCAAGGGAGCGCGCATCTATTTTGATTTCCCGAGCGTGGGTGCGACGGAGAACGTGATGATGGCGGCATCGTGTGCCGAGGGGCAGACGATCCTCGAGAATCCGGCGCTCGAGCCGGAGATTGTCGACCTCGCGAACTATCTGAACGTCATGGGTGCACACATCCGCGGCGCGGGAACGAATCAGATCAAGATCGACGGTGTGCCTGGGCTGATGGCGGCGGACTACACGATCATCCCCGACCGCATCGAGGCGGGGACGTACATGGTCGCGGCGGCAATGACGGGCGGCGATGTCTTCATCGAGAATGCGATCAGCGAGCATCTCAAGCCCGTTGTGGCAAAGCTCAAGGAGGCGGGCGCGCAGATCGAGGAGGATATTGCGGGCATCCGCGTACGCGCGGACGGGAAAATGAAGGCGATCGACCTCAAGACGCTGCCCTATCCCGGATTCCCAACGGATATGCAGGCGCAGTTCATGGCGATGCTCACTGTCGCTGAGGGGACGAGTGTCGTGACGGAGACGGTCTTCGAGAACCGCTTTATGCACGTTGAGGAGCTGCAGCGCATGGGTGCTGCGATCCGCGTGGACGGGCGGACGGCGACCGTCGAGGGCGGACGCACTCTGACGGGGGCTGCTGTGCGTGCGACGGATCTGCGCGCGGGCGCTGCGATGGTGCTTGCGGGACTCGTTGCAGACGGTGAGACGCGCGTGGGCTACATCCACCATATCGACCGCGGCTATGATGATCTCGTGGCAAAACTGGTTGCACTCGGCGCGGATATCCGCCGTACGGAGGGCATCTGGGACGAGTGTGAAAAATCACTTGCATAAATGGAATTTATGCGATAAAATCAGTGAAGAAGACCGATTGAGGAGGAATGAGTCATGAAGCACATCAAGACGGTCAACAAGCCGACGATGCAGTCCACGCTCTACACGGGTGGCTGCGGTGAGTGTCAGGCATCCTGCCAGTCCGCCTGCAAGACTTCCTGCACGGTGGGCAACCAGCCCTGCGCGAAGTAAGGCGGGGGAATCGGCTGCGGGGCTGTTGCATGAAGTCTTGTTGATTCGTGCAGCAGCCCCTTTATGCTTTTGTTCGTGATGCGCGTTCAAAGCGCCCCTTCCACCGCTTCGCGGTCTACACGTCCCGCGCACAGGCCCCTCCCCCGTCTCGCACGGGGGAGGCTTTGCGTTGCGGAATATCTGTGTATTTTATGAAATAAAGGAGTAGGAATGAAAGTCCGAACGCATAAGTTCAAGCAGAACGATATGCACATCCTCGTCGATGTGAACAGCGGCGCTGTCCATGTGATTGACGAGATGATCTACGATATGATGGATGATTTCGATGGGACAAATGACGAGGCGGTCATTGCGCGCCTTGCGGGGCGTTATCCCGAGAGTGAGCTGCGCGAGGCGTGTGGGGAACTGCACGAGCTGATGGCGGCGGGCGCACTCTTTGCGCCCGACATCAACGTGCCGCCGACGTTCAAGTCGCGCGGGCTCGTGAAGTCGCTTTGCCTGATGGTGGCGCAGGACTGCAATCTGCGCTGCAAGTACTGCTTCGGCGACGGCGGCAGCTACGGCGGGCATCGGGCGATCATGAGCCCTGAGGTCGGATGCGCGTCGGTGGACTTCATCATCAACGGATGCGGCCCGCGCAAGCACTGCGAGATCGACTTCTTCGGCGGGGAGCCGCTCATGAATCTACGCACGGTGAAGGAGGTCACGGAGTACGTCAGAAAGCGCGAGCAGGAGACGGGCAAGGAGTTCAAGCTGACGCTCACGACGAACGGGATGCTGCTTTCCGATAAGAATATTGCGTGGCTGAATGACAATAACATCTCCGTTGTCCTCTCCTCGGACGGGCGGCGCGAGGTACACGATGCGATGCGCCCCGATGTGCGCGGCAACGGCTCCTATGATGTTGTCATGAAGAACTTCAAGAAGCTCGTGGACGCGCGCAACGGCAACGACTACTATCTGCGTGGGACGTACACGCGCGAGAATCTGGACTTTACGAAGGATGTGCTCGCGATGAACGAGGCGGGCTTCGACATCCTCTCGATGGAGCCGGTTGTGCTGAAGGACAGCCCTCTCGGCTTTACGGAGGCAGATCTGCCGCGTATCTTTGCCGAATACGATCATCTGACCGAGACGTATCTGAACCGCGTGCGCGCGGGGAAGGGGTTCTTCTTCTTCCACTTCAATATGGATCTCAACCACGGCCCGTGTGTGGCGAAGCGCCTTGCGGGCTGCGGCGCGGGACATGAATACTACGCCGTGGCGGAGAACGGTGACCTCTACCCCTGTCATCAGTTTGTGGGGCGCGAGGAGTACCGCCTCGGCTCGGTCTTCACGGGCGTGGAGAACACGGAGCTGCCGACGTATTTCCGCAACTCACACGTGCTGAACAAGCCTCTCTGCCGTGACTGTTGGGCACGGTTCTATTGTAGCGGCGGCTGTCATGCGAACGCCGATCTCTTTCACGGAGACATTCGCCAGCCGTATGAGTTGGGCTGCGAGATTCAGAAGAAGCGCCTCGAGTGTGCAATCCTCGTGCAGGCGGTGCTTGCGCTCGAACAGGAGGCGGAGGAGGAGACACCGGAGGAAATGCGCAAGCGGGCGTGATTTATTTGTAAACGTTAAAAATTTCCTTGACAAGGCGGGGCATATCCGCTATAATTGCCCATGTTGCTGAGAGTGACACAGGGGTATCGCCAAGTTGGTAAGGCACGGGATTCTGAATCCCGCATGCGTTGGTTCGAGTCCAGCTACCCCTGCCATTCGTAAATTCGGAGCCGCAATTATTTGCGGCTCTTTTTGTATTTGTTGAAAAAATCATTGAAAACTATTCTTAATTTTGTTACGATGTGAAGACGATTGATCTCATCGAAGGAGTTGTTACCATGAATGAAAAGAAACGCAGGTGCGGCATTACGGACATCCTGCTGGTCGTGCTGAATCTTATCTTTTTTATCGGCATACAGACGGTATTTGCGCCCTGTGAGGCGCGTCCCGACGGCTCGTGGATGACGTGCCACTGGGCGGGGCAGGCACTGATGGGGATTGCGGCGGCACTGCTCGCAATCGCTGTCATGCACCTTGTCATTCCGCGCGCACAGGTCAAGATTGGTCTCTCACTTGCCGTGATTCCGGTGTCCGTATTGGCATTTGCTGTGCCGGAGCATCTCATTGACCTCTGCATGATGGAGACGATGCACTGCCATACGGTGATGGAGCCGGCGGTGACGGTGCTCTCTCTGCTAAACATCATGACCGCAGGGGCGGATATCTATGTGTATCGAAAGGGGGCAGAGGCGTGACGTTTTCGCGTTTTCTCGCTGTCCGCAACTGCCGGCACAGCTCTGCGCGCGCGTGCGCGCTCGGTGCGGTGGCGGCAATTCTCGCGCTCGTCCTCTTTGGCGGCTCGCTCATCTTGCTCAGTCTCCAAAACGGTCTCGTGCGTTTTCAGGAGCGGCTTGGTGCGGATGTTATTGTCCTGCCGCGTGAAGCAGAGGCGGCAGGCATGCTTGAGGGCGTACTTGTGCAGGGTGTACCCGCACATTTCTACATGGAGGAGCACTACCTTGATGAGCTGCGGGGGCTCTCGGGGGTCGCACAGGCAACGCCGCAGTTCTTCCTCGCCTCCGCGCATGCGGGCTGCTGCTCGGTGGCGGTGCAGCTGATCGGCTTTGACCCCGCGACGGATTTTACGATCCAGCCGTGGATGCGCGAGAGCTATGACGGTGTGATCGGCTTCGGAGATATCCTCGTTGGCAGCGGCATCTCCGTGCCGGCAGACCATATGCTGATGTTCTACAACACGCCCTGTCGTGTCGTCGGACGGCTCAGTCCGACGGGGACGGGGATGGACACGGCGGTCTATACGAATATGGAGACGATGCGTGCGATGATGGCGAACGCCGCTGCGGCGGGGTTCGATTATTTCCACGGGATTCCAACGGAAAACGCTATATCGGCGGTGCTTATTCGGGCGGCGGACGGCTTCGCACCCGAAGGGATTGCGGCGGCGGTCAACCAGATGTATCCGCAGCTTTCGGCACACGCGGCGCATGGGATGGTGCGCGATGTGGAGCAGGGGCTCGGCGGCATAACGGGAACGATTTCGATGCTGCTCGGAATCATCTGGCTGCTCTCCGTGCTCATCCTCGGCATTGCGTTTCGCATGGTCGTGCATGAGCGGCGACGTGAATTTGCGATGCTGCGCATCGCGGGCGCACCTCGTACACTGCTCGTGCGGACGATGCTGACGGAGGCGGGGCTGATTGCAGCGGCGGGCGCAGCCCTTGGCATCCTCGTCGGTGCTGCCGTCGTCCTGCCGTTTGCGGGGCTGATGAAGGAGAGCCTGACACGTCCCTATCTCCTGCCGGATGGCGGGGTGATTCTCGCACTTGCGTTCGGCACGTTTGCGGCGACGGTGCTCTCGGGAATGCTGTCGGCGGCGTGGACGGTGCGGTGCGTTGGCTCCGTCGAGCTCAGTGCAGTACTGCGGGAGGATGGATGATGGAACTTCGTGCGGAGAAGATCAGCCGCGATTTCCTGCGCTACAGTGCAAAGGACGGCTATTTTACGGCGGTCGCGGAGACGGATTTCACGCTTGCGGCGGGGACGCTCACGGCGGTGATGGGACACTCGGGCAGCGGCAAGAGCACGCTGCTCCATATCCTCGGTGGACTGATGAAGCCCGTGACGGGACGCGTCCTGCTCGATGAAACGGATATCTACGCACTGGGCGAGGCGGAGCGCGACGCGCTGCGCCGCTGTCACATCGGCATCGCTCCGCAGCGTCTGATGTCGCTCGCCGCGCTCACGGTGCGCGAGAACATCCTGCTGCCCGCATTGCTGACGGGGCAGCAGGAGACTGCTGCCGTGCGTGCCGATGTGCTGATGGAACGTCTCGGCATCCGTAAGCTCGCGTCGGTCGCGCCGTCGGAACTCTCGGGCGGGGAGCTCAGGCGCGTGACGATTGCGCGGGCACTCGTGACGCAATCGGGCATCCTCCTCGCGGACGAGCCGACGGGCGACCTCGATGAGGAGAATACGAGGAGCGTCCTCTCTCTTCTGCGTGAGACTGCCGACGCGGGCACTGCCGTCCTCCTCGTCACGCACGAGCGTGAGGCGGCGGCGTATGCCGACGCTGCCTATACCATGACGGCGGGGAAGTTGGACAAAATCGCATAGAAAATCCCGAACGGTGGCAAGTTTGTCATCGTTCGGGATTTTTACGTTTTAGAGTGTTCCTAGTCTCTTAGAAGCATAAGCTCCTCAACGGGGAAGTTGAAATGCAATGTATCGCCGATGCCGGCTTCGTGTGGGTGCCACGTTGCTTTGTCGATTTCCCAGCGGATGGGCATCGCTCCATCTGCAAAGCGCAGCATGACGATGTAGGTAAAGGTGCTCTCGATGACCTCGGCGATGCGTGCAGGGAGTGCATCCGCATCGCTTTCCGATGCCAGTACGAGATAGTGTGCGCGGACGGCGATGTGGCGTACGTTCGTCGTCGCGTCAGCGACGCGGAGCGTGATGCCCCAGTCGGTCGCCGTGACGTGCGTTTCGTCCACTCGGCGGGCGGCAGAGATGTTCTTGCAGCCCGTGAGTGTGGTCGCGGCACGCGTGCCGGGACTCCGGAAGAGTTCGTGCTTGTCCATCGGCGTCGTAAGCTGTCCGCGATCGACAGTTGCAATTTCCTGCGCGATGCGGAACGCCTCATCGCGGTCATGCGTGACGAGAATTGCCGAGATGTCCTGCATGGCGAGGATCTCGCGCAGGGCGATCTCGATCTGCCACTTTAGGTGCGTATCGAGCGCGGAGAGCGGCTCGTCGAGGAGTAGCACGTCCGCGCCGCGCGCGAGGATGCGCGCAAAGGCGACGCGCTGCTGCTGTCCGCCCGAGAGATTTGCGGGATAGGCATTTTCGAGCCCTTCCAGCGAGAAACGTGCGACGTTCTCTTTGAAGATACTCTCCTTTTCCTCACGCGTGCCGTCAAGCGCAAAGATGATGTTCTCGCGTACGGTCATGTTCGGAAAGAGGGCGTAGTTCTGAAAGAGGTAACCGACATTCCGCGCCTGCGGCGGGAGGTTGATTCCCATCGCGCTGTCGTAGAGTGTGCGCCCGTTCAGCACGATCTGTCCGCAGTCGGGACGCTCGAGCCCCGCAATGCACTTGAGCGTCATGCTCTTGCCGCTGCCCGATGCGCCGAGAAGTGCGAGCGTTGTGTCCGTGAGGGTAAAGTTTGCCGCAAGTGTGAAGTCGCGCAGGCGCTTTTCGATGTTGACGATGAGCTTCATTCACGCACCTCCCGTTTGAGGTACAGGTTCATCGCTCCGATAAAGAAGAGCGAGAACAGGGAGATGATGATCGCCCAGCGAAAGGCGAGGTCGTAGTCGTTCGCCTGTACCGCCGCATAGATAGCGGTGGACATGGTCTGCGTACGCCCCGGAATATTGCCCGCGAACATGATGGTCGCGCCGAACTCGCCGAGCGCACGGGCAAATGAGAGGACGAGCCCCGCGAGGATGCCGTGACGTGCATTCGGCAGAATGATACGCCAGAAGATGCGCCAGTTGCTGACGCTGAGGGTCTGTGCCGCATGGACCATATTGCGGTCGATCGCCTCGAATGTGCCGCGTGCCGTGCGGTACATGAGCGGGAGGCTCACGATGACCGCTGCGATGACCGCCGCACGCCAGGTAAAGACGAGCGGCAGGTCGATGGAGAGCAGGGCACTCCCGATGGCACTGCGCTTCCCGAGAAAGTAGAGGAGGAAGAATCCGACGACGGTCGGCGGCAGGACGAGCGGCAGGGTAATCACGGCGTCGGCGATCGTTCCCGCGAGGCGGCTGCGGATCTGCAGGACACCATAGGCAAGAGCGATGCCGACGAAGAAGGTGATGACCGTCGCAAGACCCGCAACCTCCAGTGAGATGATGAGCGGGGATAGTGTTTCGTCTGCCATTATTTCACTTTGAAGCCGTATTTCTCAAAGACTTTCTTTGCGGCATCGGTCTGAAGGAACGCGAGGAAGTCCTTTGCCTCCTTCATGTTCTTCGCATCCTTGAGGACGGCAGCGGGATAGACGATGGGCTTGTGCGTATCGGCAGGGGCAACGGCGGTGACCTTCACCTTGTCCGAGACAGCTGCGTCCGTCGCGTAGACAACGCCACAGTCCGCATCGCCCGTCTCGACCCACGCGAGCACCTGACGGACATCGGAGCCGTAGACGGCGCGTGCCTTCACATCGTCGAGGATGCCGAGCTTCGTAAAGACTTCCTCGCTGTACTGTCCGACGGGCACGCCCTTCGGCTCACCGAGTGCGATGTGTGCGACCTGCGGGTCAAGCACCGCCTTGAAGTCGGGCAGGTTCAGCTTGCTGTCCTTCGCCGTGATGAGAACCACGTCGTTGATGAGGAGATCGACGCGCGTGCCGTCCGCGAGGAGCTTCTTCTCGTCGAGCGCATTCATCTGCTTCTGTGCGGCAGAGACGAAGACATCGGCAGCTCCGCCGTTCTCAATCGCCTGCTGAAGCGCACCGCTGCTGCCGAAGTTGAAGACGAGCTTCGTATTTCCGTGCTCCTTCTCATACATGCCGCTGAGTTCCTTCATCGCGTCCGTGAGGCTCGCCGCCGCAGAGACCTGCAGTTCGACGGGACCCTCCTTCGGCGTGTTCATCTTGTTCGCACTGTCGCCGCCGCCAACGCAGCCGGCGGTAAAGAGTGCCATGGCGGTGAGACCCGCCGTAAGTAAGTTCCTGAGTTTCATGATTGTATTCTCCTTTACGAAATAGAGTAGGCACGACCGTTTCCAAGTCGTACCCCGTGACGGAATCCGTCAGGCAAGGCATCGTAGCAAATTTGCCTTAGATAATCCTTGCTCGGAGTGTGTGTTGGAAAAGCTGACCTTTCCCCGAATCAGCGGACAAATGTGCCGCTCTTGCCGCCGGACTTGCGCTCGAGATGAATGTCTCCGATCTCCATGCGCTTGTCGATTGCCTTGCACATATCGTAGATTGTGAGGAGTGCAACGCTCACAGCGTGCAGTGCCTCCATCTCGACCCCCGTCTCGCCTGTGACCTTTACAGTCGCAGTCGCACGTACGGCGCGGCGCGGAATCTCCTCAAGCGCGAAGTCGAGCGTGCATTTGGCGAGCGGCAGCGGGTGGCAGAGCGGGATGGTGTCCGACGTGCGCTTTGCCGCCATGATCCCTGCGATGCGTGCAACGCCGAGTACATCACCCTTCGCCGCAGTGCCTCCCTCGATGGCGGCATAGACCGCATCGCTCACATAGATGCGTCCGCTTGCAATCGCCTCGCGGTGCGACTTCTCCTTGCTGCTGACATCCACCATGATCGCGGCGCCGCCCTCATCGAAGTGCGTCAGTCCTGCGTTCGGCATGTGTATTCCTCCTTTCTGACCGAATGTTTTAATCATAGCGTAACTCGCATTGAAAATCAATCGTTTGCGCGCAATCTTCTGTTACAGAAAAGAGGGACAAAGGGCGCAAAAAACCTTTCTCATTTACGAAAAATCATAGAGAAAATTTATTTTATGTGTTATAATCAATAAGAAGAATATATAAATGAGAATGGTTTTTAAGTAGAGATTAGTTTGTCGCGAAGACCGTTCGAGTTTGATCACAAATGTGTATTGTATACAGTATGTTTTCGTAAATACATACCGATGGAGCGGGGAGAAAAGCGATGAGGGAGGTTCGTGTTCAGGATGCCGTGGGGATGATCCTCTGCCACGACATCACGGAGATTGTGCGCGGAGAGCGCAAGGGCGCGCGGTTTCGCAAGGGCGATGTGATTCGCGCCGAGGATGTCGAGGTGCTGCTGCGGCTCGGTAAGGAGCATATTTACGTCTGGGAAGATGACGAAAATATGCTGCACGAGAACGATGCGGCGGCGATTCTGCGAGATCTTTGCCAAAGTGAATACATGACGGCGAGCGAGCCGAAGGAAGGTAAGATTGAGCTGACATCGACGGTGGACGGCGTGTTCGAGGTGCGCGAGGATGCACTCAATGCGGTGAACGACATCACGGATGTGATGATCGCGACGATCGCGCAGCACTATCCCGTAAAGGCGGGGACGAAGCTCGCAGGGATGCGCGTGATTCCGCTCGTCATTGACAAGAGCACTATGGAAAAGGTGAGTGAGACGGCAGGTTCCGAGCCGCTGCTGCGCATTCTTCCCTATCGAAAGATGAAGGTCGGCGTTGTGACGACGGGCTCTGAGGTCTTTCACGGACGCATCAAGGACACCTTTACGCCCGTCATTGACAGCAAACTGCGCGCGTTCGGGCTGCGGGTGGATGAACACCGCCTTTCGGACGACGGGACGGAGCACACGCGCGCGGCGATTGAGGAGCTGCTTGACTGCGGCATGGATATGGTGCTCTGCACGGGCGGCATGAGCGTCGATCCTGATGATCGTACGCCCGCCGCGATTCGTGCGACGGGGGCACGCGTGGTGACGTACGGCGCACCGGTGCTGCCGGGTGCAATGTTTCTGCTTGCCTACTATGAGAAGGATGGACGGCAGGTGCCGATCATGGGGCTGCCGGGCTGCGTCATGTACTCGCCCGCAACGATCTTTGATATCATTATGCCGCGCGTGATTGCGGGCAGTGAGTGGACGAGGCGCGAAATCACGCGCCTCGGCATCGGTGGACTCTGCATGGAGTGCAAGGTGTGCCACTATCCCGTGTGTCCGTTCGGAAAGTGAAATGTAATATTTCGCACAGACATAGAGACGAATATTTTATATAAAGATATGTGTATGAACATCAGGGAGGGGACGGCTACGATGCAGGACATCGAACTCGAACAGGCAGTAGAGGTGCTGCTTGCACATGCGACACCGGTTGCGGAAACGGAACGCGTTCCCCTGCTGGATGCTGTGGGACGTGTCGCGGCGGAGGAGCTGCGTGCGGGTTTCGACAATCCGCCGTTCGACCGTTCGCCGCTCGACGGCTATACCTTTGCAGCATCGAGTACGCGCACGGCGACGGCAGAGCGTCCGGTCGCGCTGCGCGTGATCGCGGAGGAGTGCGCGGGAGATTTCTTCGCCGGCACGGTCGACGCGGGTGAATGCGTCCGCATCATGACAGGGGGTGCGATTCCGAAGGGCTGCGACTGTGTGGTGCGGCAGGAGGATGTACGTGAGGACGGGGAGCAAATTCACGTTCCGTTCACGTCTGAGCCGTACGAGAACTACTGTTATGCGGGCGAGGACATCAAGAAGGGAACTGTCCTCATTCGTCAGGGGCAGTGCATCCGCGCGGCGCATCTCGCCGTACTTGCGAGCGAGGGCTATGGCGACGTTCTTGTCCGTCGGCGCGTGCGCGTCGCTGTCGCCAGTACGGGCAATGAACTGCTCCAACCGGGCGAGTCTCTTCGTCCCGGCAAGATCTACAACAGCAACCTTTACCTGCTCGCAGGGCGCCTGAAGGAGCTCGGCGCAGAGGTGACGGTTGTCGGCTCTGTGCCGGATGATATTGACAAAGCGGCAGAGGTCATCGCTTCTTATGCGGATGTGGTGGACGTGTTCCTTACGTCGGGCGGCGTGTCCGTCGGCAAGAAGGACATCATGCACGGTGTTGTGCCTGCGCTCGGTGCGGAGCGTCTCTTCTGGCGCGTCTGCATGAAGCCGGGGGCGCCCGCGATTGCCTATACGCGCGGGAAGATGCTCGGCATCGCACTCTCGGGGAATCCGTTCGCGGCGTTTGCGACGTTCGAGCTGATGGCAAAGCCCGCGCTGCTGTACCTTGCGGGACAGACGGATGTGCTGCCCGCGCGGCAGCGCGGTGTGCTCGCGGATGCCTTCCCCAAGGCATGCCTCGGACGTCGCTTCCTGCGTGCGCGGATGGAGACAGACGGGCGCGTCTCGCTGCCCGATCAGCATGAGTCCGGGTCACTCTTTTCGGCGGCGGGCTGCGATGCGTTCGTGGATGTGCCGGCGGGGACGAAGCCGCTGGCGGCAGGGACAGAGGTAGAGGTTGTGATTCTCTGATGACTTCCCGCGCGAACGCTTAGTTACGCAAACGGTCGCACGCTTTCCTCCGTTTGCTCCACTAGGGTTCGCTTAGGGAAATTATCACACCCTCGTCACATAGTTGGATAGAGGATTATAGATAGAAGAAGGCTATTATGCAGGATCAGTTTCAGCGGAAAATTGAATATCTGCGCATTTCGGTGACGGACTGCTGCAATCTGCGGTGCCGCTACTGTATGCCCGCGCACGGCGTGAAAAAGCTGCGCCATGGGGATATCCTTTCCTATGAGGAGATTCTGCGCGATGTGCGTGCGCTCGCACAGATGGGCATTCGCAAGGTGCGCCTGACGGGCGGTGAGCCGCTTGTGCGCCGCGACATCGTACATCTCGTGCGTGGGCTGAAGGAGACACCGGGCATTGAGACGGTTGCTATTACGACGAATGGTGTGCTGCTCGGCGAGATGATGGATGAATTGCTCGATGCGGGGCTTGACGCAGTGAACCTCAGCCTCGACACGCTCGACGGCGGCAAGTTCTTCTCCATCACGCGGCGGCCAATGTTCGGTGCGGTGATGGAGGCTCTGGAGCGTCTGACGCGGGAGGCACGCATCGAGGTCAAGATGAACTGCGTGCCGATTGCGGGCATAAACGACGATGAGATCACGACACTCGCGGCGATTGCACGCGACTATCCGATTAAAATGCGCTTCATCGAGCTCATGCCGATTGGCTGTGCCCGCACGGAGGGCTATCGCGGCGTACCCATGGACGAGGTGCGGGCGCGGCTGCGGGATGCGTTCGGCGCACTGCTCCCTGTTGGGGAGGCGGCGCATGAGGGGGCTGTTCCAACAGGACCCGCCGCTTATGTAAAACCTGCGGGATTTGCGGGTGCACTCGGTTTTATCGACGCGATGGAGCACAAATTCTGTGCGTCGTGCAACCGCGTGCGTCTGACGGCAGAGGGGTTCTTGAAGCTCTGCCTTTACAGCAATGCGGGACTGGATACGCGTGCACTCCTGCGCGGTGGAGCGACGGATGCACAGCTGACGGATGCAATCGCACATGCGGTCTGGAAAAAGCCAGAGGAACACTATTTCGAGATGGACACAGAGACGCGTGATCAACGCGCCATGTATCAGGTGGGGGGTTAATATGGGAGAGATCCGAGCACTCTGCATCAGTGAGAAGCGTGGGACACAGAAGCACGCGTTGGATCGCGTTTTCTTCATGACGGAGTTCGGCATCGACGGCGATGCCCATGCGGGCGACTGGCATCGTCAGGTAAGCCTTCTCGGTCTTGGCGAGATCGACGATTTCCGTGCACGCGGCGCGGATGTGGACTTTGGTGCATTTGGAGAGAATGTCGTTGCCGAGGGATTCCGATTCAAGGAGCTGCCCGTCGGGACGCGCCTACGCGTCGGGGATGTTTTTCTCGAGATCACGCAGATCGGTAAGGAGTGTCACAGCCACTGCCAGATCTACCATCAGGTCGGCGACTGCATCATGCCGCGCGAGGGCGTTTTTGCACGCGTGCTCCACGGCGGATGGGTGACGGTCGGGGACAAAATGGAGATCACGACGGAGAAGATCCCTCTTGATGCCGCCGTCATTACGGCGAGTGATAAGGGTGCACGTGGCGAACGCGAGGATGCGAGCGGTGCGGCGATTCGGGAGATGCTGACGGAGGCGGGGTATCATGTCGCGGGCTTCAACATCGTCCCCGATGAGAAGGAGGAGCTGAAGCGCGAGATGGAGCTCTGGGCACAGCGCGGCGTGGGGCTGATCCTCACGACGGGCGGCACAGGCTTCTCCGTGCGCGATGTGACACCTGAGGCAACGCGCGAGGTCATCGAGCGCGAGACCCCGGGCATCCCCGAGGCAATGCGAGCTCTCTCCATGCAGGTGACGCCGCGCGCCATGCTCACGCGTGCAGCGGCGGGCATCAAAAAGCGCACGCTGATTGTCAACCTGCCGGGCAGTGAGAAGGCGGTGCGCGAGTGCCTGGGCTTCATCCTGCCGCAGCTGCAGCACGGCATTGAGATCCTGCGCGGCGACACGGGCGAGTGCGCACGATGAATCTTAAGGACGTTACACTCATTGTAGCGGCAGGCGGAAAGAGTACACGCATGGGGCGGGACAAGCGCTTCCTGCCGCTGGATGGTGAATCGCTGCTTGCACGCACGCTCCGCAAGGGACGCGCGGCGGGCTTCCGCTCCATCGTGCTTGCGGCCGAGGGCGAGCGCAGTGATCTCACGGCACTCGCGAAGGAATACGGGGTGCAGCTCGTCACGGATGAAATCCCCGCGCAGGGACCTGCGGCGGCGATTGCAGCAGGTCTTGGGGCTGCGAAGACGGAGTGGGCGCTCGTCCTCTCGGCAGATATGCCCTTCTACGATTTCGAACTCGTGCGGGCACTCCTGCCGCAGGCAGAGGGAGAGACGCAGGTCGTACTGCCGACCCTCCTCGGCTACTGGCAGCCGCTTGCGGCACTCTACCGACGGGATGCGGGCGCGGTATTTGCGGCAGCGATTGCACGCGGTGACCGCAAGCTCGGCATCATCCTGCGGGAACTCGTCGTGCGGGAACTTCCGCTCACGGTAGACGCAGGGCTGTTCTTCAATGTGAATACGCCCGCCGCCTATCGCCTTGCATGCGGTCGTCTCGCGAACGAGCAGCGCGCGTGTCCCATTCTCTCTATTGCCGCACCTGCTTCGGGTACGGGCAAGACTACCTTTATCGAGCGGCTGATCCCTCTCCTGCACGAGCGCGGTGTGCGCACGGCGGTTATCAAGAGCGACAGTCACGGATTTCAGCTTGACACGGCGGGTAAGGATACAGCGCGGTTCACGGCAGCGGGAGCGGAGGCGGTTGCCGTAAGTTCTCCTGACGGATATTTTATTCAGCAAAAAACGAAAACTCGGCAGGATTTTCAGAATCTTATCGCGAACATAATTCCTAATAGTGTGGATTTATATATCACGGAGAGCCGTTCACGCGGCGTGCTTCCTACGTTTATGCTCGATCGTGGATTGGGAATACCGGAGATCGATGAACGCGTTGCTGCTTGTTTTGCAAAGGGGCGCAGCATTGATACGGATGTCCTGACGTTTGACCTCGACGATATGGATACCGCCGTGCGCCTTGCGCTCTTTCTGATGGGACGGCCACTCTACGGCGCAGACGGTACAATGTTTTTGACAATGTAATGATTGGAATGGAAAGACTGGGAAATGGAAATTCAGCGCAGTGACTTTATCGATGTACCCGTAACCCGCTATGTATCGGAGAAGAATGCGTTCGTCCCCGATCATAAATATACTTCCGAGGAGGTCTACTTCGATATTGACCTCAACGGGGAGAACTTCACCACGGCGTTCTGCTCGCCCGTTGACTTCGAGGATCTTGTCATCGGGATGCTCGCCCAGATGGGGCGCATCCGCACGTATGACGACATCATAGAGCTGACGGTGGATGCAGAGCACCTCAGCGCTTCGGTCAAAACAACGGAGGACGCGCAGCGTTGGGCAGAAGAAGCCGTCAAGAATCCCCGCTACTTCTCAGCACGCAAAATTTTGAAACTGCGCCCCGAGGAGATCTTTGAGCGTCCACGTGACGTACGTTTTCATGCGTCGGATATTCTCGCGACGGCGGATGAGCTGCTCGCGCACCTCTCCAAGACGCACGACACGACGAACGGCGTACACAGCGGGGTCATTTACGATCAGGAGAACAAGAAAATCCTCGTCTTCCGTGAGGATGTCGGCCGTCACAACGTCTTTGACAAACTCTATGGCTGGGCACTCAAAAATCACGTGGAGATTACCGATAAAATCATCGTCTTCAGCGGACGCTGCTCCTCGGAGATGATGCTGAAACTCGGGCGCATGGGCATCGGGGCGGTTGCGGCGAAGTCAGTACCGACCACCCTCTCGCTCGATGTCGCACGCAAGCTCGGCATTACGCTGTGTGCGCGTATGGCACCCGGTTCGTTCTGTGTATACGCGAACCCCGAGCGCATTGTACTTTAGGTGAAAACAGGGGATTTCCCCGTTTTTCATAGATATGTTAATTAAGGTTTAGGAGAGCCTGTCGGCGGATTTCCGCCGATATGAAAGGAGAATCACGATGAACCTTAGCAGACGTGACTTTTTGAAAGCCACCGGGCTAAGCGGCGTCGGGCTGGCACTCGCGAGTCTCGGTCTGGACGTCGGCAAAGTCGAGGCGGCGGCGAAAGAGTACAAGCTGACGGGCGGTCGCGAATTTACCTCCGTCTGCCACTTCTGCGGCTGCGGCTGCGGCACGATCGGCTATGTCAAGGACGGAAAGCTGATCAACCTCGAAGGTGCGGCGGATGCCCCTGTGAATCGCGGAGGCCTCTGCCCGAAGGGAATCGGCTACGGGCACATTCCAAATGCGGAGCTCCGCCCGAAATGTCCGATGTACCGTGCGCCCGGCAGTGATCACTGGGAGGAGATCAGCTGGGAGGAGGCGATCGATCGCGCAGCACGTGCCATGAAGAAGGCGCGCGATGAGAACTGGGTCGGTCAGGATGAGGCGAACGGCTACAAGTTCATGAGCAACCGTACGGATGCCATCGGATTTGTCGGCGGCTCGCAGGTCAACAACGAGGAGTGCTACCAGCTGATCAAGATGGCGCGCGCACTCGGTGTTGTCTTCATTGACAACCAGACGCGCGTCTGCCATGCGACGACACCGCCGGCACTCAATGCGGCGTTCGGGCGCGGCGCAATGACAGGCTCGTGGTACAACCTCAAGCACGCGAAGATGATCTGGATCGAAGGCTCGAACATGGCGGAGTGTCATCCGATGGCGATGAAGAACGTCATGGAGGCAAAGGACAACGGTGCTATCATCGTTCATGTCGACGTGCGCTATACCCGCACCTCGCGTGTGGCAGATCATTTCTTCCAGCTTCGTCCAGGCACAGACATCGCATTCCTCGGAGCACTTATCAATTATATTATTCAGAACAAGAAATACGATGCCGACTATCTGCGCCGCAACACGAACGCATTCTGCCTCCTGCGCGACGACTTTGACTTCGATGCGGGCATCTTCTCCGGCTATAACGAGAAGACGCGCACCTACAACAAGGAGACGTGGGGCTACAAGCTCGACGCGAACGGCAAGCCGGTGAAAGCCCCTACGATGGCGACAAAGGGGACGGTCATGGATCACCTTGCGCGTCATTTCTCACGCTACACGTTCGAGAAGGCATCGGCGATTACGGGGATGCCTGTGGCGGATATCAAGAAGGCAGCGGAGCTCTTCTCGACGATCACGCCGACCGTCATGATGTATGCACTCGGTATGACGCAGCACACGATCGGCGTGGAGAATATCCGCTGCTTTACGATCATCCAGCTGCTGATGGGCAACATCGGTGTCTCGGGCGGCGGCATTGACGCAATGCGCGGACAGCCGAACGTGCAGTCCTCGACGGACTACGGCATTATGTTCCAGTATTATCCCGCATACCTCTCCTATCCGACGCATGTGGATGATACGCTTGCGAAGTGGACGCATCACAACGGTACGTTCCGCGCGAAGTTCCTCAAGAACCTGCTCAAGGCATGGTTCGGTGATGCCGCAAATGCCTCGAACGATTACATGTTTAATGCGCTGCCGATCCGCAACGGTACGCACAACGATTCCATGTATATTATGTTTGAAAAGGCGATGGCGGGCATCGTCAAGTGCATCTACGTCTGCGGACAGAACCCGCAGATGACGAACGCGAACCTCACAATCGTCAACAAGGGGCTCAAGAACCTCGACACACTCATCGTGCAGGATGTCTTCGTCAACGAGACGGCGGCGTTCTGGGAGCGTCCGGGCGACAATCCGGCGGACATCAAGACCGAGGTCATCTTCCTGCCGGCGGGTTCCTACCTCGAACGCTGCGGCTCGATGACGAACTCTATGCGCATGCTTCAGTGGCGCATGAAGGGGCCTGATCCGACGAACGACTCGCGTCCCGACTACTGGATCTGCGACAAGCTCTGGAAGCGCATCGTCTCGCTCTACAAGGACTCCACGGATCCGAAGGACAACACGATCAAGCTTCTCACATGGAACTACGGCGATCCCGAGGCAAATGGAGAGGCATACGTCGAGAACATCATGAAAGAGTGCAACGGCTACGATCTGAAGGACGGGCATCTCTTGCGCGGCATCCGCGAGATCCGCGACGACGGCACGACGATGGCTGGCATGTGGATCTTTACGGGCGTGTTCGGTGACGGTGTCAATATGACCAAGCGACGCGGCCAGGAGGATCGCGGCGGCATGGGCATCTATCCGAACTACGCGTGGGTCTGGCCCGACAACATTCATATGCTTTACAACCGTGCCTCCTGCGACGAGAACGGCAAGCCCGTACGTCCCGGACAGAAGATCGTCTGGTGGGACGAGGAGAAGGGCATGTGGGACGGCTACGACGTTCCCGACGTTGCCGACCGCACGCAGGGCCCGAATACGCCCGGCGGACAGAAGCCGTTCCGCATGAACGCCGAGGGCTTTGCGCGTCTCTTTGCCGCCGAGCACAGCGATGTGGAGAACGGCGAGACACGCGATCATTCCTATGTACCCGTGGACGGTCCTATGCCTGAGTTCTATGAGCCGGTCGAAAGCCCGACGAAGAATATGATGAACGAGGGACAGAAGACCGAGTTCAACCCCTGCGTCATCTATCCGCGTATTCCGGAACTGCAGAAGATCGGAACGCCGGACGAATATCCGTACGTCCTCTGCTCCTCGAGTCTGACGGAGCACTGGTGCTCGGGAACGATCACGCGCAACATCCCGTACCTCAACGAGCTGGTCAAGGAGCCATTCGTCGAGATCTCTGAGCAGCTTGCAGCCAAGCTTGGCATTCGCGGCGGCGACCGTGTCCGCGTCAGCACGACGCGCTCGGCAATCGAGGTCAAGGCAATGGTCACGAAGCGCGCACAGCCCCTGATGGTCAACGGGAAAGAGACACATATGATCTGGATGCCCTACAACTGGGGCTTCAAGGGACTCTCGAAGGGACCCTCGACAAACTACCTCACCATCGACGCGCTCGATCCGAACGTGCAGGAGCAAGAGTTCAAGGCCTGCCTTGCCAACGTCGAACGGTTGTAACTCCCCTTGCGGCATGAACCGCATGGGACATGACCGCGCAGAAAATCAATAGGAATAACGTCTGAACAGGCGGGGAGACCCCTTTTATGAAAGCTAAGAAAATTGATCCGATGAAGAGCTTCCTTAAGAAGTATCCGTTTCTGAAGGAAAGCGAGCGGATCTATCATTTCGTTGATGAGGCGATCGGCACGCCGGAGACCATCCAGCTGCCCGAACGCGCCGTCCATAAGACGATGACGGAGAAGCTGCCCATCCTGCAGCAGGAGACCTATCGCCGCCGCATGGTGCGTGCGGTCTACCTTATGCAGGAGAAAGTGTTCACCAACATCGCGGAGGCGGATGTTCCGCCGCTCATGCAGGAATCGGCACGCGCATATCTCGCCGTGTTGAAATCCATGCGCAAGGGAGAGAAGGAACAGCTCATCACGGAAGTTCTCACGCAGGACAACGCGGCGTTTGCCGCAACCTGCGAAGCACATGCGCTGAACGAGGGCTTTATCCGCAGTACGATCTGGCGTATCATCGCACATCTCACGCCGCCCGCGCTCAAAGAGCCGGAGACGTGGGCCCCTGACGCAGACCGACCGGAGTTCCGCGAGAACTTTTGTCCCGTCTGTGGACGGCGGCCGGTGATCGCAGATCTTCGCAAACACCGTGAGGGACGAATCCGTCATCTTGTGTGCGGCGGCTGCGGTACGCGTTGGATCTATGCGCGTGTTGGCTGTGTCTACTGCGGCAATACAAATCTGGAGAAGATGCACACCCTTGAGCCGGAACATGACAGCGCGATGCGGCTGGATATCTGCGATGTCTGCGACAGCTATATCAAGACCTATCGCGGCCCCGTAGACGGCAGTCCGGAGGATGCTATCTACCGGCAGGACTGGGCGAGCGTTCATCTCGATCTCCTTGCCGAGGAGAAGGGCCTTCATAAAAAGGGAAACCCAATATTAGAATAGAACATTTCAATGTACATAAGGAGAGGAGTAAGCGTCATGACACAGGAAATTGCGATGCTGCATGATATGTCGCGCTGCACTGCGTGCCGCGGCTGCATGGTGGCGTGCAAACAGTGGCACGACCTGCCGCCCGATATGGACACACCGTTTGAAGGGCAGTATCAGTCGCACAAGGATCTCAGCTCACGCGTCTATACGCTCATCCAGATGAAGGAGCGCGTTGACGACAAGGGGAAGTTCCACTGGGACTTCTACAAGAAGAACTGTTTCCACTGCGGCGATCCCGCCTGCGCGAAGGGCTGTCCCGAGAACGCCATCGACCGCAATCCGAACGGCACGGTCGTCATCAATGAGGAAAAGTGCGTCGGCTGTCATTACTGCGAGCACAACTGCCCGTGGCACATTCCCAAGATTGACGAGATTCGTCATAAGTCCACGAAATGTGATCTCTGCTACGACCGCATCGCGCACGGCTACGAGACGACGGGAGAGATTCTGAAGCCCTCGTGCGCCAAGACCTGTACGGCACACGCACTCGAGTTCGGCACCATCGAGGAGATGAAGCAGCTCGCAGCGGAGCGCCTCGCGATGATCCAGCCGAACCATCCGAACGCGAACATCTACTGTCCCGAGGGGGTCGGCGGCACGCACATGATCTACGTCCTGCCCGACAAACCGGAGGTGTTCGGTCTGCCGGCAAATCCCGTTACGCCGCTCTCGATCGACCTCTGGAAGGCAGGCCGCACCTTTACGAAACTTGCCATCGGCGGCGCTGCTGCCGGTATCGTCGGCGCTATGGTGCTCAGCAAGATGGTTAAATCGAGCGCCAAGAGTGCGGCGAAGGAACAGGAGAAGGGGTGAGCACCATGCTGATCAACAAGAAATATGTGCCGCGCCATGAGAAGGCATTCGCCGTCTGTCACTGGCTCAACGCATTTGCATTCTTCATGCTCTTCCTCACGGCTCTGCCGCTGTATACGGATACCTTCCGATTCATGTACAACATCTTTGGTGATAAGACCCTTATGTATGCGCACCGCGTCTTTGGCGTCATGTTCATCATGACCCCGATCATCGGCTTCATTATCGCACGCAAGGGCTACATCATCATGATTAAGGAGATCTTCAGCTTCGGCAAGAGAGATATGGAGTTCATGCAGAAGTTCCCCATCGAGCTGATGGGAAAGGATCCCCACATGCCTCCGCAGGGCTTCTACAACGGCGGTGAGAAGATGAACATCGCCCTGCAGCTTGCGCTGTCGGTCGTCATCGTCGTCTCAGGTCTCATCCTCTGGATGGGTGACAGCATCCTGCCGGCAACGATCACATCGCTTGCCATCCCCGTGCACAGCATTGGGGCGGCGGTCTGCTTTGCCGCTGCACTCGGTCATATCTATCTTGCTGCGGGTGTCAATCCCGACTCCCTGCACGGCATGAAGGACGGTACGATCAAGGCGTCCTACGCGGCGCATCACCATGGCGCGTGGGTCAGCGAGCTGATCTCGCAGGGCGTTGTCACGCGCGAGGAGATCGAGCAGGCAGAAAAAGAGGATCATCACTGATTCCGTCACATTGACGAAAGTCGCTGCGGCGCAGAGTGTAGTGACCCCGAAAAGTTAGACCTGAAAGCGTGGGAAAGCGATTTCCTGCGCTTTTTTCTATGCGGCGAGATGTTTGCGACGGAACTGAACAGGACTGAGCCAGCCGAGAGACTCCTTGATGCGACACTCATTGTAGTAGATGATATACTCTTCGATCGCCGTCTTGAGTTCCTCGTAGCTATGGTAGACGCGCCCATAGTAAATCTCTTGCTTTAAGAGTCCAAAGAAGTTCTCCATCACACTGTTGTCCAGACAGTTCCCCTTGCGTGACATGCTCTGAAAGATTCTCTCCTCCTTGAGCCGCTTCGTGTACGACTTCATCTGATATGCCCACCCCTGATCGGAGTGGAAGGTGCGCCGATAAGGACAATCTGCTGTCACACGAATTGCTTCCTCAAGTGCGGACTGAATCCCCATCGCAGACGGTGTCTTTCCAATGTGGAAGCTGACAATTTCGTTGTTAAACAGATCCATATACGGATCAAAATACAGCTTATGTACGACGGACTTTCCATCCTCGCCCTGCAGCCAGTACTTGAACTCACTCGTGTCCGTTGTAATCTTTTGATGCGGTATGGAAGTTTTGAATCTGCGGTTCAGGAGATTGTCTGCTACCGTTCCGACAGACCCCCTGTAGGAGCTGTACTTGCGTGTTCTGTGCGTAAAGGAATGCACTTGAAGTCTGAGCTTTTGTACAATCCGCTGCACTGCCTCACGTTCGATCTCGTGCCCAAGATTGTGCATCTGTGCCCATAGGCGGCGATAGCCATAATCTTTGTGCTCCTCACGAATGGCAAGGATGATCTGCTCCCGCTCGTCCGGCACTTCCGGTTGCGTAAATTTCTTCTGCCAGTACATATAGGTCGCTTTCGGAAAACCTGTGACGGCAAGGATGTCTTTCAACTGAAACTCTCCTCGGAGGCTGCGGACGATCCTTGCCTTTTGCTCTGCATCTTTTCCTGCAGACGCAGCCTCCTGAGTTCTTTTAAATAGGCGACCTCGATGCGCAGTTTCAGATTCTCATCCTGCAGGGCTTTGAGTTGCTGCGCGGTCTCGTCTTGTGGGAGGTCTTTTGTTTGCTCTTTTTTCTTTCTTGGCATAGCGGGGGCTCTTCCTTTCGGTTTTGGTCTTAGGGCATCTACGCCGCCGTTGCGATATTCCTTTGTCCAACGCGCAAGGAGGGACGGATTGTTCAGACCAAACGCGATAGCTACCTCTTGATAGGATGCCTCTGTTGACAGATAACATTCTACCGCAGAACACTTAAATTCGAAAGTGTATGTTTGCTGTGCACGGGAGCGTCGGAGTCCATCGTCACCGAATGCCTGATAAGCCTTTACCCATTCCTCAATGGATTTGCGCGAAACATGATAGAGCTTCGATAGTGTTTCATAGCCTCCGTGTCCTGCAAGATATTCCTGCACAACCTTCAGCTTACACTCTGTACTGTATTTTGCCATTACAATACCCCCAAAAGTTAGATTCTCTAAGTCTAACTTTTGGGGGTCAGGTCAGAGCGCTGCGGCGGCTTTTTTTTCGTGCGCGTTTATGGTATGATGACACGGGAATGATTTGATGAGCGGGGGCACAGACACGATGAAAAATGTTCGAGCGACGGTACAGGGGCGCATTGCGCGGGTTGCCCTTTTGATGTTCGCATTTCTCGTCATGCTGACCTTTCGCTATGGATATCTGCAGGTTGTTCAGGGGGACGATCTTGCGCAGCGCATGCGCGACCAGAGCGGCTACGAGTTCCGCATCCAATCCCTGCGCGGAGCGATTCTCGACCGCAACGGCAAGGAGCTCGCCGTCAGCAATATGACGAAATCGCTCTTTATCGATCCGAACCACGTCTATGAGTCGCATGATCCTGCAGAGATTGCTGCCGATATTGCGCCGCTCCTCGGGCTCTCGAGGCAGGAGATCCTCGATGACATCGCCGTCGGCGGCGGCTTCGTCTGGGTCAAGCGGAGACTTGAGCACAGCGAATACGAAGCGGTGCGCGCCGTCATCCGTGAGAAGGGCTACAGCGACTGCCTCGGCTTTCAGAACGAGGCGAAGCGCTACTATCCGAACGATGCCCTCGCGGCGAACGTGCTCGGCTTCGTCGGCACGGATGACGAGGGCCTCGACGGCGTGGAGCAGGCACTCGATCCGCTGCTCAAGGGGGAGGTGCGCGAGGAGCGCCTGACCGTAGACGGACAGCGGCGTCCGATCCTCGATTCCATCTTCTTCGGGCGGCGCACCTATCGCGGCGACTACTGCAAGACAGCGGTGCTGACGATCGACAGCACGATTCAGTTCATGGTGGAGCAGGAGCTCGATCGCGCGATGGCGGAGAACAACCCCGCCTCGATCACGGCGATCGTCATGGATCCGAAGACGGGTGAGATCCTCGCGATGGCATCGCGCCCCTCGTATAACCCAAATCGCTTCTGGGATTACCCGCAGGAGAATTGGAAGAACCGCGCCGTCTCCTTTATCTATGAGCCGGGCTCCACGTTCAAGGCGATTGTTGCAGGCGCGGCGCTGCAGGAGGGCATCGTCACACCGAATCAGGTCTTTTTCGACCCCGGCTACGTCATGGTATCGGGGAGGCGCATCCAGAACTGGAGCAATGAGAGCTACGGCGCCGTCACCTTCACCGACATCGTGAAGAACTCACTCAATACGGGTTTTGCGCAGGTCGGGCTCTCACTCGGAGCGGAGAAGCTCATGCACTATACGCGGCTCTTCGGTTTTGGGGCACAGACGGGGATCGATCTGCCGGGCGAGGAGGAGGGCATTCTTTTTAAGCCCGAGGATATGCGCGATTCGGATATTGCGACCACTGCCATCGGGCAGAGTATTGCCGTAACACCGCTCCAGCTTGTGACGGCAATGTCCGCGATCGCCAACGGCGGCACACTCATGCGCCCGCATATCGTGCGCGCGATCAAGAATCCTGACGGCTCCGTCTATGAGGAGCGCACACCGCAGCCCATCCACGAGACGCTGCAGCGCACGGTGAACCGCACGCTCATCGGCCTCCTCGAGCAGGTCGTAGCAACGGGCGGCGGCTCGAAGGCGGGGGTCAAGGGGTATCGCATTGCGGGCAAGACCGGCACGGCGCAGAAGATCCGCCTTGACACCTCCGGCTATATGGAGGGGCGCTATATCGCCTCGTTCTGTGGATTCGCCCCCGTAGAGGATCCGATCTTCACCGTGCTCGTCATGATCGACGATCCGCGCGGCGGCAACTTCTACGGTGGACAGATTGCCGCGCCCGTTGCCTCACGTATCTTCGCACAGCTCCTGCGCTACGCGCATGTCGAGCCGTCGAGCAATCCCTTTACACAGGCAGAGGAGAGCGAGGAACCTGCACGCACGACGGGAGAGGAGAAGCGCATGGAGGCCGTTGCGACACCGCCCGAGGGCAAGGCTCTCGTGCCGGACTTCACGGGGCTCTCCATGCGTGAGGCGGCGCGTCTCGCCGAGCAGCGCGGTCTCTTCTTCGAGAGCGAGGGCACGGGCGCTGCTGTTTCTCAGAGCCTCAGCACCAACGATATTGTCGATCAGGGAACACATATCAAGGTCTATTTCGCGCCGACATGAGGATGGTATTTGGAGCGAAAATAGATCAATGGAATCGCCACATAAAGAATGCTTTGTGTGGTGATTTTATTTTTCACGGAGCACTTGACATGCCATGCAAAATGGAGTAATATATAAACATACTTTTTCGATATGTTTACTTTTGATAAATAATAAAGGAGAATGGGGCATGGCAAATATCTACCAATCGGTGACAGAGCTGATCGGACGTACGCCGCTGCTTGCGGCAAAGGCGTTTGCAAAGGAGTATAATCTTCCGGCGAACATCGTGGTGAAGCTCGAGTATTTCAATCCGGCGGGTTCGGTGAAGGATCGCATTGCAATTGCGATGATCGAGCAGGCGGAGCGTGATGGTAAGATCGCGCCAGGGGCAACACTGATCGAGCCGACGAGCGGCAATACGGGTATTGGCATCGCTGCCATTGCAGCTGCGCGTGGTTATCATGCGATCCTCACGATGCCGGAGACGATGAGCGTGGAGCGCCGCAACCTCCTCAAGGCATATGGAGCAGAGATTGTGCTGACGGATGGCTCGCAGGGCATGAAGGGGGCGATTGCACGCGCCGAACAGCTGCAGAAAGAGATCCCGAACTCCTTCATCCCGTCGCAGTTCGAGAATCCCGCGAACCCTGCGGTGCACGAGCGCACGACGGGGCCTGAGATCTGGACGGACACGGATGGCAATATCGATGCGTTTATTGCAGGTGTCGGCACGGGCGGCACGGTCTCGGGTGTCGGCCGTTATCTCAAGAGCAAGAAGCCGTCCATTCATGTTGTCGCCGTGGAGCCGGTCGACTCGCCCGTCCTTTCGGGCGGCAAGCCGGGCCCGCATAAGATCCAGGGCATTGGTGCAGGATTCATCCCCGCGACTCTCGATACGAAAGTATACGACGAGGTCATTCAGGTGAAGAACGAGGATGCCTTTGCCTACGGAAGGGAGTTCGCACGCCGCGAGGGCGCACTGGTCGGGATCTCTTCGGGCGCTGCCCTTGCGGCAGCGGTGGAGCTTGCGCGCCGTCCGGACTTCGCGGCTAAGACGATTGTTGTGCTCCTGCCCGATGGTGGTGACCGTTATCTCTCCACGGATCTTTTTGCTGATCGATAATTCATAGACATTCTGCCACCCGATACAAAATACTGTTTCGGATGGCAGACTTTAGTAGAATAGACGCAGATGAATAAAGATTAATTTACCACAAAAACTAAATAAAAACCTTGCGACATTGTGCCTAACAATATATACTAGATGCATTACCTGTAATTGATACAGGAAAAGTCGGCTTTATTTTATGAATCTTAGAAAGCCATCTAATTTCTGTGAATAATTGGGGCGTTGCTGTTCTGAACGCACTGACTGAAACTATGGGACTAGTGTATGAGCACATGGACAAAAAAAGTAATGTTTGTGGGGCTTCCACGTTATTTTGAACAGATTCTTGCAGCGTGTTTTCGCAAGGAGGCGTGGGAGGTTTCGCGCATCGCGGCAGGGGAGGGGAATTTGCCGCAGGGGATTCGGACGTACGACTGTACCATCGAGAGTGAGGAGGCAAAGACCGTTTTTGCCGTGCAGAATCTGGATCTCCTCATCTATCGCCTGGAGCGCGATCCCGCCCATGCCGCTGCACGGCTCGATGCGCTCCTCCGCCTTGCAGTGGGCGCTCGCGTGCGGCGTATCTTCTTGCTGTCGAATGATGAGGTGTTTGCGCCGGGAACCCAGCCCGTGGAGACGGATGCACCCGCGCCGCAGACGGAGACGGGGCGTCTCCTCGTGCGCTTGGAGAGCATTGGGCTTACCTATCGCGCACAGGGTGCACCCGTTACCATCCTGCGCCTCGCTGAACTCTATGCACCTGGACAGACGTCCGACGATGGATTCATCGGGCGTCTTTTTGGTGCGCCTTTGATGCGCCGTCCGATTCCGCGTTATTTGGCGACTGAGGAAGTCTCCTACGGACTTCTCGATGCGCGGGATGCGGTCTTTGCCGTCTATCAGGCGGCGGATCGCGGCTTCGACAGTTCGCATTTGCACATTCCTGCGCCGCAGGGGACGACGATCGCAGAGCTGTATCAGATCTGTTCCGATTTTTTTCCGCGCATGAATGCGCAGGAGGAGCCGCGCGAGCCGAATGGGCGTGCTGTCATGAAGAGCTCTCTCATCGAGGAGCAGCTTGGCTGGCGCTCGCGTCGTCCGCTTGCCCCGGGGCTGAAGGAGACATGGGAGGCAATGGAGGCAGCGCGCGATGCCTATGTGGAGGATATCCGTGAATTCTCACGGCTTGCATGGCTTGGACGGATTCGTCTGAAGATGATACCTTATGCGGAAAATCTGGCGGGTGCACTTGCGACGTTCGGCGTCTCCTATTTGCAGGGCGGCTCATCCGTGAACAGCATGACCGCATTTGATTTTGCCTTTCTCTATATCGGCTGCATGGGGCTTCTCTACGGAAAGCGGCAGGCGCTCATTGCTGCGGTGCTCTCACTCATTCTGCTCATCGTCAACCTGCTCGGGCAGGGCGGGGATCTCGTGGCGATGCTCTACAATCCGCGTGAGTTCCTGCATTTCGTCTCGTATTTCTTCGTTGCTGTTCTGACGGGCTACTTTGCTGACCGCGAAAGCTATCGCCAGGAGTCGGACGGCCGTGTGAAGCGCCGTCTGCAGTATCGCTGCTCATTCCTGGAGAAGATTTTCAAGGAAAATCTCGCGGTAAAGGATCGTCTGTATCGTCAGATTGTCAACTCCGACGACAGCATCGGACGTCTCTACCGCATCATCTCGCGGCTGGATTCGGTCGAGACGGAGAATCTGTTCACCCAGACCGCCTCGATCACAGCAGATATTCTGGATGTCAACGATGTTGTGGTCTATGTCGTCGGCGAGGGCGGCTACTATCTGCGCCAAAAGGTGCGCCTTGGGAAAGGAACGGCGGATATGCCGCGTTCCTTGCGCGTCGAGGACTACCCCTATCTGGGTGAGATGCTGCGTGAAAAGAAGATCTTCGTGAACCGCGACCTCGTGCAGGGGCTGCCCGATCTGGCGGCGCCGATTTCCTACGAGGGGCGGGTTATTGCGGTGCTCCAAATCTACCATTTGGACTTTGAACAGTGGAGCCTCTATCAGCAGAACCTGCTCTCCATCACAGCGCGGCTTGTCTCGAGCTCGCTCGGGCGCGCCTATGAGTGGGAGAAGGAGACGGCGGGGCGCAAGTATCTCGATGAGACGCGCATTCTGCGTGCGGAGGAGTTCCGCAAGGTGGTCGAGGAGTTCCGCGAGCGTCGCCGCATGCAGCAGGATTATCCCGTGACGCTGCTCCCGATCAAGGTGAATGGGATGACGTACAGCAAGCTCGATCATCAGATTGCGAACAGCATCCGCGCTGAGGACTTCATCGGAGCAACACCGGAGGGCGTCTCCCTCCTCCTGCCCGATGTTGCAGGCAAGACGCTGGACATGGTGCGTGAACGCCTGGCGAAGGCCGGTGTAGAGACAGAGGAGTGCCAGGCGTTATGATGGGCGGCGGATTTGCAGGAATAGAGGCGGGGGTCGCCGTATATGCGGCCACCGTACTTGTCTATACAGCAGCTGAGGCGCGCCGCCGGGGGGAAATCTCCGCCGTTGCCAAGGGGGCTTTTTCGCTTGCTATTCCGGTCGCGGGGCTGGCGATCCTCGTGTTGTACGATTTTTTTGGCAAGACACTGGGGCTCATGGATCGGACGGAGCCGAAGGACGGAGACGAGAACCTGAGCCTATCTTTCGACGAGCATGCGTATAGCGGGGATATTGTGCCGCTGCATGACATATTTCTGATGGACGATGCGAAGCTGAAGCGCAAGTTCTTCACCGATGCAATCAAGCAGAATGTGGTGGAGCGGCAGTCGATTCTGAATGAGGCCGTGCATGACAGCGACCGCGAGATCGCCTACTATGCCGTGTCGCTGATGACGGCGCATATGGAGCAGCTGAGCGAGGAGATCTATGCGCTCGAGGAGGAGATCAAGCGCGGGAACGACGATGACGTACTCCTGAACGAATACGTTGCAAAGGTGCGCGAATTCCTCCTGCGCCAGTACGGCGACAGCGTCATCCGCGCGCAGCAGCGGACGCGCTACATGGAGATGCTGCGCGTCCTCGCCGAGCGCCATCCGGAGCATCCCACCTATCAGGCAGAGAGCATCCGCGAAATGATCCGCGCGGGGCAGCTCGAGGAGGCGGAGCACGCATGTGCTGTGTTTCGTGCGCAGCATCCGAAGGCGGAGCTGCCGCTCCTTCTTCTGCTCCACCTTGCGCAGGCTGCGCATGATACGGATCGTCTGCGGGAAACCATCGACGCATTGAAGAGGCTCCCGGTGCGTCTCAGCAATGAGGCGATGCAGGCGATCCGCTACTGGGACGGAGGTGCGGCGCATGAATAACCGCAGTCTCTGCCTCCTCCTGCTCATTGCCTTCCTCCTCGGGTGCTTCTTCCAGTACAGCCGTCTGGACGGATTCCTGCATCTGGGGGGAGTGGACAACGCGCTGTCGATCGATGGTTCTCTGCGTCCTGCGCCGCCCGAGGAGGAGCTGCCGCGCGAGAAATTCCTCATTATCTACGATCCGGAGGATGTGCCGAGTATGTACGCGCGGCACAATATGGAAAAAATCCTGACGGAGAAGCGGAAGGCGTTCGAGAGTGTTCCTCTCACGGCTTCTTTTGTCATAGATCAGTCCAATCGGGGGGTTATCCTCGCGACCGGGCGTCTTGGCGCGGTAAAGATGCTGCCCGCAGTTCTGGACTATGGAAGCGCAGGCGGCAGCATTCTCCTTCTGCAAAAGATTGAGCAGGAGGAGGTCTTTCCAATCTCGGCGGATGTGCTACGGACGTTTGGCGTTGAGCAGCTGGGTGCGACGACGGATGTGCTGGGGATTCACCTCCTGACGAATTTCCTCGTCGGCGGCAAGGATTTCAGCTTTGGCGAGGGATCGGTCTACACGACCCATGCGAATGTACTCAGCCTCGCTCCGACTGTGACCTCGCACATACAAAGTCTCGATGGGACGCCGATCCTATGGGAGCAGCCGATCGGCGCGGGGCGCATTTACGCCTACAACGGGGTGGAGCGCGACGATAAGACGAATGTCGGCATTCTGACCGCAATGATTGCACATTGTGGGGAGGATACGATCTACCCTGTGGTCGGTGTGAAGATCTTTTTTATTGACGACTTTCCGGCTCCCATTCCGGAAGGATATTTTTACAAGATTCACGATGAGCTGGGCGTTGATACGGAGACGTTCTACCGCAAGATCTGGTGGCCGTTCATGCAGCAGCTCGCAAAGGATGAGGACATTTGCTACACGGGTGTCATCATCGAGACATACGGGGATCAGGTCAAAGGTCCGTTCCGTCCGCTTGGGGGACGTGCGGCGCGCGATGGGCTCATCATCTACGGACGCGAACTCCTCAATATGGGCGGTGAGCTTGGTCTGCACGGCTACAACCATCAGTCCCTGGCACCGGATGGCTACGGGCAGGGTGAACTGGACTATGTGCCGTGGGAGAGCCAGGCGGATATGGAGGAGTCGCTGCGGGAGCTGCGCATCTATATCAAATCCGTCTATCCGAACTATGTGTTCCGTTCCTATGTGCCGCCTTCGGACATCCTGAGCCCCGAGGGGAAGCAGGCGGTGGAGAACGTCTTCCCCGAGGTCAAGGTGTTCGCTTCACTTTTTGACGGCCCTGCGGACAAGAAGGCGTACTATCAGGAGTTTGAGCGTCGGCCCAACGGCGTCTATGAGATCCCGCGCATCAGCTCGGGGCATGCCGCAAGCGGGCTCATGTACTGGCAGGAGATCGGCGTACTGAACTACAACGGCACGTTTGCGCACTTTGTCCACCCCGATGAGATTTTCTACGAGGAGAGCAAGGACAGCAGCTGGCGTGATATGGAGATCGGGCTGAAAAATTTCATGCACGATGTGAATAGGCGGTTTCCATGGCTGACGACGACGACGATCTCTGAGAGTTTGCCGTACTACTCGGATTACTTCGATATGGACTACCGCGTACGGCGGACGGATGAGGGGATGGAGCTCTATACCTGGAACTGCAGAGGCGAGCTGCGCTTCCTCCTGCGTACAGCGCATGAAATCGAACGTACGGAAGACTGCACAGCGGAGATCGTGGACGAAGGCGTCTATCTCATTCGCACGAGCGCACCCGAGGCACGCATCTATTGGAAGGAGGTGGACTGATGCGGATATGTCTCCTGGCAGAAGGCTCCTACCCCTACGTTGTGGGCGGCGTGTCCTCCTGGATTCAGATGCTTATGTCGGGGCTCCCGGAGCATGAGTTTGTCATATATTCGATCGGTGCGGAGGCAAAGGATCGCGGAAAATTTAAATATGAGCTGCCGAAAAACTGCATCGGTGTTGAGGAGATGTTCCTCGACGAGATCCTCTCACAGCGTGCGGCGGAGATGCAGGAGGGCATCCTCACGGGGGAGGAGCAGCAGACGCTCTATGAGCTGGTGTGCGGCGAGTGGGATGTCCCGCTTGCGCGGCTTGCAGAGATTTTCTCCTATGGCCGCTGGAAATCGCCGCTCGCGGTCTTCATGTCGAGCGATTTCTTCGATGTGATCGTCCGCGTCTACCGTAGGGAGCACAATAATCTCCCGTTCACCGATTTCTTTTGGACGATGCGCTCGATGCTCCTGCCGCTCTTTTATCTCATGCAGCAGAAGCTGCCCGCGGCCGATGTCTATCACAGTGTTGCGACGGGATACTGCGGCGTGATCGGCGGACTCGCGGCACAGCTGCATCAAAAGCCGTTCATCATCACAGAGCACGGCGTCTATGCGCGCGAGCGCGAGGCGGAGATCATCAAGAGCGACTGGGCAAAGACGGACTTCAAGGGCATCTGGATCCGCTATTTTTACTATCTCGCGCGCCTTTCCTACCATGCTGCGGATCATCTCTATACGCTGTTCGGACATAACGGCAGGATTGCCGCAGATCTCGGCTGCGCGCCGGAAAAGATCAGCATTGTCCCAAACGGGGTGCATATGGAGCGCTTTGCCGGTGTTCCGGAGCTCACGGATCACGGCGAGCCGATCACAATCGGGGCGGTGGTGCGCGTTGTGCCGATCAAGGATATCCTGACCCTCCTGCGCGCCTTTGCGGTCGTCAAGCGCGAGCTGCCGGATGCGCGGCTCATCATCATGGGCGGCATGGACGAGGATCCGGACTATGCTGCGGTCTGTCATCGGACGATCCGCATGCTGGGACTCGAGGATGTGACGTTCACCGGCTCGGTTCCAGTGGCGGACTATCTGCCGCAGATCGACATCATGGTGCTCTCGAGCATCAGCGAGGGTCAGCCGCTCGCCGTGCTCGAAGGATTCTCGGCGCACCGCCCCTACGTGGCAACAGATGTAGGGTGCTGCCGTGAGCTGATCTATGGCGACGGCGATGCATTTGGTTCTGCGGGCGCGGTGGTCGCACCGATGGACTACGAGGCAATGGCATATGAGATTGTGCGTCTGGCTCGCAGCTATGAGCTGCGGCGCACGATGGCGGCAGCCGGCTTTGCGCGGGCGCAGGCGCGCTACACCTATGAACAGTTCGTTGCCTCTTACCGGCAGGCGTATGAACACGCAGCGAAGGAGGGACCGCATGGCGGGCGTCGGATTTGAACTCAAGCGTCTGTTTCGGGCGCGTACGGCAGCGGGACATATCAAGGCGTATTCCTACTCCGCGCTGGTCACATCGGGGCCGTTTGCGCTCCTCGCCGGCATGGTGCTCGCGGTTCAGATGCTCTTTCAGGTCTTCAATGCGGGTGCAGATGAGTCGGCGGTCTTTTTGGGGGCGGTCGTTTACTCCTTTGTATTCTCGCAGCTGCTTTCGTGCGGCTTTACGATCGTCCTGACGCGCTATCTTGCGGACTGTATCACGGTGCAGCACTACCGCGACGTGACACCCTCCATGTTTGGCATGAGCGCGATCCTGCTCACGCTCGGGACGATTGCCTCCGTGCTGTTCTTCTGGGGCAAGCCGCTCGCGTTTGAGCTGAAGCTGCTGTCTCACATCTTCTTCTCGCTGCTGCTGCTCGTCTGGGTCGGCAGCGTCTACCTCACGGCGGTGAAGAAGTTCAAGTATCTGATCCTCGGCTATCTCGGCGGCGTTCTGATCAGTCTCGCACTGGCGGCATTCCTCCTGCACGGTGCCTATCTTCCGCCCGCGGCGGCAGCACTGCTCGGAATGGATGTGGGGATGGGCGCACTCGTGCTTTTCTTTTTCCTGTATGTGACGAGCCGGTTCGGGCTTCCGCACGATGGGATGCTCTTTGCCTTCCTGCCCTACCTTGGGCGGCATGGGCGGCTCTTCATCGGGGCATTTGGCTATACACTCGGACTCTTCCTGCCGAACATCATCATTTGGCAGGGGCCGTGGGGCGTGCTGATTGAGGATACGTTCCTTTATGCGCCGCGCTATGATGTCGTCGTGTTCTATGCGCTGCTGTCGATTCTGCCGCTCACGGCCATGTTTGTCGTGAAGGTGGAGACGCATTTTTACGAGCGCTATGTGCATTACTTCAATGCGATTACGCGCGGCGGCAACCTCCACCTGATTGAGGATACGCGCAAGGATCTGCTCTACGTCATGTGGTTTGAGCTGCGGCAGGCGTTTGAGTTCCAGTTCGTATTCACCCTCGTATTCCTGGCGTTCGGCAACTATGTGCTCTCGTTTGCGGCGCTGGACTATAACTCCGTGAATATGTTCAGTGTCATGCTCTTTGCGGCATTCTTTACGGGTGCACTGCAGGTGCTCATGATCATGCTGGAGTACTTCGATTTTCAGAGCAGCGTCTGGCGGATCGGCGCGCTCGCGGCCGGGGGCAATTTCGTCTTCGGTATGATGAGTCTCTGGCTGGGAGAGAAAAGCTACGGATTCGGCTTCTTCCTCGCCACTGCCCTTGCGCTTGCGTACGCCGTATGGGCGCTCATCCGTTTCGGGCACGGGATCAACTACTATGTGTTCTGTGCGCAGCCTGTGTTCTACCAGGCGAATGCGGGGATTTTCTACACGATTGCAAATTGGCTGTACGGGGAGGAGCTTCCCGATCTCGAAAGGATGGAGAAGGCATGAGGATGATGCGAAAGGCGCTGCAGCGCCGCAATGCCCTCCTGCGTTCTGCGGCGGTGTGCGCGCTCTGCCTCGGGGCGATGGCGGACGATGCACTGGCAGCGAGTCACGACACGCTGCATGATGTGCCGGGCTACTTTTCCTATATGTCGAATGTGGAGGCGGAGATCCGCTCCTATCATGCAGCGGTGAACGCTCTCGCACAGGTGAAGACCGATCTCGAGAATGCGCGTGCAAATCTCGCGGAGGCGCGCGCGGCAACGGAAGATGCGGCGAAAAACATCGTCCTCGTCGGGCAGAATCTCAGAGCTGCCGAGGACCATCTTGCTGCTGTCCGTACTGCCCTCTCAGTTGCCGAGGAGGCGAGCGCAGCACGCACGGCAGAGGCGATCGCCGCACAGCAGGCGGAGGCGGACTATGCGCCGCAGGTCTATGCACAGCGCGCTCAGGTCAACGCGCTGAGTGCGCAGGAGAGTCGTCTCACGGATACGGGCACAGGCAGTGCCGCCGGCTCTCGCCGCGCGGAGGTCGTCGCACGCGTTCTCAGCGAAGTCGGCTATGAGCAGAACCGCATCATGGATGCGCAGATCATGGTTGAGGCGGCACTGGCGGGCGGTTCTGTTGGCGTGGGGGTGGAAGGCGGTACGACGCAGATCGATGCCATCTCGGCGCAGTTGACGGCGGCGCAGGCGGCACTCGATGCTGTGGAGGTACATTTTGACGCGCTGACGGCGGCACGTGAGATGGCGGAGGATGCCGAGCGCGACGCGCGCGAATTGGTTGCGGAATATCAGCAGGAACTGACCGCGAGCACGGCAGATCTCACACAGCTGCAGAGCGACCGCGTCGAGGCGGAGAACTACGACCGCGAGGCACGGGCGTGGGCATCCGAGGCTGCGCGTGACGAGGTGACGGCACAGAAGCAGCTCGCACAGAGCGAGCACGCGCTGAAGTACCTCGGCGAGGGCAAGGGCTATCAGACGGGGCTCGAATACTATGCCTGGCATGGCGACCATGCGGGGCATCAGCTCTATCTGCCATTCTCCTACTTCGCACGCACCCATGCGGGCAGGACGAAGCTGGACTATGGGCTTTCGACAGGCTACGTGAAGTCGGATACGGGCTATGAGAACGGCAGCGTTTCCGGATGGACAGATACGCAGCTGAGTGTTACACTGCGGAACGAGAAAAAGGTCAATCGTGTCAACTATGGCTTTGCGCTGAATGTACCGACGGGGCAGAGTCGTTTTGCACGCTATGCTGTTGTGCCGGAGGGGCTTGCGCGTTTTACGGACTTTGGTGCAGGATGGCAGTACATTCCGAGCATTGAGGTTGTCCATCTCATCACCGAGCGTGACCACCTGACGGGGCGGCTGAGCTACGCCATGCGCAGTGGCTATGACTACGCGAAGGAAGTGCCGAGCGCACATGTCTCGCCGGGCAATATTTTCTCACAGGAAGTGGAATATCTCCATGCGGGAGAGAAGAGGCAGTACATGGTGCAGCTCTACCATAGCTCCACTGAGCACTCCGAGCAGGATGCGGCAGATACGGACAACGGCACGATTACGGGAAAGAACCACTATCGTGACGGTGATGAGTGGGAGCTGCGCTTCTTTCACAATCAGCAGATCTCGAAGAAGAACGAGCTGCAATTCTATACCATCTACGCCCTGACCGAGGCGGCGAGCGGCATCACCTCGCAGTCGGTTGCGCGCCAGTACTATGGGCTCGGGGTGCGTCACCGTATCTCGGATAAACTCACGTGGCAGCTCATGGCGCACTATGCGCACGTCAACAACACCTCTGATCCGCTGCGCACGGCACTCAATACGGGCGGTGGATTCAGCCGCCGTTCCCTCGTCGCGGGCGTGGAGTGGAAGATCACGGAGCGCAGGAATTTCACCTTTCAGGCGGAGCGCTATGTCCGCCGTGATGAGGGTGGCTTTGGCTACAACGGCTGGGGCTTTATCCTCTGGTATCAGGAGAGCTTGTAAAAACACAGGAGGGCTTATGGGAAAGATCAAAAAGGGCGTTGCGGCGCTTCTCGTGGGAGCTGCGGGGATATTTGGGCTGCAGCAGCTGCCGCATGCGGCATGCGATGCGGTGCAGGGCGCTCCAACGGAGAAGGCATTCACGCCGGAGACGGCGATGGTCGATCTCACGGAGCAGCTCGGCGTCTATGCACGGGGGCGCATCCCCACATTCCTCCTTGTCGGCAACGGTCCCACAGGGCTCCTCGAGGTGACAGAATACAATTCGGAGGAGAATGTCGCACGCCTCATTCGTGCGCTTGACGGATTTTTTATGGAGTCTCGCTTCTATGACGGCTACGAAGAGGACGGGGAGAAGGCGGAGCGCCATGACAGCGAGACAGATGAATTTCTCGCGGCAATGCTCCGCAAGCCGCTGCTCGCGGGCAAGCAGGTCTTTGTCCTCGACTATGTCAAGGGCAAGAAGCTCCGACATGTGCAGGAGCTGGGCGCTGCGGAGGGCTATGTCGCCGACGGCGGCGACCGCCTCCTCAATGTAATTCCCGACCGTCGTCCAATGCACGAGAATGCGGACGATGTCACGCAGTTAAAACAGGTGAAGAATTTCCTCGTGCTGCTGAATCCCGAGCATTTCAAGACACGTGAATCCTACATCAACGCGCTTGCGGCGACGAACTACGATCTCCTCATCGTCGACCTCTACTATGATGACCGTCCGCTCACGCGCGAGGAGACCGCGCGGCTGAAACGCAAGGCGCACGGCGGGCAGCGCCTCCTCCTCTCATATATGAGCGTCGGCGAGGCGGCGGACTATCGCCCCTACTGGCAGAGCGCGTGGACGAATGAGCGTCCGCACTGGCTCGCGGGGGCAAACCCGGAGTGGCCGGGCAGCTACAAGGCACGCTATTGGTCGCAGGAGTGGCACGATCTCCTCTACGGCAGCCCAAACGCCTACCTCGATATGATTATGGCGGCGGGTTTCGACGGCGCGTTTCTTGATGTTATGGACGCGTGGCAGTATTTTAGAGAAAATGAATGAACATAAAAATGGGAGACACCGTGAAGATGCGGTGTCTCCCATTTTTTGTGCGATATTAGGCAAATGCCTCGGCGAGATTTTTGAGTCCCTGTTCGAGGGTTGCCCATGGACAGGCGATATTGATGCGCTGAAAGCCGCTGCCGCCCGCACCGAAGATGGGGCCGTCGTCGAGCCAGAGATACGCGTCGCGGATGATCTTTGCGTTGAGTTCCTCATCCGAAAGCCCATAGGCGGAGAAGTCGAGCCAGAGGAGATACGTCCCCTCGGGCTCGATGAGCGTCACCTTCGGGAGGTGCTGCGCGAGGAATGCCCTTGTGCGTGCATTGTTCTCTTCCAGATAGGCGAGGAGCTCCGTGAGCCACGCTGCGCCATACTCGTACGCTGCCTTTGCGCCCGCAAGCCCGAGCGTGTTCGGCTCGTCGTAGCCCGTGCGGCTCAGTTCCTCCTTGAAGCGGTGGCGCAGCTCCTTGTCCCGAATGAAGATGTTCGAGATCTGAAGGCCCGCGAGGTTGAAGGTCTTGCTTGGCGAGGTGCAGGTGACGGTGATCGCCGCCGCCTCATCGGAGATCGCGGCGAACGGGATGTGACGGAAGCCGGGGCGGACGAACTCCTCGTGAATCTCGTCCGCAACGACGATGACGTTGTGGCGCAGGCAGATCGCGGCGAGCTGCTCGAGCTCCGCACGCGTCCAGACACGTCCGACGGGGTTGTGCGGACTGCACAGGATGAAGAGTTTGACGCTGTGCTCGATGACCTTTTGCTCGAAGTCCTCAAAGTCGATCTCGTAGTGCCCCTCGATGAGGCGGAGGGGGCTATCGACAAGGATGCGCTCGTTCTGGCGAATCATGTTCGCGAACGGGTAGTAGACGGGCTGCTGAATGAGTACAGCATCGCTCTTTTTCGTAAATGCACGGATGGCGTTTGCGATGGCAAAGACGACACCGGGCGTGATGATGAGGTCGCTGCGCTCGATGGCCCAGTCATGGCGCGTGCGGAACCAGTTCTGAAGGACGATGACATAGTCGTCCTTCACCTGCGTATAGCCGAAGATGCCGTGCTCTGCGCGTGCTTTCAGCGCATCAATCACAGGGGTGGGCGTGCGAAAGTCCATATCCGCGACCCAGAATGGCAGAATGTCTGCAGGGTAGCCGCGCTCAGCGGCGAAGTCGTATTTCAGACAGGAGGTGTTCCTGCGGTCGATGATTTCGTCAAAGTTGATGGGCATATTTATTATCCTTCCTGAGTAGCCTTCTTGAGTGCCTGTTCGAGATCCTCCTTCAGATCCTCCACGTCCTCAAGCCCCACGGAGAGGCGCAGGAGACGGTCGTCCAGTCCCGTGCGCTCAATGAGATCCTTCGGCATCTCCGCGTGTGTCTGCACGATGGGATAGGTGAGGAGGCTCTCGACGCCGCCGAGACTCTCGGCAAATGCGATGAGCCTCAGATGCGCGAGAACATTTTGTGCGATGGCGGGCGTTTTCACTTTGAATGAGATCATACCGCCGCAGCCCGTGCTCTGGGACTGATGGAGCGCGTGCTGCGGGTGATCGGGGAGACCCACATAGTAGACATCCGTGACCATGGGCAGTGTGCGCAGCCACTGGGCGATGGTGAGCGCACTCTCCGCTTGACGCTCGACGCGCACGCCGAGCGTCTTCAGGCTGCGCAGCATGAGCCACGAGTCCATCGGAGAGAGGTTTGGCCCCTCGGATTTTACGAGGAGCTCGATTTCCCTTGCAAGATCGGAGTCCGCATCCTTTACAGCGAGGAAGCCGCAGATCACATCGTTGTGGCCGCATAGGTACTTTGTGCCGCTCTCGAGAACGATGTCCGCGCCGAGGTGCAACGGCTTTTGGAAATGCGGTGAGAGGAATGTATTGTCCGCGACGAGCAGTGCGCCATATGCGTGTGCGACCTCTGCTGCTGCGCGAATGTCGGTGACGAACATCATCGGATTCGACGGTGTTTCAACGAAGACAATCTTCGTTTCTCTCCGCATCTTTGCGCGGATGTGTGCGGTGTCGCGCATATCTATATATTCGAAGTCGATGCCGTAGCGGCGGTAGATGTCATTTGCAAGACGTACCGTGCCGCCGTAGAGATCCTCGGGCAGGAGCACGTGATCGCCCGCTTTGCATAGGGCAAAGACGAGGTTGATCGCCGCCATGCCCGAAGAGAGTGCCCACGCGCGCCCTCCGCCCTCAAGGAGTGCAATCGCCTCTTCGAGCGCGCTGCGCGTCGGGTTCGCCATGCGTCCGTAGTCGTAGCCCGTGCTCCGGCGAAATGCGGGATGGCGGAACGTCGCGGACAGATAGACGGGCGTTGTGAGTGCGCCCGTTGCGTCATAGTGGTGACAGCCATGCACCTCGGCAGAAAAATCTTTCATCATATGTCCTCCTTCAGACCCTTTCTTGTTGCAGGTGCGTTCATCGCGAGGTGTGCCTCGTGTATGCGCTACGTTTTCATCAATTATAAGCGCCCCTCTATTTCGTGTCAACAAGAAAATATATAAAACATACTTGACAACTAAGATATTTACCTGTATGATATGTGCAAGAAAAACATATATGCAAGATATGCTATAGGTGTAAAAAAAGAAGGGGATAATATGGCAATCTCAAAGAAAGAATTGGTATTGAACGCGATGGATTGTAAACCCGTGGAGCGCGTGCCTGCGGGCTTCTGGTTCCACTTCCTCGACGATGAGATTCACGCGGACGCATACGCGCATCCCGAACTCGAGAAGAAGGTGCTCGACGGAGAGCTTCGCTTCATCGAGGAGGCACAGCCGGATTTCGTCAAGATTATGACGGACGGTTTCTTCTCCTATCCGAATCCCGTCGTGCAGAAGGCGAAGACGGCGGCGGAGCTGGCGAAGGTTCAGCCGCTGCCCGACGATCATCCCTTCTTTACACGGCAGGTCGCCTATGCAAAGGAGATTACACGGCGTTACGGCAGTGACATCGCGACATTCTACAATCTCTTCTGCGCGGGCACGACGATCAAGTTCATGCAGCCGGGCACACTCGCCGAGGATGAGGCATTCCTCGCCCGCCTCGTGCGCGAAGACAAGGCGGCGGTGAAGGCTGCGTTCGACGTCATCTCCGCCGATCTCGCGAAGCTCGCCGACCGCATCATCCGCGAGGCGGGCGTGACGGGAATCTACTTCAGCCTGCAGAACCTCGTCGGCGAGGGCGCAGACCGCGCCGTCTATGAGGAGGTGTTCGCGCCGGGCGAGAAGGAGATCCTGCGCGTCGCGAATGCGGCAAGCCCCTACAATATCCTCCACATCTGCGGCTATGCGGGGCATCGCAACGAGCTCGAGTGGTATCGTGACTACGATGCAAAGACAATCAACTGGGCGGCGGTGGTCGAGGGTGTACCGCTCGAAGAGGGACGCAAGATCTTCCCCGCGCACGCTCTCCTCGGAGGGTTCGGCAACCTTGCAACGGATATCCTCTACAGCGGCACACGCGCAGAGGTTGAGGCGGAGACGGCGCGCATTCTTGCGGCGGCAGGGCGCACAGGCGTCCTCCTCGGTGCGGACTGCACCGTTCCGCGTGATATTGACTGGAATCGTTTTGACTGGGTACGCAGCGCAGCAGGCGCTGTCTGACAGGGAGGAAGTATGATGGACTTCAAGAAAATCGGCAAGGCGGCACTCACGGGCCTCCTCGCAGCGGCACTTGCCGCAGGGCTCGCGGGCTGCGGCAAGGACAGCGCAGACGGCGCAAAGTCCGCAGATGGCAAGAAGACGATCACGGTCGCGCATACGAATTACTATGTCCCCTATGACTATGTGAATGAGCAAGGTGAGTCGGACGGCTTCGAGGTCGCTGTGATGAAGGAAGTAGCGAAGAAGCTGCCACAGTACGAGTTCAAATTCGTGCCGACCTCGGATGACGATCTCCTGATCGGCGTAGAGTCGGGCAAGTACACGGTCGGCACGAAGGGCATCTGGATTACGGACGCGCGCAAGAAGAAGTATGTCTTCCCGCAGAACAATATCGGTGCAAGCGTGATCGGTCTTGCGATCCGCAAGGACACGGCGAATGAGATTGTGGATCTCCCGTCCTTTGCGAAGTTCAGCGGCAAGCTCGTGCCGATCGCGCCGCAGGACGCACGCTATATGGTCATTGACACATACAACAAGGAGAACCCCGGCAATGAGATCAAGCTGACCTCGTCCGAGTCCTTCCAGAATGCGGACGCATACAGCTGGGTCATGGAGGGGCGTTATGACGGCTACCTCGAGGTCGAACTGAGCTATAAGAACAACATCGAGAAGGAGGATGCCCCCTACCACGCATTCAGCGACAAACTGACCTACATCCGCTACAAGGGGATTCCGACCTATCCGATCTTCAACAAGAAGGAACAGGCCTTTGCGGACGAGTATGACAAGGCGATCGAGGAGCTGCGCGCCGAGGGAAAGATTGCAGAGCTCGAGCAGAAATATTTCGGGGAGAGTCTGTCTGCATATCTAAACTAATGAGAGGGGGCACACGGGATGGAAACACGGGCATTTGACATAGGGATGATTGGGCAGGTTTTGCCGCAGCTCCTCACATATCTCGATGTAACCCTTCTCGTGGGCTTCATCAGCATCGCACTTGGCTCGCTGCTCGGCGGCGCGCTCGCATGGGCGAATCTCAGCGGCACCGCACCCCTGCGATGGGCGGCAGTCAGCTATGTCTACGTCATGCGCTGCACGCCGTCCATCGTCCTGCTCTTCATCGTGTTCTACGGTCTGCCGAAACTCGCATTTGCCGTATTTGACTACGATATGAACGGGCTGCACCGTGCCGTCTTTGCGATCATCACGTTCACCCTGCTCTTTGGCGCGTACATCTCGGAGGTGTTCCGTGCGGCATATAAGGCAGTGCCGCGCGGACAGTACGAGGCGGCGGTGAGCGCGGGACTGACGCCGTTCCAGGCGTTCCGTCACGTCATGCTGCCTCAGGCGGCGATTGTCGCCCTGCCAAACTTCGGCAATGCGACCATCAACCTGCTGAAGGAGGGCTCGCTCGCC
The DNA here is from genome assembly GCF_014250475.1 of Selenomonas timonae. Taxonomy (NCBI): domain Bacteria; kingdom Bacillati; phylum Bacillota; class Negativicutes; order Selenomonadales; family Selenomonadaceae; genus Centipeda; species Centipeda timonae. Next base: position 239,474 of record NZ_CP060204.1, on the reverse strand, counting down.
TATACCATCGGGCTGATCGACCTCATCGGCAAGGGCAATCTCATCATCGCACAGAACTTCGGGGCGTACGGCATTGAGGTCTATCTCGCCGCCATGCTGATCTACTGGGTGCTCGTCCTCGTGCTCGAGCAGATCTTTGGCTGGATCGAGAAGCGGCTGGATGTAGGGACGAGCCTCTCCGCCGTAGCGAAGGGGCAGGAAATGGGAGGAGGGGACGCAGTTGGAGCTGGATCTTGACTTCATGCAGGAAACCTTCCTGCTCGTCTGGCAGGGCGCGGGTGTGACTCTCTCTCTGACGGCGCTCTCGCTTCTCCTCGCGGCACCCGTCGCCTTCTACTTCGCTGTCCTGCGCGTGCGCGGGGCGCGCGTGGGCGGACGACTCGTGCGCGGCTATGTCTCCTTTGTGCGCGGAACGCCGCTCATTTTGCAGATACTCCTGCTTTACAGTCTCCTGCCGAGCATTGTGAACGAGATCGTTCGCGATCTGGGGCTGGACATCAATATATTCGAGGCGGTCGATCCATTCTACTACGCCGTCTTTATCTTTACCATCAACACGATTGCCCTCCTCACGGAGGCGTTCCGCGCGGCACTGCTCGCAATTCCGAAGGGACAGCTTGAGGCGGGACTCGCGGGCGGGCTGACGGCGTTTCAGACCTATCTGCACGTCATCCTCCCGCAGGCGCTCGTCGTGGCGCTGCCGAGCATTGCGAACATCACGGTCAACCTCATCAAGGGTACGTCGCTCGCGTTCCTCATGACGGTCAAGGACATCATGGCGGTCGGCAAGATCGCCGCGTCCTATGGCTACAACTACATCGAGGCATATCTCGATGTCTTCATCGTCTATCTCGTGCTCTGCACCATTGTTCAGCTGCTGTTCGCGGCGGCGGAACGGCGCGTTGGGGCATTCCGTGGTCAGAATTAAGGAGGGGTGCATATGCTGCTGCACGTTCAGAATGTGCGTAAGAATTTCGGAGAAACCGAGGTGCTAAAGGACGTCAGCCTCAGCGTCGAGAAGGGGGATGTCGTCGTCATTCTCGGTCCCAGCGGCTCGGGCAAAACCACCTTCCTGCGCTGCCTCAATTTCCTCGAGCGCGCCGACGGCGGGACGATGGACTTTCACGGGATGCAGGTATCGCTCGCGGAGGCGTCGGATCGCGAGATTGCAGATGTGCGGAAGAAGACGGCATTTGTCTTTCAGAACTACAACCTCTTTGCGAATAAGACCGCACTCGAAAATATCACCCTCGGGCTGACCGTCGGGCGCGGGATTCCGAAGAGCGAGGCGCATGAGATCGCGATGGAAGCACTGCGCAAGGTCGGCATGGAGAGCCGCGCGGACTACTACCCGTCGCAGCTCTCGGGCGGTCAGCAGCAGCGCGTCGGCATCGCGCGCGCGATTGCCGCAAAGCCTGATGTCATCCTCTTTGATGAGCCGACATCCGCGCTCGATCCCGAGCTTGTGGGCGAGGTCTTACAGGTCATGAAGACACTCGCCGAGGAGGGGACGACGATGATCGTTGTAACCCATGAGATGAAGTTCGCGCAGGAGGTCGGGACGCACGTCATATTCATGTCGGACGGCGTCATCGTCGAGGAGGGAAGCGCGCACGAGATCTTTACCGCGCCGCGCGAGGAGCGTACGCGCCGCTTCCTCCGCCGCGTCCTCCCCGAGGAGTATGAGCCAGCAGCACTGATCTGAATACATATGAAAACGAGGTTGTCGCTTTTGTGCAACAACCTCGTTTTCATGTCAAAAATTCCTATGCATCCGCCGCATTCTTATTCGTTGGAACGACGACCATACTCCGATCCGCATTCTTCTTTCCAGCGGCGGTCTTTTGGTATTCCCTCAGCGCGGCGAGTGCGGACAGAGAACCTGGCTGCAATGCCTCGAGTTCTGCTCGCTCCTTCTCCTGCGCCTTTGTGATCTCTGCATCACGATCAGCCCGTTCCTGGATCGCCTGACCGCGCAGCTTCATATTGTGGTGCTCTTTCGCCTTCATCTCGGATTCCAGACGACCAATCTGCGACTGGTACAGACTGCGCTGTCCTTCGATTTCTCGGATGTCTTCGCCAGTGACAACATCATCTGTCACAAGCTTGTCGAGTTTCTCCACCTTGCCGTGCAGCTCGCTCAGCTTGTCCTCGTCCGTCATGCCCGCGCGCTTCAACTCATCTGCGCACTTTTGCAGCTTTGCCTTGTCCTCGTCCGTGAGGCTTGTATCTGTCTGAATGCGCTGCTCGATTTCCGCCGCCTGTGCTTTCTTTGCCTTTTTGTCGGCGAGCTCCTTATCATTCGCCGCAAGCGCCGCCTCGGCAGGCGTCAGATCCTCCTCCATCTCGGCGCTCTCGCTCAGGGACTTCCCCTTTGCGCTGATATAGACCTCGACCGCATGGTTCAGCACCTGCGCCACTGTACTTGGCTTTCCGTTCTGTGCTTTGCTCGCCGCATTCTCGCCGTGCAGGAACGGCGGCTTGCTCGAAATCTGCATTGTGCCCATTTCACCAGCTCCAATCCGTGGAATACAAGTCTATCCAATAGTATTATCGAGGTTTATGCTATCATATTAAGGAATCGCTGATAAAATGAAGTCCGTCAGATTGGCGTAGATTTTTTCGTCCGAATTAGGAGGTAAACCGGACGCATAGCAAAGGCTATGTGGAGGATTTGCCGACGAAGTGCGGGCAAAAAAGATGCGCTAAGATGGCGACGCTGAATTTATCAGTGCTTCCTTAAATAAGCCGATTCATCTGAAATGATCGTCATCATAGCCCTCATTCCAATCATCCCAATCGTCATAGAGCGGGTCGTCTACAGGCTCATCTTTCTCATAGATGTATTCGTCCTCATATCTGTCTTCAGCAGGATAGTCCCACGTATCATCCGAATACTCATCTGTGGTATTGTTTGAGGGGAATGCCTGATTGTCCTTGTCCGCATGAGAGGACAGCCCCGCGGCGCTGACATTGGGCAGGAGGATGCCGAAGAACTTTGCCGCGAGATAACTGCCGAACAGGGCGAGCAGCAGCTTTTTCCACCCTGCAAGCGGCTTCGTTGGCGGTACTTCTTTTTGTTTGAGAACTGTCTTTTGTGCAGGCATCGCATTCTCTCTTTCATTTTTGATTGTGGAAAGATTGTAGGATACACTAATTATTCAACATCGATTGTACGTATCCTGCCTTGTTTATGAGGTGGAGGCAGGGGCTTCGTACAGTGTCTTGTCAAATCCAGTTTTTCGCGGTACAATTTTTGGCAGTATCCTTCATACAAAAAATGACAAATACGATATTAAGGAAGCACTGATAAATTCAGCACCGCCATCTTAGCGCATCTTTTTTGCCCGATTTTTGTCGGCAAATCCTCCACAGAGCATCACTCTGCGTCCGGTTTGCCTCCTCAATCGGACGAAAAATCTACGCCAATCTGACGGACTTCATTTTATCAGCGATTCCTTAATTTTAAGAAATGATATGCTGGATGCAAGCAAGGAAAAGTAGAATACATGAAGACCTATAGGGATGAAGTTCATTGGATTGCTGTTTCCGAAAAATGTTTGTATGAAAAAATTAAGGGAGCGGATGGATATGTTATTGATGGGAGAGGCATTTGTCGAATATTTATGGAAACACGATGTGTTTCAAGAGAAAGACATTATCGGGAAGAATTGCCTTGTTGTCGGTGGCTCGTACATTTCGGGGGGGAACTATGCCCCTCTGCTAAATAAGCGATTGCTCCACTTAGGCGCGGCACGATGTGATAATGTCATGCTGTTTGACCCCTATTTTCAGGACTCTTTTTGCGATCTTACCGATACGGAGGAGGCAATCGGTGCGCTTCGCTATGACTTAATTATCGTTCTTAGTGGAATGGAGAAGACTCGAAATATTCGTGAAGGTGTTCGACAGCTGCAAGAGGTATGTCATGTGGGTGGAAAGATTTTTGTGACAGCAAGGACGCCACATGATATTTCGGCGCGGAGAGAATTACACACCTATGAGGATATATGGCGTTATGATCTAGAGTCACTGGAGGACTTGTTTCATAATTGCATCCCAGAGAAGACTGCTGTTGATGAAGGCAATGGCCTCGTTGCTGTGATGTTTGTACGAGGTGAGTCGATAGATACCGTTTCGTCAGTCACCTTGTTTAATACGAAGCGTGGAGAGCACGTCACCATTGACGATGAATTGCCGCGAGGATATTTTGATGGCCTTTCAATGCTTGATGCCATTGGTCTGAAATATCGCACGGACAAGTGCAGTATGGAGCATAACTATCTTAATAAATATGCTTTTTTTCTGGAAAAATTTCGATTGCAGCCGACACGACTTCTTGAACTCGGCATATTCAATGGTGCGAGCTTGCGTATGTGGCAGGAATATTTTCCATATGCAGAGATTTATGGTGTTGACATTGCGGATCGTTGCAGTCAGTATGCAGATGAGCGTATTCATATTATCCAAGCGGATCTTTCCGATCCGGAACGGGTTGCAAAACTCAAGGAAATTCGACCGCAGATCATCATTGATGACGCGTCCCACATTGTGAGCCACCAGCTTCTGGCGTTGTTTACGCTCTTTGACGTGCTGCCAAGCGGCGGTGTCTACATTCTCGAGGACTTGGAGACCTCTCTGAACCCAGAGCAATTTGGAGAATCTTATCGTGACTGTCCCTTGGATGCCTACGAGGTCTGTGCACGCATTGCACGGATTACGGCGCGCAAGGTGCCCGACGACGACAGTCTGTACGCCGAGCACATCAACCGCATCGGCATGGCGGCGGAACTGATCTCCGTCACCAAGGGCACTGTCATTTTTGTAAAACGGTAATATCTGCGTAAAAAACGGGACTGATCGGAGGTTTTTTCTCCGTCAGACCCGTCTTTTCTCTCTTCGCTCGCTCAGCGTCCGCGCGCGCAGCCGCAGCCGCCGCGTGCATATGTGCGCTCACTGCGCTCCGATTGTGTGCGGTCGCCGTAGCAGTATGCGCCGCCGTTATCGTAGCAGTACGCAGTGTTCTGACGCTGCGGCAGCTCGCATGCGCCGTCCTCGCAGCCATAGGCGATTGCCTGTGCACCTGTGGCGAGGATGAGCCCCGCAAATAGTCCTGCAATCATCTTTTTCATAACCATTTCCTCCCAAAATATAATGGATTCTTACCTCTATACTATCATACTTGTCAAGCTGAGAAAAGAGATAATTGACATATGCCGAAAACTTTGTTAATATAATAACTGTCATATGACAGAAATGGAGGGGCTATGCCGCGACCAAAGAGATGCAGACGCATATGCAGCTATCCGGACTTTTGGAGCTTTGCGCCGGAGGATGCGGAGGAGGAGCAGGATGAGACCGTCATTCTCGGGCTGGACGAGTTCGAGACGATCCGACAGATCGACTACTGCCGTCGGACACAGGAGGAATGCGCCGCAACGATGGGCGTGTCCCGCGCGACGGTGACGGGCATCTACGAGTCCGCACGATACAAGCTCGCGGACGCAATCGTCTGCGGGAAGCGCATCCGCATTGCGGGCGGCGTGTATGAGATCGAGGAGGCGGCAATGCCCCGTATGAAAGAAAAAGGAGAGCATACAATGAGAATTGCAGTACCATATACAGACGGTCAGATCGAGCAGCATTTCGGCAGGGCGAAGCAGTTTAAGTTCTACGATGTTACAACCGATGTGGCTGAGGAGATTGTGGACACGGTCGGCGAGGGGCATGGCGCGCTTGCGGCGTTCCTTCACACAGCGCAGGCGAATCTCGTCATCTGCGGCGGCATCGGTGCGGGTGCACAGACGGCGCTTGCCGAGGCGGGCATCCAGCTCGTCTCGGGCGTGAAGGGGGATGCGGATGAGGCTGTGAAGCAGCATCTCGCGGGGACGCTCGTGCCGAATGCGGATGGCGGCAAATGCAAGCACCGTCACCAGCACGGCAAGCATGGTGAACATGGCTGCGGTCATGGCGACCACCATGCACATGGAGAGCACGGCGGACACTGCGGACATCACCACGCGCATGGCGAGCACGGCGCGCACTGAGATCATCATAGGAAAGCACCGCTTCGGCGGTGTTTTTTGTTGCTTTTTCATAATGAAAAATTATATGTAAAGAGAAATTGTGAATACATATAAGATAAACTATAAAAATTTGAAGATCGTGAACTCTGAAGAAAATATGAATGTGATTTTCTCAATAAGAATGCTATAGTTGAGAATATAATTGAGAAAGAATATAGATATTTATAGTGACGGTGGATAAATCCACAAACATGAATTTGATTCATAATTATTATTTATGATTTTTGCAAAAGCACTTGATTTTTTAGATGTGCTGTTATATTATATGAATCAAGCAAAGATGATATTCACATTGATATATTTAGGAGAATGAATTATGGCGAATGAAGTTACTGTCATCTACTCCTCGCGCACGGGGAATACAGAGAAGGTTGCAAAGCAGTTGGCGGAGGCGCTCGGCGCGACCTGCCACAGCGTGAAGGATACGTCGGCGGTGCCCGAGGGCGCAGATCTCTGCGTCGGCACGTGGATCGACCGCGGAACGGCGGACGCAGGTGCGAAGAAGTACATCGAGAGCCTGCGCGGACGGCGCGTCTTCCTCTATGGCACGCTCGGCGCGGAGCCGGACTCGGAGCACGCGGAGAAGTGCATTGCGAACATCCGCGCACTCTTCGATCCATCGAATGAGATTCTCGGGGCAATTCTCGTGCAGGGCGCGATCGACCCGATGCTGATCGAGATGTTCAAGAGCATGCCGAAGGACAATGTGCATGCGTTTACCGAGGAGAATGCGGCGCGCTATGCGGCGGCGGCAAGCCACCCCGATGAAAATGACTTCGCACAGGTGATTGCGGCGGCAAAGGAGGCACTGGCATGAATACGTTTGAAACGAAGCTCGCGGGTCTCCCCGAGGAAGCACGCGGCTGGCTGCTCGGCACGAAGTCGGCGAATCCGCTCGGCTGTGCCTTTACGAAGAAGCGTGTTGTGCACCCAGGTGCGGGCGGCAAGCGCATGATTATGGACAAGGCGGAGCACGCGAGTGTCTGGCAGGAACTGATGAACACGACGCCCGATCCCGCCGATGAGCGCGCCGTCTACATTCACATTCCGTTCTGCGACAAGAAATGCAGCTACTGCGGTTTCTTCCAGAACTTCACGCGCGAAGAGGCGGCGCATCACTACGTCGATGTGCTTCTCGACGAGCTGGATGCGGCGGCGGATACACCGTATGTGCAGGGCGCGCCTTTTCAGGCGGTGTTCTTCGGCGGCGGTACGCCGACGGCGCTCTCTGACGCCGATCTCTCGCGCCTCGTGCGCGCTGTGCGCGAGCGTCTGCCGCTCACGAGCGACTGTGAGATCACGCTCGAGGGACGCATTCATGACCTCTCGGAGAGCAAGGTCGAGGCGGCGCTGAACGCGGGCATCAACCGTTTCTCCCTCGGCGTGCAGTCCTTTGACACGCGCGTCCGTCAGTCCATCGGGCGCATCGACGACCGCGATACGGTTATCGCAACGCTCCGCCGCATGGTGGAGAAGCAGGGCGCTGTCGTCATCGCCGATCTCATCTATGGGCTGCCCTATCAGTCGATGGAGGTCTGGGAGAACGACGTGCGCACGCAGTTCGAGATCGGGATTGCGGGCGGCGACCTCTACCAGCTCAACGTCTTCCCGTCGAGCGAACTGGCACGCCGCATCGAGTCGGGTGATCTGCCCATGCTCCCGACGACGGAGGAGCAGTCCGAATACTTTCGTCGTGGGCTTGAGATTGTCGCGGAGTACCCGATGGCACGCCGCATCGACACGACGCATTGGACGACGGATCACCGCGAGCGCAGCCTTTACAACACACTGGCAAAGCGCGGCAACGATGTGCTCGCCTTTGGCTCGGGTGCGGGCGGCTTTATTGGCTCGTTCATGTGGCGCAACCACGGTGCGCTTGCACCGTATGAGAAGATGGTCGAGGAGGGCTCGAAGCCATTCCAGTTCATGGGCGAGCAGGCGGATGAACACCGCATGCACAGCGAGATCGGCGATCAGATCGAGCACGGGTACCTCTACGCGCCGTTCTTCGAGAAGAAATACGGCGTCGACCTCCTCACGGAGCTTGCACCGCTTCTCTCCGCATGGGAGGAGAACGGTCTCGTCACGCGCACGGCGACAGGCTTCCGCCTGACGCTCGCGGGCGAGTTCTGGCATGACAACCTCATCCAGGGCTTCCTCGAGGCGTATGCACTCACGCAGGAGGACGATGTAAAGCTCCGCAAGGAAAACGTCGCCCTGCAGGATATGATTCCGAAATCTGTGCGCTCCATGCTCGAGGCAATGTTCCCGGACGGGATGCCTCCGCAGATGGCGGCGGCGCTCGCGGGCAAACCCACGCCCGAGATGGAGAACCATCCACATATGCAGATGCTCAAGAACCTCATCGAAAAAGAGCGGGAGAAGGAGCGCTCCGCAGGCGACTCCGCCCCCGACCTCAATACCGTCATGCGCACCTCCGCGCGTGAACTTGGAAAAGCTGTGTAATATATTATAGATAAACGGCCCGTCAGGATGCATTGGCATCTTGACGGGCTGTTCCTGTATGCTGCTATTGCGGTGTAAAATAACCGAATGCGGCGGGGATGCTGTACTTGTCCGCAAGTTCCTCACGGCGCACCCAGAGAAGTGGGGCGGGCGCGCCGTCTATCTCCTCTGCCGCCATCAGCGGCGGTTCGTTCCATTCTGCGACGCTGACCGCCCAGCCCGTCAGACTCCATTCAATATGTGAAAAGATGTGGCGCGCGGGCGGGAGCGGTGCGATGTCGAGGACATGATAGCCCTCCGACTCGAGATGCGTGCGCACGGCACTCTTCGAGAGTTTGCCGTCCAGATTCGGGTATTCCCAGAGACCCGCGAGGAGACCCTTCGCGGGTCTTTTTCGTATGGCGATCTGCTCGCCGCAGGAGAGGAGGAGGACGGTGCGCTGTTCCTTGCGGCGCGCCTTGAGTGCAGTTTTGACGGGATAGTCCTGCTCTGCAACGCGGTCATGCGCAAGGCAGAGGCGTGCAGTGGGGCAGGCGTGGCAGAGCGGCGTGCCGTTCGGGAGACAGATCGTCGCGCCGAGATCCATAAATGCCTCGTTGAGGAGACCTGCGTCCTTGCCGCTCGGATAGGACGGCATGAGTGCGGCTTCGAGCGCGCGCTTCGTCGCGTCCTTTGCAATGTCGATGGGATTCGCCGTGACACGCGTGGCGACGCGCAGGAAGTTGCCGTCTACGGCGGGGCGCGGCGCACCGTAGGCAAACGATGCGATCGCGCTCGCTGTATAGCGACCGATGCCGGGAAGGGCGAGCAGCGCGTCGAAGTCATTTGGCAGGACGCCGCCATGCTCTGCGACGATCACCTGCGCCGCGCGTTTGAGGTTGCGCGCGCGGCTGTAGTAGCCAAGCCCCTGCCAGAGCTTCATGAGCGCATCGTCATCCACGGCGGCGAGGTCGCGGACGCTCGGCAGTGCATCGAGGAATCGCAGATAGTAGGCGCGCACGACGGCGGCGCGCGTCTGTTGGAGCATGATCTCGGAGATCCAGACGTGATACGGCGTCGGTTCGTCGCGCCACGGCAGGTCGCGCACGTCGGGGGCGGATTTGCGCCACGCAAGCAGTGTATTGCAGAGGGCGGGAAAGATGGAATCACCCGACCACGGTAAAATTTTCATTAAAAAGCTCTCCTTTTCGTCTCGATTTTACTATGTCTGTGTGAAACATGGATGAAGAAGCGGGCTTTTCTTTACAAAAGGCGGGCTTTGTACTATGATAGCAGATAACAAATTATATTGATGGAGTGATTTCACATGTTGGATATGAAATTCGTGCGCGAGAATCTGCCTGCGGTGCAGGAAATGCTGAAGAACCGCTGCAATTCTCTCGATCTCTCGTCGTTCACGGCGCTTGAGGAGAGCCGCCGCACGATTTTGCAGGATGTCGAGGAGAAGAAGGCGCGCCGCAATGCCGTCTCGAAGGAGATCGGCGTGCGCAAGAAGGCGGGTGAGAGTGCAGACGATGTGGTCGCGGAGATGCGCGTTCTCGGCGATGAGATCACGGCGCTCGACGAGGATCTGCGCGAGGTGGAGGCGAAGCTGCGCGACCTCCTGCTGCAGATTCCGAATATGCCGAAAGCCGACGTGCCGATCGGCAAGGATGATACGGAGAATCCCGAGGTGCGCCGCTGGGGCACGCCGCGCACATTTGACTTCGAGCCGCAGGCACATTGGGACATCGGCGAGAGACTCGGCGTGCTCGATGCGGAGCGCGCGGCAAAGGTCACGGGTGCGCGATTCACGTTCTACAAGGGACTCGGAGCGCGCCTTGAGCGCGCGTGCATCAACTTCATGATGGATCTCCACGCGGAGAAGCACGGCTATACGGAGATGCTTGCGCCGTACATCGTCAACGCCGACAGCATGGTCGGGACGGGGCAGCTGCCGAAGTTCGCGGCGGATATGTTCAAGCTCGAAGGGCTCGATTACTACCTCGTGCCGACGGCAGAGGTGCCGACGACGAACTATCACCGCGACGAGATTCTGGACGCGGAGCAGCTGCCCGAATACTATACGTCCTATACAGCGTGCTTCCGCGCAGAGGCGGGGAGTGCGGGACGTGACACGCGCGGGCTGATCCGTCAACATCAGTTCAACAAGGTGGAGCTGATCAAATTTGTCACGCCCGAGACGAGCTGGGACGAGCTCGAGACGATGGTGGAGGCGGCGGAGGATGTGTTGAAAACGCTCGAACTGCCGTATCGCGTTGTGCAGCTCTGCACGGGCGACATGAGCTTTACCTCGGCAAAGACCTATGATATCGAGGTCTGGATGCCTGCGCAGGATAAATACCGTGAGATCTCGTCCTGCTCGAACTGCACGGACTATCAGGCGCGCCGCGCAAATATCAAGTATCGTCCTGAGCGTGGGGCAAAGCCGGCGTTCCTCCACACGCTGAACGGCTCGGGCGTTGCCGTCGGCCGCACGGTTGCGGCAATCCTCGAGAACAATCAGCAGGCAGACGGCTCCGTCCTCGTGCCGAAGGCGCTCGTCCCGTATATGGGCGGCGTCACGGTCATTCGATGAAGCGCCTCGTCGTCGGCATCACGGGCGCGAGCGGCAGTATCTATGCCCTCCGCCTGATCGATGTACTGCGTGCGCAGGGCATTGAGGTGCACGCAGTCGTTACAGCGAGCGGGCTGCGCGTCTTGGACTACGAATGCGGCGTTGCGGAGGCGGAGCTCACGCGGCGCGTTGATGTTCTCTACCCGAATGCGGATGTGGGCGCGGCGATTGCGAGCGGCTCGTTTCGTATGGACGCAATGGTCGTCCTGCCCTGCTCGATGAAGACCGCGGGCGCAATTGCCCACGGCGTGACGGATGATCTCCTCACGCGTGCGGCGGACGTGACGCTGAAGGAGGGGCGGCGGCTCCTCCTCGTGCCGCGCGAGACGCCCATGCACGAGATTCATCTCGAGAACCTGCTGCGGCTTGCACGCGCGGGCGCGGTCATCATGCCCGCAGCACCGGGCTTTTATCATCGTCCTGAGACACTGGACGATCTTGTCAACATGATGGTGGGAAAGATACTCGACCGCCTCGGCATCGAGGCGGAGCTTTTCACACGTTGGAGGTAACGCAATGAGATTCCAAAACAAAACGCTTGCGGCATTTGCGCTCGTCGGCGCACTCGTACTGCCCGCTGCGGTGCATGCAGCGCCGAGCTCAGACGACAATGCGATGGAGATGCACATGGGCTCAGCGGAGGCAAAGGACAAGAAGGCGGAGATCCAGATGGACTATCTGGAGCATCGCGGCGAGCGGCGCTATATCGACCTCTATAACATACACGCCTTCCGCCAGTACAAAGAGATGCATGGGATGTCGCTCCACTGGGGCGTGACCGTCTCGCGTGCCGTCGGCTCATGGGCGGAGAAGGACACGCCCGACGTGCGCCTCGACTCGTCTGCGGTCGGTGCGGGTCCTGCTTACATGATACGTTGGACGAAGCCGCTCGGATCGAAATGGGAGGCATCCCTTGACGCGACGGGCGCTGTCCTCGTCTACAACGACATGCACCCCGCGCATACACGCAACTACGGCTTCATGTGGCGTATCGGCCCGCGTGTGACGTACAAATTCAATGACCGCAACGCGCTCAGCGTCGCCTACCTCGGTCATCACGTCTCGAACGGTCAGCGCACGCGCAACCCCGGCTACAACGGTGTGGGCTTCTCCATCGGCTATCGTTATTCATATTAAAGGGAAAATTTGTGGCAAAGAAATATTACGCCGTAAAGCGTGGGCGCAAAACGGGGCTGTTCACCGTCTGGGGGGAGTGTGCGGCGCAGGTACAGGGCTTTCAGGGCGCAGTCTACAAGGGCTTTATGACGGAAGCAGAGGCTCGTGACTGGCTTGCGGGAGAGGGCGGTGCATCTCGTGCGAACGTGGGCACGCTGTGTATAGGGAAAAAGAGTGCAGCCCCTGCGCCCGCAGAGTCGATTGATGCAGACTATATCATCCACACGGATGGCTCTTGCCTCAGAAATCCCGGGGGCGCGGGCGGCTGGGCTGCCGTCATTGAGACTGTCGCAACGGGCGCGGTCACGGAGAAGAGCGGCGGCGACCCAGAGACGACGAACAACCGCATGGAGCTGACGGCGGCGCTCGAGGCGCTGTCTGCCGTGCCCGAGGGCGCGCGCATCGCGCTCTTTACGGACAGTCAGTATCTGAAGAACGCCTTTACGAAGTTCTGGCTGCCCGCGTGGAAGAAGCGCGGTTGGAAGAAGGCGGACGGCGAACCCGTGCTCAATCAGGATCTTTGGATGCAGCTCGATGCGGCATTTGCCGCGCGCCGCGTCCGGTTCCACTGGGTCAAGGGACACGCGGGCAACGAGCGCAACGAGCGCTGCGATGAACTCGCACGCGCGGAGGCGGAGAAGCTTTCTCGATAAATAAATGAAGGATAGGAGGGAATCAATGCAGCGCATATTTGAGCTGGTGGGGCACATTGTCCTCACGCATCTTGCGAACATCGGCCGCATCACCCTCCTCTACGGGGAGACCATGCGGCAGGTCACCCAGCGCCTGCGCGTGCGCAGCATCGTCTACCAGATGGCGCATCTCGGTGCGGACTCCCTCCTCATCGTCGGACTCACCCTCCTCTTTACGGGCGTCGTGCTGACCCTCCAGATCGCACACGAGTTCATCCGCTACGGCGCGCAGAGCACCATCGGCGCCGTCATCGCCATCGGCATCGGGCGTGAGCTCGGCCCCGTTCTCGTCGGCGTCGTCTGTGCGGGGCGTGTCGGTGCGGCAATCACGGCGGAGGTATCCACCATGAAGGTCACAGAGCAGATCGACGCCCTGCGCGTTATGGCGGTCAGTCCCGTGAACTACCTCATCGTGCCGCGCATGCTCGCGTGCATGATCGTCGTGCCCATCCTCACCGTCTTTGGCGATGTGATCGGCGTTCTCGGCGGCTATATCACAGCCGTGCATTACTCGGGCATCTCGCCCTACACATTCACGCACTCCATCACGCAGTTCGCCGAGATCTACGACATGACGGGCGGGCTCATCAAGGCGATCTTCTTCGGCAATGTCATCGCTGTCCTCGGCTGCCACTACGGACTGAATGCGCCGAATGGCGCGGAGGGCGTCGGCAAAGCTACCATGCAGACCGTCGTCACCTCCATCATCGTCATCTTCATCCTGAACGCCGTCCTGACGTTCTTCCTTTTTTAGACGGAGGGCGCCATGATACGACTGAACAACGTCCACAAGCGATTTGGGGACAAGGAAGCGCTCAAGGGCATCAGCCTGACGATCGAAAAAGGGGAGACCATCGCCATCATCGGCGGTTCCGGCTCGGGCAAATCCACCCTCCTGCGCCTGATGATCGGACTCGATCGACCTAGCGCAGGAGAAATCTACATCGGTGCGGACAATATTGCGGCGATGACGGAGAACGCCCTTGACCGCGTGCGTCTGCGCATGGGCATGGTCTTCCAGTACTCTGCACTCTTTGACTCCATGACCGTCGGCGAGAACGTCGCCTTCGGGCTGCGTGAGCACACAATGAAGACCGACGAGGAGATCGCGCGCATTGTCGCGGAGAAACTTGCGCTTGTCGGCCTGCCCGATGCGGCAGCACTCATGCCGCAGGAACTCTCAGGCGGCATGAAAAAGCGCGTGGGGCTCGCGCGTGCGATTGCAACAGACCCCGAGATCATCTTCTACGACGAGCCAAGCTCGGGGCTTGACCCCATCATGACAGCAAAGATTGACGAACTCATCATCGACATGCAGCGAAAACTCGACGTGACCTCCGTCGTGGTCACACACGATATGGCGAGCGCAAGCCGCATCGCTGACCGCATTGCGATGATTTACGACGGGAAACTCATCGCCGTGGACACGGCAGAGCGCTTTCAGGATATAAAAGACGAGCGCGTACAGGCATTTTTCCGTACGCTGCACCAGCGAAGGGAGGCAGGGGCATGAGTGCTGAGGCAAAGGTCGGCGCATTTACACTCGGAGGCGCGGCGCTCCTCATTGCCGTCGTCATGTTCTTTGGCGGACTGCGGCTCGGCGGCGGGCATGACTATACGATCTATGCGGGCTTCGGGCGCGCCGTCGGGCTGAACCCCGAGGCGCAGGTGCTCCTCTCGGGCGTTCCCGTCGGGCACGTCGAGGAGGTCGTGAACGACGGCACGGGGGTCACCGTCTCCCTCGTCATTCAGGACGGTGTGAAGATTCCGCGTGGCTCCTCCGTCACCATTGGGCAGCCCGGCATCATGGGGGACAAATTCGTCATCATCACGCCGTCTGCGAGCACGGACTTCTACACAGGCGGCGACTACCTCTATGGTACGGACGAGATGGGCATGGACGCCATGTTCACCGAGCTGAACAAGATGATTATTCAGGTCGAGGCAATGCTCACGTCGATCAACAACATCGTCGGCGCACCGGGCTTCCAGACTTCGATGGTACAGCTCGTCGTCAACATGGAGCATATGACGGCACACCTCGACGGGCTGACTGCGACCCTCGAGCAGATGGCGGCGGAGAATCGCGGCAATCTGCACGAAATGCTTGCCAATATGAACACCATGTCGGCAAACCTCGCGCAGACCACGGCGAGCGTCGAGCGCATCATGACGAACCTCGAGACCGTCGGTGCTGACCCCCAAACCGCAGAGAATATGAAAAAGACGCTCACGAATATCACGGAGACCTCCGAGCGTATGCTGCGGATCGCAGAGGGAATAGAGGCGGTCGCGGGAGACAAGCAGACGCAGGAGGATGCACGCGCGCTCATTCACAACGCGCGCACAATGTCGGACAAAGCGAACGGACTCATGGGACGTCTGCAGAACGTCAAGGTCACGCCAAAGGTCGATGCCATGTACAGCGGTAAGGCGGACGACTGGCGCACGAACTTCAACCTCGATGTCGGCGAAAATAAAGGGCTGTATGCGACCTTCGGCGTGGACGACATCGGCGGCGGCGATAAATTCAACGCACAGGTCGGCACGCGCGGTACCTCATTTGGGGCGCGTGCGGGTGTCGTCGCGGGCGCGGCAGGCGTCGGCGTCGACGCCTATGCGGGCGAGAAATTCAAATTCTCCGCCGATGCCTACGACCCGAACGATCCTACCCTCCGTTTGCGCGCGCAGTACCAACTGCGCGGCGGCACCTACCTCTTCGGCGAGTGGAACGACGTGAACAGCTCGAAAAAGCGCGCATTCTATACGGGCGTGCGGCAGGAGTTTTGATTGACGGGCGGTAGAATATATGTATAATATAATGATAGGGATGAACATCACATGGGATGAAGCAAAAAACCTCTCCAATCAAAAGAAACATGGCGTATCTTTTGAAGAAGCGGAGACGGTTTTCTACGATGATGAAGCCCTCTTAAAGTATGATGAAATGCACTCTCAGGAAGAAGAGCGATTCGTCATGATGGGGATGAGTAAAGCAAGCCGTGTACTGGTTGTTTGTCATTGTTATCGTATGGGGGACGTGCTTCGCCTCATATCAGCTCGAAAAGCAACCAAGAGAGAGGAAAGCCAGTATTGGGAACGTCTTTAGGAGGGATATGTTATGAAAGAAGAATATGATTTCTCGGATGCGATAAAAAATCCCTATACCAAACGTCTCAGACAACAGATCACGATCAATATCAATAACGAAGCGGTAGCCTACTTCAAGGCGCAGTCCGCAGAGGTTGGAATTCCCTACCAGACGCTCATCAACCTCTATCTGTCCGATTGTGCGGCTCAGGGACGAAAATTACATATGTCATGGCAGTAAAAAAACCTCATGGAACAATGTGTGTTGTTTCATGAGGTTTTTTCTTTGTTGATTTTCTATGACAGCCTCTCGGCTGTCTTTTTTATTGGTTAAATTTCGGCTTTCGTCCCTCAAGGAACGCCGTCACCGCCTCGCGGTGGTCGGCGGATGCGCCCGCCTTTGCGAGGTTCTCCGCCTCGATGCGGCTGTACGCCATGTAGTCACGGTAGAACACCTCGTAGTAGAGCTGTTTCTGCAGTGCGAGTGCGTTGAGCGGGCGGCGCAGCAGTTTTTCGGCGAACGCCTGCGTCTCTTCCTCGAGCTTGCCGTCGGGGGCAAGCCGCGTCGTCAACCCTAGACGGAATGCCTCCTTGCCGTAGATGCGCGGACTCAGTGCCATCAGCTCGATCGTCTTCGCGAGTCCGACGATCTGTTTCAGATGGTAGATGCAGCCCGTATCGCCCGGCAGCCCGACACTGGAGAACGCTGTGAGCAGACAGCTCTCCTCTGTCATGATGCGGAAATCAGCGCCAAGCGCGATGCCGCAGCCCGCACCCGCCGCTGCGCCGTTCACCATCGCGATGACGGGCTTCGAGCAGCGACGCAGGGCGAGCGATGCCTGGCTCGTCAGGATCGAGAGTTCGTAGCTGATGAAGTCGAATGACGCCATCTCCTTGATGTCACCGCCTGCAGAGAAATTCTTGCCCGCGCCCGTGATGATGATGACTTTGACGGACTCATCCGCCTCACAGTACTCGACCGTTGCAATTAGATCGTGGAACATCGTAGCATCGAGTGCATTGTTCGATGCAGGGCGATCCATCGTGATCCGCGCGATCCCGTCTTGAATATTTAGTTTAATATGCGCATACATTCGGATACCTCCTTTTAGCAAAACTTAGAGGCTGAACCCCACCTAGATTTTTCAAAATGTTATGTCTGCTGTTATGTTACTTCATTTATCCTCGTAATACAAGCAAAATTATTTTTCAGCAACCACCTCGCTGTTGTCGATGGCGAAGTCGAGGAGTAGGCCGATGAGTTCGTTGCGCGAGCGTCCTGTCTCGTCAGCGAGTGCGTCAAGTCGATTGATAATATCTTCCCGAACGCGGATGGACAGGGTCTTGTGCCCGTCCTCTCCGCGTTTTCTTTTGGTTATCATCAGTTTTGTGTTCATATGTATCACCTCATCATTAGTGTATCTATGAGGCACTACAAAATATATGTTGGACGTGATGATGTAAAACCTGTCTATAATTCATTTAAGTTTAGATATAAAACATACGATATAGTGTGTGTAAAAATGTGTTATAAAATATGTTATAAAGTGAAAGGTGAAATGATGGAGATACATCCTGCTGTACAAGGGGGCGCCGAGCAAGGAAGCGCACGCGTCGGCAGGGGACAGGGAACGTCTCTACCCAACCATGTTTTCCAAGAGGTGCTCGATGCGGCTGGCAGCCGCACACGATTTTCCTCACACGCAAAGACGCGCATTGAGCAGCGCGGTGTTCGTCTGACGGCAGACGACCTGACGCGCCTTGATGATGCCATCGACCGCATGGCGGCAAAGGGCGTGCGTGATGCACTCGTCTACTTGAGCCGAGGGCTCGCGATGGTCGTCTCGGTCAAGAACCGCACCGTTATCACCGCGCTCGACGAGGCAAGTGCAAAGGAAAATATCTTTACCAATATTGATAGTGCTGCAATTTTATAGGTTTTCTGAGGGAGAGATTTATTATGATGCGTTCGTTGTTTTCAGGAGTGTCTGGGCTAAAAGGTCATCAGACCCGCATGGATGTCATTGGACACAACATCTCTAATATCAACACGGTTGGTTATAAAGCAAGTCGTGTCACTTTTGCAGATACGCTTTATCAGACGAGCTCTGGTGCATCTGCACCTACCGGCAATCTGGGCGGCATCAATCCAAAGCAGATTGGTCTTGGTATGAACGTTGCCTCCATTGACACAATCTTTTCCGATGCGAGTGCACAGGGAACTGGGAAAAACACCGATGTTGCGCTTTCAGGCAACGGTCTCTTCATCATGAAGAACAGCACGGGGACTTATTATACGCGCGATGGTGCATTTGAGTTCGATGCAGAGGGTAATTATGTTTTGCCCGGCAATGGTTCATTTGTACAGGGGTGGATGGCACGAGAGAACGGCGAACTGGTGACGACGGAGCAGCCTGGAAATATCACCATCAAGGCGGGCAAGAGTATGCAGCCCCAGATGACTACGGCGGCAAGCTACCTGAATAATCTCAATGCGGATACGAAAGGCTATGAGATTGCAAGCATTGTTGCGAAATATAAGGACGGGACGCAGAAGTCTCTCGGAACATATACAGAGAGTTCGGTTGGCGAGATGTCTCTTGGCATGACAGGCACGACGAAACCGATTCCGCTGGAAGATGGTGTTGCAGATTATCCATTTAAGACAACAGATACTGTTACACTCACGGGCACACCTGTGAAGGGGAAAGCGCTGTTTTCGTCGACAGTTACCTCTGTTGAGGCCAATGGGGCGAATGTCAAAGTGACCTATGAGGGCGATAAATCCTCTGTTTATGGGATTACCGACAGCTCGGGGAATCCCATTTCTGTCACACATACAACTGGAACGCATGCAATCGGTGATGTATCTACAATTTCTGGAACGATAGCATCGGCAGGGGTAAAAGCCTCAGGCTCAAACCCGGGAGCAACAGAATTGACGCTTGCTACGGCAACGATTGGCGGACAAACGTTTACGAACGTGAAAATCACTGTTCCAAACCCTAAGGATTTTACATATGCGGATGGACAGACAGTGAACTTTTCACTGGTGAAGAAAAAAATAGAAGCTGACGCTGGAGCGAAAATCCATACGCCCAATACATATAGTGATGGTACGGTGCTGGATGCCAATGAAGCAACGACGGGGGCTCCCTTCACAGTTACGGAGAAGAATCAGCGTTATATCTATAAGGGGCGCGTTAATGGCAGTGAGGGGACGATTCAATCGGTTACTCGAAAATCAAAACAACCGACAGAAGTTACTCTCACCATGAAGGACGGGCAGGTCTTTACGGGCGCGGTCAATGGCGAGTACAAGGTCGGCGGGATGTACTACCCGCCCTCGGTGACAACCTTCACCGTCTACGACAGTCTCGGCGGCGCACACAGCATCCCGCTTGTCTTCCGCAAGGTAGGTGCGAACGAGTGGGATATGAGCCTTGCAGGCAGTGATACGTACAGCTATAAGGAAGCGAATGGGATGGAGGTCAGTGCAAGTCTTACGAAGACGCGCTTGAAATTTGACCAGACGGGACGCTATGTGAGCGGCGATGCGACGGTTTCTCTTACTTACAAGCGTGAGGGGGCGGAGGAGCCGAAGTCGCATAAAGTCACGGTCAGCCTTGGTGCACTTACACAGTACAGCGGCAGCAGCACGATTAAGGCGGAGACAGATGGAAATGCCGAGGGCGTTCTGAAGAACGTCACAATTGACAATACAGGAACCATCACGGGCGTTTATTCGAATGGTAAGATCAAGGCGGAGGCACAGATTGCAATCGCGCAGTTCAACAACGCCTCAGGTCTCACACGCATTGGAGGAAACTTCTATCAGCAGTCGAATAACTCCGGTGCAGCGAATGTGAAAACGGCCTCGGATCTTGGCTGTACGATTACACCGTCGGCGCTCGAAATGTCAAATGTCGATATTGCCGATCAGTTCTCGGATATGATTGTTACGCAGCGTGGATTCCAGGCAAATTCGAAGACCATCACGGTTGGAGACGAAATGCTCGAAACGTTGATTGGTATGAAGCGGTAAAATCTACACTTTGCGAGCCGTCGCCCTCACACGGGCGGCGGCTCTTTTGCACCTAACGATAAATTTATTTGAAAAAAAACAGGGGAACTGATACAATGAGAGAACCTGTCAATACGATTTCATGGTGTTGACTATGTTTGGAGCAGCCCGCCGTTCGGATATATCCCGTCAGCGGTCGAGGAGGAAATGGCTTTGAAGAATAGGGGACGTTTTGCGGCGCGACTGGTACGGACTCTGGCTCTGACCGCCGCCGTCGGACTTTTTACGGGGACGGCATCGGCACAGACAATGCAGGTGGATCTCTCGCGCAGCGTGCAGATGGCGCTCGAGAATAACCGTACGATCAAGCAGGCGCTGACGGATGTGGATGCGGCGCACGCCGCGCTCGCGCAGGCGAACCGATCGATGGGGCCTACGCTGACATGGTCGGCGACGGCGAACCGCATTGGCGGCGAGGCGTACGCGCAGGCGCGCATGACGGGCAAAAATTACGACTATAACTACGGCAATACGGGCACGATCTCGATGCCGGTCTATAACGCGTCGCTGAACGCACAGCGCAAATCTGCGCGCTACGGGCTGAACTCGGCGGACTTTGCGCTCGAGCAGACGAAGCAGTCGATCCGCCTGACGGCGACGACGGATTATTTCAATATCCTGCAGGCGCGTAATCTGGTGAAGGTGCGTGAGGATACGGTGGCGACGCTGCAGGCGCATCTCGCGGATGTGAACGCGCAGTTCCGTGTGGGTACGGTGGCGCGTGCGGACGTGCTCGCCTCGGAGGTGGAGCTGGCGAATGCGCAGCAGAATCTGACGACAGCGCGAAACAACTATGAGGTCGCTGTGGCAACGCTGAACAATGTGATCGGTGTGCCGACGGATACGACGCTCACGATCAACGATGAACTGCGCTATGCGGGCTATACGCTCTCTCTGGATGACTGCACGGACTACGGGCTGCTCTACCGCGCGGATGGTGCGGCGGCGGTCTATGCGGTAAAGCAGGCAGAGGAGGGCGTGCGCGCGGCAAAGGCGGGCTATCATCCGACGGTGAATGCGGCGGCAACGCGCTCGATTGCGGGCGAGCACCCCTTCAAGGACGACCATACGAGCAGCAATACGTGGTCGGCGGGTGTGAGCGCGTCGTGGAATATCTTTGACAACGGTGTGACGGCGGCGCAGGTCGATGCGGCAAAGGCGACGCTCCGCAAGGCGGAGGAGGCGCTCGCAGCGACGGATGAGCAGATTCGTCTTGATGTGCGTACGGCGTATCTGAATCTGCGTGCGGCGGAGCAGAATATCAAGACGACGGAGAAGGCCGTGCAGCAGGCAGAGGAGGACTACAACATCGCACGCGTCCGCTACAATGCGGGCGTGGGGACGAATCTTGAGGTGATGCGTGCCTCAGACAATCTGACGACGGCACGCATGAACTACTCAACGGCGCTCTACAGTTACAATACGGGCAAGGCGAGCCTTGACAATGCGATGGGCGTGCCCGTTGATCTCGATGCTGTGCGGTATCGTGCGGCGGAGGAGGACGGTGCGCGTGCAAAGGAGGCGCGTGCGGCGGCACAGCTGCATGACGATGTGCTCTTTGCAACGCCGGAGGATGCCAAGGTGCGCCCGACTGCAGAACGTGCACCTGCGGATGCCGGTGCTGCTGCGGCGGCACGCGTACAGGCGGCGAATGCCGCATACGAGGCAGAGATGAACAAATAAGAGGTTTGCTATGAGACGGAAGGCGTATATCGGGGCGGCGGTGATCGCCGCGGTCCTCGTCTGCGCAGCAGTTCTCATCCATATCGTACGCGCTCAGGCATTCATGGCTGAGGCGGGACAGATGGCAGAGCGTCTCGTGGCGCAGAAGCTGGGAACGGCTGTGCACATCGGTGCGGTGGAGATCCGTTCTCTGCACGAATTGAAAATGGACGATGTCGTAATCTACGATAAGCAGGCGGAGGTTGTGCTCCGTGCCGATGAGGCACGGGTGACGCTTCGTCTGCTTTCTTTGCTTTCATCGCCCGAAACATCGATTGACGAGATCCTGCTCACGGGCGCGCATGCGGACATTGTGCAGCGCGCGGACGGCTCGTGGAATTATGATGATATCGGCGCGGACGACAGTCAGCCGAGCACGTTCGAGGGGCGCATCCGCACGGAGGGCGGTTCGGCGACCATTGTGACAGATAGTCGCACGTACGAGCTGACGGAGATTGCGGGGGCAGTGGAGATCGACCGCAGCGATGTCTCCTATGAGGCGACGGGAGCCCTTTCGGGGGTACCTCTGCGTGTGCGCGGCGCGTATGTCGGCGGGAACCAGGAGCTCTATCTCAGTTCCTCAGATACGGATTTCATGCAGCTGCGTCACCTCCTGCCGGAAAACTCTCTGTCCGAGGAGTTGCAGCTCTCGTCTCTGCACGCAGATGCCGTGCGGATGGAACTGCATCGCGTGGACGGGGTGCTGACGCTGGACGGCCGCATCGACGGTATGCGCGGCGCGGCAGATGTTTACGGGACGCAGGTGCAGCTGGAGAGCTCAGCACTGCGCTTCAATGAGCGCGCAATTTTCGTTGCTGCGACAGTGGAGGCGGCGGAGCAGCGCGCGCGTGTGGACGGGACGATTCGGCTCGATACGGATGCACCTTATCTTGATCTCACTGTGCGTGCGCAGGATTTCGCCGTTGACCGCATTCTCGCGGACAGCCCCTATCAGGGGGCTGTGACGGCAGATCTTCACGTGAAGGGGACGCTTGCGGCGCCGATTGTCACGGGGAAACTGACGGCGGCGGAAGGGGCGGTGAACGGGGTCTCCTTCCGAAATGCGGCGGCGGATGCTGCCTATGCTGACGGCACAATTTCGTTCGAAAATCTGACGGCGGAGGCGTTCGGCGGGACGCTCTCGGGCACAGGTGTGTTTACTGCGGAGAAAAATACCTACACGGCGCATCTGACGGTCGACAATGTCGCACTTGCGGGGCTGCGCTCCCTCTCAGTGTCCCTGCCCGAGGGGCTGGACGGTACGCTGCACGCCGATCTTGGCATCGACGGGCAGATGGGGGAAGCTCTCACGGTTCTCGGCAGCGCCGCACTCTCGGACGGCGTGTACCGCAACATTCCCGTGGAGCGTGCGAATGTGTCCTTTATGCTGCGCGGGGACGATCTGACGATCGATTTCCTCAGTGCGAAGCTGCCGAATGAAACGGAGCTGGGGGTAGAGGGGCATATTATGCGCGGCTCTGCGCTCAATCTGCGCTTCTACGGCGCGCATGCCGATCTCGCGCTGCTGAACTATCTCGACGAACGCCTCAGCTTCTCTGGGCTTGCGGATTTCTCGGGCGAGGTTCACGGCGATATTCATGATCCGCAGGTCGATATGCAGGTCTCCGCGACGAATGGCGATCTCATGTATCAGCCGTTTGACAGCCTGCTTTTCCGTGCAGATGGCTCGCTCTCGGGCATCGGCATCTATGATTTTTCGATGGAGCGTGGCGGACGTGAGGTCTGGCTCGTGAACGGAACGATCGGCTTTACGGGCGAGCGGCGCATCGATCTTCAGATTGATACGATGGGCGCGCGCATGGAGGACGTGGCGGCGCTTGTTGCGCCCGATCAGCCGATCACGGGCAACATCGACAATATCATCAAGTTCACGGGCACGCTTGACAATCCGCATGCGGTCGGCTATGTTCACTTCTATCGCGGCAGCTATGCGGGCGCGGTGCTCTCAGGTATGGACGGCGACTACTTCCTCGATAACGGCATCATCCGCGTGCAGGTCTTCCACATCTATTCGCCGATGGTGGATATGGTGCTGAACGGCACAATCAGCGCACAGGGCGTGCTTGATTTCGATGCTGAGGTGCGCGATCTCGATATGAAGCGATTCGAGCACAAGCTGCCCTACGAGGTCTCGGGGCATGGCGTCTTCAACGGCAAGGTGGGGGGCACGATCTCCCATCCTATTTTCCGCGGGAAACTGAAGGCGGACGAGATCACGATGAACGGCGTGGAGCTGCGCGAGATTACCAGCTTTGTCCACTATGAGAACGGCATCATCGACATGGAGCGGACGGGCTTCCGTCAGGGGACGGAGGGCTCTGTGTCCGCGCGTCTGCGCTATGATACCGAGACGCGCGCCCTGCGCGGTACGATGAATATTGACAAAATGGATGTTACGGCGCTGCTCGCTCTTGCCAATCAGCAGGAGAGCCGCATTACGGGAACAATCACGAGTGCGGTGCAGCTCGGCGGTACGCTGGACAATCCGTCGATCGATCTGACGGGTGCAATCGAAGAGGGGGCGATTGCCTCCTATCCCGTGCGCGATGTTGCGCTTGACGTCTCGCTCGTGGATCGCGTGCTGACGCTCCGTAAGTTCTCGGGGGCGCAGGGGAGCGGTTCCTTCTCTGCTGTCGGTACGGCAGATTTTGACGGCGCGGCAAATGTGGACATTACGGCGACGGATATTGCGCTTGGGATGTTTACGCGCTTTGCAGGTACAGAGCAGGAGGTGACGGGTACGGTGTCGCTGACGGCGCATATCGGCGGGCAGACGCGGCAGCCGGAGGCGGATCTGAAGCTGACGGCGAAGAACGGCGGCACGAATGGCGCGACGTTCGATGAGCTGGCGGGAGAGGCGCAGCTGCGCGGCTCTGTGATCCGCCTGAATGAGCTGACGGTGACGAAGTATATCGACGGCATTGCCTACACGGCAAGTGCGCACGGCACGCTGCCCCTGCGTGCGCTCACAGCGGATCGCGATGAAACGCTGGATGCCTACGATCAGCTCGATCTGACGATTGCGCTCGACAATGCCGATCTCTCGCTCATTCCTGTGTTTTCCAATCAGGTGGAGTGGGCGCTCGGACGTACGGAGGGCAGTCTGAAGGTGCATGGGACGCTTTCCGCCCCTCGTCTTACGGGCAGTCTGCGCGTGACGGGCGGCGCGGTGAAGCTGCGCTATTTCGAGCATCCGCTGACGGATATGCAGCTGCGGATTGATGCGCTCGGCGAGAGCATTTCTGTGCGTGAGTGCACGGGCAAGATGGGCTCGGGCACCTATATGCTGACGGGGCGTACGGAGCTTTCGGGTACGGAGCTGCGCTCCTATGATTTCACATTCGTGATGAATGCGCTCGAGATCAAGACCTCGTTCTTTGAGGGACCTCTCAGCGGCACGCTGCGTCTGAATGAGGGCGAGTACTGGGGCGAGACCCTGCCAAAGCTCTCGGGAACGATTGACATCAACCGCGCGCTCGTCTCGATCCCGTCGATTCCTGAGACGGACGACGAGCTCCCGCACATCATCCTCGATGTGGGGCTGACGGTGGGTCGCTATGTGCATTTCTTCAGTCCGAACCTCTATGATATTCATCCGTCGGGCTCTGTGCATTTCGGCGGTACGACGCGTCACCCGCATACGACGGGCATGATTGGCGTGCGGCGCGGCGATACGGTGAGCTATCTGCGGACGGTGTTCAAGATCCGCGAGGGGACGGCCACGTTCAACCAGCCGGAGTCGTTCCTGCCGGAGATTGCGTTCTATGCGGAGGCACGTCTTACGCACACGCGCGTCTTCCTCTCGGCGCACGGGCCGCTCGACCATATGGATTTCCGCCTCGGATCGAGCCCGGAGATGTCTGAAGAGGAGATCATCCGCATGCTGACGCTGCGCAGTGCCTATCGGAGCGGCGAGGGAAACATTACAGCGGCGGATGTGCTCTCGATCGGTCTGCAGATGAGCATTCTCTCGGAGGTGGAGGACTCTGTGAAGAACTTCCTCCATCTCGATGTGCTTCGCCTCTCGAGTGGGAGCGGCGCGCTCTTTGAGACAAAGGATGACGAGGCGGTGCGGCAGAACGAGAACGAGTACAATGTCGAGATCGGAAAGTATTTCGGCGACCGCGTGCTCCTGCGCTATGTGCAGGGGCTCGGCGCTGCGTCGGATACGCATCGGATCGGCATTCAGTATGACTTCAATGACCGCTTCGGCATCTCGTATGACCGCGAGGGCTCGGATCAGCTCATCAGCGTCGAGGCACGGTTCAGGTTCTGATCCCGTCGTATTATGTTTTTGAAAAGGAGGTGTGCCCGTGTTTTCGGATTATGTAAAGAAGCTCGCCGACGTGCAGAAACTCACGCTGACAGAGGAGGGGGAACTCTGGCGCGCCTATAAGGAGCGCGGCGATGAGGCGGCGCGGCGGAGGATCATTGAGTCGTATCAGCCGCTCGTCTTCCGTGAGGTCATGCCCTATCGCGCGCTGCCCGCCGTGATGGATGCGGTGCAGGAGGGGACGATTGGTCTGATCGAAGCGGTGGAGCGCTATGATCCCAGGCGCGGCGTAGCGTTCAGCCTCTACGCTGTGCATCGCGTGCGCGGGCGCATTCTGGACTTTCTCCGCCGTGAGGGGCGGGTCGATCTGCCGTGCCTCGAGGCGGAGACGGAGGCGTACGAGACGGCGAAGGAGCTGCTCGTCGACGAGCGTCCATCAGTTGCGGAACTCGCGGAGCATCATGCGCTTGTCGGCGTGCTCGGCGCTGCGATGGAGCGCCTGCCTGCGCGGGAGCGCCTTGTGCTCGAGGGTGTGACGATCGGTGGCGCACGAGCGCAGACAATGGCGGAGTCGCTTGGCGTGACGCCGGCGCAGATCTACCGTCTGCAAAAAAACGGAATTCGTCGCATTCGCGGGATGCTCTCGCGCTTTATGCAGCATTGGTAGTTTCTTAGCACTTAGTACTACGTTTTAATTTTAACATCTTGAATCCATCCTATAGAGTGTAGTATAATTCCGAAAGGAGGTACGGTGATGGCCGCAGACCGCAGAGAGCGCGCGAAATCTATCCGTGCGGCACGGGACTGGCTTACGGGCGCAGAGCATGCGCTCGCGGGCGAAGACGATCTTGCGGGCGACCTGAAACTCATGCTTGCACGCGCAGAGCTTGCGCGTATTGCAGCGGATCGCCGTGCGCGTCTGAGACGCCTTGCCCTTTGGTTGCTGCCGACGGCTGCTGCGGCAGTTGGGCTCGCATACTTCGTGTGGGGCACACCGCCTGCAGAGGAGATGGCGATGCCGCCGCCCGTGCACCGCACGGAGCGGGATGTGCCCGTAGCTGCGGTGGATGCCGTGGAGGATGCAGCGCCGCTAACGAAGACAGCGCCCGCAGAGGCACTGTCGAAGGAGATGCCTGCGGCGGATGCGGAGCGCGTGCAGCCGCAGACACAGCCCGCCACTGCGACCGTGACTGCACAGGCATCTGTGCAGAGCGCAGCGCCCGCGCAGCGTCCGCAGATGCCCGATGCCGATATGCAGCGACTCATGCAGGTCGGCGGAAAAATTTTACGAGAGTAGTCGATCATTTCCCCGCATTGCGGTCGGATTGAAATAGTGCGCCAAGGCGCACATATCTAGGAGGTTTCGCCTTTGAACAGCAAGAGATATCAGAGACTCACACTCGCCGTCGCGCTTGGCGTCGGCGTGTCCGCCGCGGCGTTGCCACATGGCTTTGCCGCAGAGGAGGGGACTGCGCAGGAGAGTGCCGCTGTGGTGACAGAGGCACCCGTGCTGAGCGATGCTGCGCCATCTGCCGTAAGCAACACTGCGGACGCTCCGGTTGCGAATGCACCCGCGCTGACGACCACATCTGCGCCCACGTCCTCGGATGAGCGTGCTGCCGCGTGGGCGGCAAAGCGTCCCGCTGAGGATGAGATCACGAACTACCTTGCAGCGCAGGTGGGCAAGACGATTATGGAGATCAAGTTCAACGGTGCGACGGAGGCGACAGAAGGGGCGGCGCGCGCTGCACTCACGATGCACGTGGGTGACGCTGTGACCGAGGAGGGGCTGGTGAAGGATCGCGATGCGATCTACGCAACGGGCTATTTCTACGATCTCTATCCGACCTTTGAGCAGGTACCCGAGGGCGTTGTCCTGACTTACAATGTGCTCGAGAATCCAGAGCTCAAGGAAGTGAAGATTGAGGGCAACACGGTCGAATCCACGGAGTCTCTGATGGAGCTCATCACGGTCAAGAACGGTGAGCTGCTGAATTCGCGCACGCTGCAGGAGAATGTGCAGGCGATCCAGGAGAAGTACCGTGCGGATGGTTACATTCTTGCAAAGATCACGGATCTCAACATCGCGCAGGACGGCACGCTCACGATCAAGATCAGCGAGGGCACACTCGAGGGCTATAAGGTCAAGGGCAACAAAAAGACGAAGGAATACGTCATCCTGCATGAGATGCGTCAGAAGGTCGGTGAGCCGTTCAATGCAAATCAGGCGCGCCGCAGCATGCAGCGTGTCTACAACCTTGGCTTCTTCGAGGATGTCAATGTCAAGATGAACCCCGGCGTTGAGCCGAATGCGGTCGTCATGGAGATTGATGTCAAGGAGAAGCGCACGGGTTCGTTCGGCATCGGTGCAGGCTACTCAAGCGCTGACGGCATGGTTGGGACGCTGAGCGTCAGTGACACGAATTTCCGCGGGATGGGCGATACGATCAGCATCACCTATGAGATCAGCGGCGATGATACGGATGCGCGCGGCTATACGTTCATGTACCGCCGTCCATGGCTCGACAAGAAGGAGACGGCAGGTACGCTGCGCATCTACAACCGCACATATGAGTACGATGACTACGATGAGGACGGCAACCACAAGGAGTCGTTCATGCGCAAGTACTCGGGCGGTGAGGTGACGATCAGCCGTCCCATGAGCGAGTATTCGACGAATTTCGTCACGCTCCGCAACCGTCAGGACAAGTATGTGAAGCATACGGAGACGGGCAACGCGGGCAACCGCAGCAACAATACGGCTTGGATTAACAGCAATTTCGGCACAACGCGCAGCGTAACGTTCGAGCACGTGACGGATACGCGCGATAATGTCTACGAGCCGACGATGGGGGCGCGTGCCTCTCTCTCGGCAGAGTTCGCAGGTTTTGGTGGTGACTTCAACTACCAGAAGTACATTGCAGGGGATACCCACTACCTCAAGGCGGGGCGTTCGCAGGTCTTTGTTCTGCGCGGGCAGTACGGCATCAGCCGCGGCTCGATCTCGGAGTACAGCCAGTTCCGCATGGGCGGTCAGGATACGATCCGCGGCTACCGCGAGGATCAGTTCCGCGGGACACGCATGGCGCTCGCCTCGATTGAATACCGCTTCCCGATCGTGTCGAAGGTGACGGGCGCACTCTTTGCGGACTACGGTGGCGCATGGAGCGATGGCTTTACGCCGGAGAATATGTACGGGAGCATCGGCATCGGGCTCGGGCTCAACACGCCGATCGGTCCGCTGCGCCTTGACTACGGTCGTGGTTCGCAGGGCGGCCGCGTTCACTTCCGCGTCGGCGGCACGTTCTGATAATGCAGGCTCTTGTGCCTGGGCGCATCTGGGCGATCGCCCTCCTCATTTTTGCAGCTTTCGGGTGTTTTGCCCACACATATGCCGCAGAGTCCTCCCGCGTGGAGGAGACTGCGGCTATTGTTGTAGGTGAGCGGGAGATTCCCTCCATTGTGCGAGCGCGCATGGAGCGCACAGTTGCGGCAATCGCGGCAGAGCGTATGGAGGGGCGCGTGATTACGACGGTCTCTGCGTTGGAGGAGGCGGAGATCATCGGCACGGTCTTTGACCGTCTGCTCGTCGGCTACACGGTAACTGGGGTCGATGTGCGTCCTGCGCAACGGACGGAGGTCATAATCCACCTTGCACCGTGGGCGGATACGATCCAGGGTGTTCATGTACAGATGGCGGTGGAGGGCATGCCAGCCGCCGTTGAGGAGATTGTGCGCGCAGACCTTGCGGGTGTCAGCACGGTCTTTTCGGATGCTCTTGTGGGGCTGCCGCTTGCGGCGACGGACTGGGCGACGGGGGCGCTGAAACGCAGCTTGAACGCCTATATGGACGAACATCTGCCGGAGTTCCGCGCGGACTACGATATCGATGTCGATCAGACGGCACAGGTGCGTCTCACCGTCTATCCACGTCTGCCCGTTGTGCGGATCGTGGATCTCTCGATGCGTTCGGATACGATACCGAACGTGACGCTGCTCACGCAGCGCAGGGCGATGGAGACGGCGGCGAATCGCCTTGTCGGCGTGCCTGTCGCCTTTGTTGCGCGTCACTGTTCCGTGTTTGAACAGCAGCTGGCAGATAGTCTGGATGGCGCGGGAGGACTACGCCGACTCCATCTCACCTCACAGGTGACGATCACGCCGGGGGAGCGCATGGCGGTCATGAGCCGCACGGATACGATGCGCTATCGTCTTCGTCTGACGGGCTGGCTCGATATCGGGCGCACCTCGGAGAATCGCGGCTGGGATCGGCGCGACCTGCACGTGCGCCTGCATGCAGGACAGATGCTGAGTGCGCGCGATGAACTCTATGCGGAGACCGATGCCGCGCCCGAGGATGTGCGCTTTGACTGGCGCGTCGGCTATGCGCGTGAACTATTCCCGCATTTCACGGGTGATCTGCGCTACGATCTGCGCGATGACCGCCTCTCTGTCGCGGGGAGCTATGCGCTCCATCCGCGCTGGCTCGTGCGTTACGAGCAGTGGACGGATACGGGCGCATGGGAGTGGGAGCTGCGGTACAAGATGCATGATTTCCTCAGCGTTGCAGCGCTTGCAGACGGTCATGACAGGTGGCTACGTCTGATTGGAAATTTCTAGGGGGTGAAGTGGTGAAGCGTGTTTCGATTGTGGTTCCGGTCTACAACGAGGAGGACAATATTGCGCACTTTGTGCAGAGCGTGGAAAAGGTGATGGAAACGCTGCCCTATGCGTACGAGATCCTCTTTATCGACGACGGTTCCCGTGACCGCAGCCGCGAGATTCTGCGCGAAATGGGGGAGCGCGACCCGCATGTGCAGTCGATCTTCCTCGCGCGCAATGCGGGGCATCAGGTCGCGCTGACCTGCGGCACGGATCATGCAGACGGGGACGCGGTGATCACGATGGACGGCGATATGCAGCACCCGCCGGAGCTCCTGCCCGTCCTCCTTGCGAAGTGGGAGGCGGGCTATGAGATTGTTCAGACGGTGCGTCTGACGACGGAGGGCGCATCCATATTTAAGCGTCTTACGTCGAAATACTACTACCGCTTGCTCAACGCGATGACCGATGTGGAGATTCAGGAGGGGGGGTCGGATTTCCGCCTGATGGATCGCAAGGCGGTGCTTGCACTGCGCCGCTATCACGAGCACGCGCGCTTCATTCGCGGAATCGTGGGTGCGATGGGATTCCGCAAGACGAGCGTGGAGTTTGTCGCGCCGGAGCGCTTTGCGGGGCAGTCAAAGTTCTCCCTGCACAAGATGATCTCGTTCGCACTCGATGGCATTCTTGCCTACTCGGTGCAGCCGCTGCGCGCTGCCTTCTACGTGGGCATATGCTCGGCACTGCTCGCAGTTCTGCTCTTTCTCCATGTGCTCTATGAGACACTTCGTGGCGAGACAGTGGCGGGCTGGTCGACGATCGTTGTATGCAGTCTCTTCTTCGGCGGCATGCAGATGATGATGCTCGGTGTCTGCGGCGAGTATATTGCGCGCATTCTGCAAGAGGTAAAGAATCGTCCGCTCTATCTGATTTCGTCTGATAATCGGCGTATGGGGGAGCAAAGGGAGGAAGGCAATGAATGAGCGGTTGACGAGCGGCGTTGCGATCCTGTGCCTTGTTGTACTTTATTTCTGGGGCAACGGGGCACTCGCCGTGACGGCACCTGTCGAGGTGAACTACGCACAGACGGCGAAGGAGATGTTGGCAGCGGGAGATTACCTCTCCCCGCAGATCTACGGGAACTATTGGTACGATAAGCCGATCTTCTTCTATTGGGAGCTGATTGCAGCGTTCTCCGTCTTCGGCGTGACGGACTTTGCCGCACGCTTCTTCCCCGCGCTCTTCGCTGCGGCGGGGCTCGTCTTGACCTATGCCTTTGCGCGGCGGCTCTACGATGAGCGGACGGCGTTCTGGTCGGCGATCATCCTCGGGACGGGCGTTCTCTATTCGGTGCTCGCAAAGCTGATCCTCACGGATATGAGCCTCTTTGTTTTCTTTGGCGGGACACTTGCGGCGTTTTTTGTCGGCTACTATGAGCAGGAGCGAAAATATTTCTATATCGCGTATATCTGTGCGGGGCTCGCCGTACTGACGAAGGGACCGATCGGCATCCTTCTGCCTGGGCTTGTGATCCTCGTATTCCTTTTACTGCGGCGCGATCTCTCCGCACTCGGACGTATGTGCATCCCCAGCGGTTTGCTCGTCTTTGCGGCGGTCTGCGCGCCGTGGTACGTCTATATGTATTTCGCACACGGGGCGGATTTCGTGAACACCTTCCTCGGCATTCACAATGTCCTGCGTGCAACGGTGTCCGAGCATGCAAAGTGGGACGTCTGGTACTTCTATCTCGGCATCTACTTTATCGGGATGTTTCCGTGGAGCTTCGCCCTGCCGCTCGCGCTCTATCGTGCGTGGTGCGTGCGTCCTGTAATTGACACGCGCACGCTGTTTCTCCTTGTCTGGGCGATTGTCGTGCCCGTGTTCTTTCAGTTCATGGCGACGAAGTACCCGACGTACAGTTTCCCCGCATTCCTGCCAACGGCGATTCTGACGGCACGCCTCCTCGCAAAGAATACGCGCGTGCTGAAAGCCGGAGCGATCCTCGGCATGGGGCTCTATCTCGCCGTGGTCTTCGTGGTGACGAACTACTCTGAGGGCGACGGACATTTCAGTGGGAAGGAGGCGGCGGCAATCCTCGCGCAGACGATGCGGGCGGATGATCTTCTCGTCTGCTACGGCGACTATACGGCTACGGTGCCGTACTATACGGGGCATACGATGTATGAGCTTGCCTCGCGAGAGGAGATTGCGGCGCGTGCGCCGAAGGAGATGAGCTGGAACAGCAAGAATGTCATGCCTTTCCTGCCGCTGGATGAGCTGCCCCGCGATCGGACGGTGTATCTCGTCGTGGAGCGTCATGCGTTCGATGCGTTTGAGGAGAATCTTGCGGCGCAGGGCTGGGAAGAGCTCGGCGCACTGCCGCACGAGGGGCGGACGAAACTGCGTCTCTATCGACGGGCGGTGCAGCCGTGAGGAGTTCTTTTTTCTTCTTGAATGAACGTCTGGAATAGTGTATGATAAAAAGGTGTTTTGGAGAGTTTTATCGGAAAGAGGGAGTGTTATGATGAACGTCAGCAAACTTTGTCTTGTGGCAGCAGCATTTGCCGCCTCGTCCATGCTCATCGCGGGCTGCGGCGCAAAGACGGCGGAGCGTGCACCGGGACCCGGGGCTCTGCAAGCGGAATTCGATGCACAGAATGTCATCACGAAGGAGAATTTCGACAGCCTCCCGCCGGATCTGACGCTCAGCGATATGGAGGGGATGTACGGCAAGGCGACTCTCGTCCAGCAGAGCATTGTAGACGGTGTCTACAGTTCCACCTATCGCTTTCAGGATGGGCCAAAGACCGTGGATGTGACCTTTACGCATGAGAACTGGCTGAACCATCCGCTGAGCTGCCCAAAAATCACGGATATGGAGTTTTCGGAGATGCCGATGGTTGCATATCGTGCGACAAAATAATATTGAACTGCATGGCGCTCTTTGCTATAATGGGAGCGTTCGGTTGATTGGTTAACCGACAGGTCTGACAGAAAAGGAGATTTATTCATGATCAAATTGCAGCAGAAGCAGGTTAAGATTATCAGCATTCTTATCGCCGTCGTCTTCGTCGGCTCGGTGGTAGCACTCGCACTTACGCAGAGCGGCTCGGGCATCGCCTCGGCGGCAACGTCCTCCGTCGGCGTGGTGGACTATCGTCAGGTCGGCAGCCAGCACCCGCAGCTTGCAGCGGCAAACGCTGAGATGCAGAAGGCGTCGCAGGAGGCACAGGCGGATTTTGAGGCGAAGTCGGCGAATATGAACGACCAGGAGAAGTCGGACTACTACCAGCAGACGATGCAGCGTCTCCAGCAGAAGAATGAGGAGCTGATGGAGCCCATTGAGAAGAGCATCCAGGACGCAGTTAAGGCTGTCGCTGAGAAGAAGGGGCTCTCCGTCGTCATCGAAAAGGGCGCAGTCGTATACGGCGGGCAGGACATCACGCAGGATGTCGTCAAGCAGCTGAGCAAGTAATTCGCAGGGAATGTACATAGGTACCGGGCAGAGCTCTGCTCGGTATATTTTTTAGGAATCACTGAATTTATCAGTGGTTCTATAAACTGGTAAATGTGGACGGAGGTGCGCTGTGGGAAAGCTGTGGCAGTCGAAACGCAGGGAAATTCTAGCGGGCGGCGCGTGCCTCCTCGTCCTCCTCGCAGTCTTTCTCCTTATGCCGGAGCGTGAAGTGCCTATGGAGGAGCGCGAGATCGGTACCGTGCGGATTGCAGAGGTACTTGCTGCACACCCCTCCTATGAACGCCTCACGGCACTGCGCGCCGAGGAGCGAACGCTCACAATGCTCCTGCGCGACCTGCCGAAGACGCCTGAGATCAAGCCGCCAGAGACCGACCCGGCGCCGTTTGAGGACTCCGTCTGGCAGAAGAACGCACAGGTCGTCATCTCGACACGCGTGGAGCTCGAGCGCGAGCAGAAGCGTCTGACCGAGGTCTATCGCAAGCAGACGGAGGCGGACTACGAGGCACGCAAGAAGGCGATTGACGACGAGTATCTGAACGCCATCCTGAATATCAACCTCAAGATCGACAACCAGCGTGCCATGCACGGACCACAGGTCTCGGAGGAGGAGCTTGCACGTGAACGCGCCGTGTGGGATCGTCAGCGTGAGCTGCTGAAAGAGGAACGCGGCGCGCGGCAGATGGCGCTTCACCGTCAGTGGGAGGCAGAGATTCGCGCGCGCGTCGCCGCACGCATCGAGCCGCAGCAGGCGGCGTGGACGAAGCGTGCACAGGAGACCGTGGATGCGCAGAAGGCAGAAGCGGAGCGCATGAAGGCAGAGGTGGAGGAGCGCAGCGCACAGGAGATGGAGCGCGCGCTCGCGGCACAGGAGGGCAAGTCTGCTGTCTCTGCGCGTGCCATGCGCCTTGCCGCCGTGCGTGCGGAGGTGGATGCCCTCGAGGCGGAGGTCATGCGCGACGTGCGTAGCCGTGCGGCGAAGCTCGCCCTGCAGCATCATCTTTCCCTCGTGCTCGCTTCTCCCGAGGCAGATGCGATGACGCTCCTGCCGGATACCGAGGCTTTTTCCCTGCGTAGCTATGCGCCGATCATCGGCACTGCGACAGTGGATCTGACGGCAGAGATGGTGCGTGAGATGGAGCGCATTGAGCCCGCTGCGGCACAATGAAATGCCCCTTTTTAACGATGGAAAGGACTAATTTACAGATGAAGTATACAAGCAAGGCGGCTGCCGCCGTCCTTCTTACCGCGAGTATGTTTGCTGCCGGCTGCGGTCAGGTTCATATCGGCACTATGGATCGCGAGCGCGTGCAGACGGAGGCGCCCCAGATCAAGGCGGTCGTCACCGAGGCGAATGAGAAGCTCATGGAGGCGCAGCAGGAGGCGCAGGCGAAGTTCGAGGCGAACCCGGCTATGACCACCGAGGAGGCGCAGCAGCTCCAGATGGAGACGCAGCGCAAGATGGCGGGGCTCAATCAGATGTATATGACCCAGTACGAGCAGAAGCTGAACGTAGCGGTGCAGGATATTGCCAAAGCGAAGGATCTGGACATTGTACTGGATGCAGGCTCTGAGAAAACACCGACCGTCTTCACGGGCGGTGTGGATATCACCGACGAAGTGATTGGAAAACTCCAATAAAGGAGCATGAGCATGGAAAAGACAGTCAATGAGATTGCAGCGCTCATCGGCGGCACGGTCAGCGGTGACGGCAATCGCGTGATTCGCAGTCTCGCCGCGCTGGATGAGGCGGGGGCGGACGATCTCGCCTTTGCCGTTCCGCCGCATATCGATGCGGCACGCACCGCGGCACAGGCGGGCGCACTCCTCCTGCCGACGGGCACGGAGGGCTTTTCGTGTCCCGTCATTTTTGTTGCAGAGCCAAAGGCGGCGTTTGCAAAGCTGTTGACAATCTTTACTCCGCCCATTGAGCACGCTGTCGGTGTCAGTGACGAGGCGTATATTGGTGCGGACGTTCAGATTGGGGAGGGCGTCACGATCCTGCCCTTTGCCTACATCGACGACCACGCCGTCCTCGGCGCGGGTGTGACCGTCTATCCCCATGCCTATGTCGGGCAGTACTCTGTGATCGGCGATCATACGGTTATCTATCCGAGCGCGACTGTGCGCGAGCACTGCCGCATCGGGGCGCGCTGCACGATTCACAGCGGCGCCGTCATCGGTGCGGACGGCTTCGGCTTTACGACCGAGGCGGGCGTGCATACAAAGGTACCACAGGTCGGCGGCGTCGTCATTGACGACGATGTGGAAATCGGCGCGCACGTCGGCATCGACCGCGCGACCCTCGGTGCAACCGTCATCGGCAAGGGGACGAAGATCGACAACCTCGTGCATATCGGACATAACTGCAGCATCGGCGCGAACTGTCTCATCGTTGCGCAGACGGGTATCTCCGGCTCGACGAAGGTCGGGCACAACGTCACATTCGGCGGGCAGGTCGGCACGGTCGGTCACATCAATATCGGTGCGAATTCGGTCTACGCCGCGCGCTCGGGCATCATCGGCGACATGCCCGAGGGGGTCTTCTGCGCGGGATTCCCTGTGCAGCCGCACGCGGAGTGGCTGCGTGTACAGGCGGCGATCCGGCGTTTGCCCGAGATGGTAAAAAAAATAAAGACCCTCGAAAAGGAGCTCGAGGGTCTGCGCGGGAAGAGCTGAGATGTTCTCCTACTATGTGATGAAGATTCTCAGCCGCCTCATCTGCCTGTTGCCGCACGGCGCTGCGATGGCACTCGGGGAGGGGGTGGCACGGCTCGCATGGATCTTTGTCCCTGCAAAGCGCAAGCGGCTTGCACGCGAGCAGGTCACGCGCTGTCTTCATCTTCCCAAGGCGGAGGCGGAGCGCATTGCGCGCGCGAGTACGCTGCGGTTCGGCCCGATGCTGATGGAGGTGCTGCGCTTTCCTGTCATAAAGCCCCGTATGAGCGAATACGTTACGATGACGGGCGCGGTCGATGAGGTGCGTGCAGCAGCTGCGGCAGGCAAGGGGGCGATCTTTGCCACCTCGCACAGCGGCAACTGGGAGCTGATGGGCGGCGCGTTCGCCTGTGCGGGACTTCCTATCGTTGGGGTGGCAAAAAAGCAGAGCGCTCAGGGCATGGATCGCTTCATCAACGAGTACCGTGCGCTCGTCGGCATGCACATCACCTATCAAACGGGCGTGCGTGAGATGTTCCGCATGATCGATTCGGGGTGGATCATCGGGCTCATCAGCGATCAGGATCCGAGCCTGCGCGACGGTGTCATTGTCGACTTCTTCGGGCAGCCGACGAATGCGTTCACGGGTGCGGCGGCGATTGCCCGCCGCTGTGGGGTACCGATCTTTCCCGTCTTTATCCATCGTGAGCCGAACGGGCATCATATCCTCACCGTCGATCCTCCCATTCTGGTCGAGAAGACGGATGACCGCGCGGCGGATGTCCTGCGCGTGACACAGATTGTCAATACACGTATCGAAGAATGGATCCGGACATATCCCGAGGAGTGGTTCTGGCTGCACGACCGCTGGAAATCCCTGCGGAAGTAACGATCCATTTGAACAACTGAAAAAGAGCAGAGAGTGCAGGAAGTCCTGCGTTCGCTGCTCTTTTTGTATGTCGGTTCAATCGTACCGCATCAGGGAATCGATGGTGATGGTACCGCTGTTCTGTGTCGATTCTGTCGTTTCTGTCGGTTGTGCAGGAGATGGTGTGTCCTGCTGCACGTCCGCCATGCGCGCACTATCCTGCACGTCCGCCATGCGCGCACTATCCTGCACGATGCCTGCGCGTGCCGCGATGCTGCCCAGGATGGCGCTTGCTGCGGGCGTATTCGTGTCCTTTGTCTCCGATGAGGCGTTCAGCGACTCGAGCGGCGTGAATGCTACCTCGAGAGTGTCACCCGTACGGATTGGACTCGTGAAGTCTGCCTTTGCCCCGTTGACGAGGAGGGTGAAGGTGACGCGGCTCGTTGCTGGCGGCGGTGTGAAGCCGACGGCGAGGAGCGCCTCGCTGACGTTTGCGCTGCCCGTACCCTTCTGATAGGTGATGACAGCGCCGTCCTCGACAATGGTGCCGGGAGATGCCTCATGCCCATTGATCGTGAGGGCAAAGCCGGACGCGGGCACATTGTGCTCCCGCCCCTCGTATGTGATCGTCGCATAGGAGGTGGCGGAGAGGTCGAGCACGGATTCGACGGTCGGAATCGCGGTCTCCTCGTACTCGATGATATCGCCCTCGTGCAGCATGGTGGAGAGCGGTGCGGGGACATCGTTCAGTGTGATATGTGGCTGCGTGGAGAAACGGCGCGCCTCGCCGTTGAGCGTATAGGAGATGCGCCGCCCCGTGGGCGGGAGGTTCGCTGCGCGCAGTACCTCGCCGAGCGTGCGCTCACGCCGTGAGACAATCACATCGCCGTCGCGCAGGATTGGGTCGCCTTCGGGAACGCTCTCGTTGACAAGGATGCTTGCAGTGACCGCCGTCTCCTCTCCGTTGAGGACGACAGTATAGCTGTCGATCGTACCGATGATTTCGCTGAGACGTACCTCAGGCTGCGTTCCGTTCTCTCCCGCGACGAGCTTGATGCGGCAGTCGTCGTGGATGGACGAGTCGAGACTCGCACTTTTGCCGTCGATTGTGATCTGCGCGAGCGTACCCATCGTGCCGGGGAAGCTGCGGCGCTCCCCGTTCACGGTAATCATCAGCCCCATGCCGGGACGCCCGTTGTATTTGCGCAGACTGATGCCCGCTGCGAGCAGAGCATCGGAGACGTTGAGCTCGCGGAAGTTGAAGAGACTGTATTCGATGTCGTTGATCCAGACGGCGAGAAAATGCAGGGTGTTGATGGATGCGATCTTCAAAATGCCGAGCGGCGTAACCGCATCGGGGGCGTGGAGTTCTTCGGGCAGCTCTGCAACCCCGTCCACCTCGTCGGGCTGGCGCACGGCAACGCGCGCCTCGGGTATACCGAGCGCCGCTGCAACAAGCTCAGGCATCATGGGGGTGAGCGCACCGCCGCCGACGAGCATGACCGCCTGCGGCGGCTCGCCGTTGAGCTCGAGAATTTGCTTTGCAATTGCGTTTGCAAGGTTCTCCACGCCCGGCTTGATTGCAGCGACAACCTGTTCTGCAGTCAGCGAGAGCTTCATGCCGAGGATGTCCGTGAATGAGACATCCTGCCCGTCCGCTGCCTTGCGCTTGATGTCCTCAGCAATGTTGAAGTCGAGGAGGTACTCGCGTGAAATCGCCTCCGTGATCTCGTCGCCCGCCATCGGCACCATGCCGTAGGCAATGACGGAGCCGCCACGAGTGATGGCGACGTCGGAGGTACCCGCGCCAATGTCCACGAGGACGAGGTTCAGATGGCGCATCGTGGGCGGGATGAGGACGTTGATGCCTGCGATCGGCTCGAGCGTGAGCGCGCGCATCTCGAGATGGGTCTCGCGCAGTGCCGACTGCATGGAGTCGACAACCTGCCGCGGGAGGAATGTCGCAATGACAGTCGCCTGTGCGTGTCTGCCGCGCTGACCGACGAGTGTCTTGAGCTCATTGCCGTCGAGCGTGTAGCGGATCGTGCTGTAGCCAACGCAGTAGTAGCGTGTCGGGTCGTCAACTGTGTGCGAATGGGCGAGCTTCTTCTGTGCCGCCTGTACACCCGCAAAGTCGA
Source organism: Selenomonas timonae (assembly GCF_014250475.1). Taxonomy (NCBI): domain Bacteria; kingdom Bacillati; phylum Bacillota; class Negativicutes; order Selenomonadales; family Selenomonadaceae; genus Centipeda; species Centipeda timonae. The sequence continues at coordinate 199,506 of NZ_CP060204.1, read as the reverse complement.
GGTCGCGCTGCTGTGCGGGCGTGATCGTGCCCGTAATGTCCTGCTCTGCCTCGGCGGTCATCGTGTAGAGCGCGCGTCCTGCGGCGGCGACGGCGGCGCTGCTGAGTGCCCCCGTGCGCTCGGTGAGGCGGCGCTTGACCTCGCGGATGATGGCGGCGACCTGCGGTACGTCGTGAATCTGTCCGTCGAGCATGGCGCGCGTCTTGTGCTCCATGCGCTCGGTAGCGAGGATGTGGAGCAGGCCGTCGCGTTGCTCGGCGACGATTCCAATGACGCTGCGCGTGCCAATGTCGAGCGCAAAGACAAGCTCTGTGGGGCGCTCGCGGCGTGGTGCAGGATGCATCGCTGCGGTCTCATCCTTTTTTGGGCGGCCGCGCTTTTTGGCAGCGGTATCCTCCGTTTCCTCCTGCACGCGCTTTTTCGGACGCCCGCGTTTCTTTGCGGATGTGTCTGCAGTCATCTCTTCGTTCGTTTTATCCAGATCCGGCATTTCGATCTCCCTCGCAAACTAACGTATACTATCTCTATGTATTCGTTTCTTTTTAAAAAAATCCTGCCAATATGCACGCATGAAGGCATACAAAAAGGTCAGAACAGAGCCGCCGCAAGGGCAGTTCCACTCTGACCACAAGAGAGGGGTCTGAAATGCCGTATGACTTATATGTCTATACCTGCGTAAAGCAGGTGGGTACCCTAAGTCCGACTACCGCGTTCTCCGGAGGAGCGTCGCATTCACCGGAATCAATTCGGATTCCCTAAAAGATCTGTAGGTTAGACATTGCTAAGGCATACGCACACCTAAGGCTCACCTTCTTGTCCATTATGATAGCATAAAAAAAAGTACGTCGCAAGACTTGACAAATACAGGAATAACAATTTGTTGCAACAATTTGAAATCTGTCTTTTCGGAAAGCTTCACCGAAATGTCGGAAGCCTCTTTTCCTATGGAAAATACCGTGCTATAATAATACATATGAGAATATGGAAAACTCTAATTTCGGGAAAGATGGTGCGATGAGATGGCAAATGTTCGCGACGCAGTCAATGTGGTCATCACCGCAATTATGGCGCAGAAGGATTATTTGACGGCGGTGGATGCCAAGACCGGAGATGGGGATCACGGTCTGAACATGGCGCGCGGCTTCACGGCGGCGAGGGAACGCCTGGCGGAGCTGCCTGCAGATGCGCCGGTGAAGGATGTGCTTCATCACATCGGACGCGCGTTCATCGAGAATGTCGGCGGTGCGGCAGGGCCGCTCTACGGCATCGGATTCGTGCGTGCGAGTGAGGCAGTGAACGATAAGACGCGACTCGATGTGCACAGCTTCGAGAAGCTCTTCACTGCGGGAATTGAGGCGATTCAGCGGCGCGGGCGCGCCGAGCGCGGCGACAAGACAATGCTCGATACGCTCATTCCGATCCGCGATGCGTTTCGCGCGGAGAATGCGGACGGGAAGAGTCTGCGGGAGTGCCTTGAGGAGGCGCTCAACGAGGGGCGTGCAGGTGCGGAGTACACGAAGACAATCGCGGCGCGCAGGGGGAGAGCTGCGCTCATAGGTCCGCGCAGCATCGGCATCGAAGACCCCGGTGCGATGAGCTCGCTCATCATGTTCCGCGCTCTGTGCAGCTATCTGCGCGGCTGATTTTTGAAGTTTTGGAGGAACTAGATTGATGACAGAGGTTCGCACGCGTTTCGCACCGAGTCCGACGGGCTATATGCACATTGGCAATCTGCGCACGGCGCTCTATGCGTATCTGTTTGCGCGGGCAAATGACGGGACGTTCATCCTGCGCATAGAGGACACCGACCGCAATCGCTATGTGGCAGATGCGGTGGACTTCATTCGCCGCACGCTGGATGCGGCAGGTATTGTGCCCGACGAAGGACCCGACGATATCGGCGGCGATTACGGTCCCTATGTGCAGAGCGAGCGTATGGAGATCTATAAGAAATATGCGGAACAGCTCGTGGAGAGCGGCCATGCCTACCGTTGCTTCTGTCATCATACGGAGGAAGCGGAGCCCACAGACGGCGAGAAGTCCTTCGGCGGATATCCACGCACCTGCCGCGACCTCAGCCCCGCTGAGGTGGAGGAACATCTAGCGCGCGGCGAGGAATACGTCATTCGTCAGAAAATGCCGCTCGTCGGGGAGACGACGTTCTACGACGTTCTGCACGGCAATGTCACAATTCCGAACACGGAGCTCGAGGATCAGGTACTCCTGAAGCGCGACGGCATGCCAACCTATAATTTTGCAAATGTGATCGACGATCACCTCATGGAGGTATCGCACATCATCCGCGGGACGGAGTTCATCACCTCGACGCCGAAACACGTGCTCCTCTATGAGGCGTTCGGCTGGGAAGCTCCCGTCTTCGTCCATCTCGCGCCCGTCATGGGGCGCGACGATGCGACGGGTAAGACGAGCAAGCTCTCGAAGCGGCACGGCGCGACGAGCTTTGACGATCTCGTGCAGATGGGCTACCCCGCCGAGGCGATTGTGAACTATGTCGCACTCCTCGGGTGGAGTCCGAAGACAACGAATCAGGAAGTCTTCTCGATGGACGAGCTGATCGAAGCATTTTCGCTCGAGGGGCTGTCGAAGTCGCCCGCCGTCTTTGACTATGACAAGCTCGGCTGGATGAGCGGCGAGTACTTCAAGGCGATGACGGATGAGGAGTTTGCCGCAGCCGCGCGTCCATTTGCAGGTGAGTTGCCCGCGCATCTCGAGGAGCAGTGGGGGGCGATTGCCGCCCTGCTGCGCACGCGCGTCACAAAGCTTGGCGACGTGCGCCCCGCGATTGCATTCCTGATCGAGACGCCGCCTTTTGACGTGCATCTCTACGAGAATAAGCGCAACAAGGTGACGCCGGAGGCGGCAAAAGAACTACTGCCCGAACTCATTACGATCCTTGCGGCGCTGCCCGCAGAGCGCTGGGAGAATGATCTCCTCTATGCACTGCTCGAGGAGTGCATAGAGCGTGAGGGCTGGAAGAAGGGCACGGTCATGTGGGTTCTGCGCATTGCGGCTGCGGGTCAGGCGGTGACGCCGGGCGGTGCGACCGAGATCCTTGCCATCCTCGGCAGGGAGGCGGGACTCGCGCGTCTTGAGGCGGCTCTGGCACAGCTTTCCTCATAAAACGGAGCGCGGCGAAAAAATCGCTTGCGTTTTGGTAAATTCTATGATATAGTACCTCCTGTTGACATATGTGGCGCCTTCGTCAAGTGGTTAAGACACCGCCCTCTCACGGCGGGTTCATGGGTTCGAATCCCATAGGCGTCACCAAAATCGGCGCCTTCGTCAAGTGGTTAAGACACCGCCCTCTCACGGCGGGTTCATGGGTTCGAATCCCATAGGCGTCACCATCGCAATGAATGGGAGCTGCTGTGCAGCTCCTTTTATATTATAGGGGCGCAGCTTGCTGTGCCCCCGGTGGAGAATGCTATGCTCTTTCTGTCCATGCTCCTCATGGGGGGGATCATTGGTTTTGTCGGAGCAGGCGGCAGCGGTGTCATCATCACGCTGCTCGTCGTTGGCTTTGGCATTCCCATTCATCAGGCGCTTGCGGTTGCGCTCGGCTCAATGGCGTTTACAACGCTCTCGGGCGCGATCAGTCACTACCGCGAGCGCGAGGTCGTGCCGCTGACGGGTGCAGTGCTTGGCACGGGAGGTCTCGTCGGTGCGCTGATTGGGGCGGTGCTCTCGAACCATATCGAGGCACCGAATCTGAGTCTCTTTACGGGGCTTATGCTCCTCTCAAGTGCATTTCTCCTCTACCTGCGCATCTATCAGGCAGAGTGGCTCGGGCGGCAGATTTCCGTGCGTGAGGAACTCCTGACGGGGCGGCGTCTCTATCTTTACGGTCTGCCTGTCGGCTTTGTCTGCGGCGTGCTCTCAGGCGCGTTTGGCATCGGCTCGGCAGCGTACATTCAGATTGCACTCATGGTCGTCTTCGGCGTGCCGCTCCTGCAGGCAATTGGAACGACGATGATGATCATCGTGCCGATCTCGATCAGCGGCGGCATCGGCTATGTTCTTTACGGACAGCTCGAGCCGTGGCTGTTTATCCAGACGCTCGTCGCACTTTCGGTTGGCTCGTTCGTGGGGGCGAAGCTGACCCATCTCGCACCGCTGCCCGTACTGCGCTTCTGGATCGTTGCTCTGCCGACGATCGGCGGTTCGATTATGATACTCTTTCGATAGATCACCGCTTCTGCGGTGTTTTGGGGGGAAATCTATGAGAAAGATCTTGGCAGTCCTCGTGCTCCTTGCGACGGCACTCTCCATCCTCGGCTGTGACGGAGATGCGGCAGAGGATCGGAAGGAGCAGGCGAAGTATCGCCGCATCACCGCCGATGAGGCGCAGGTGCTCATGCAGCGGGAGCAGGATTATCTGATCCTCGACGTGCGCTCGCCCGAGGAGTATGCGGCAGGGCATATCCCGCATGCGATCAACATCCCGATGGAGCAGTTCGGCGAAGATCCGCCGAAGGAGCTGCCCGATCGTAATCAGATGATCTTCGTGTACTGCGTCAAGGGGATTCGCAGCATGAATATCGCGAACCGTCTCGCGCATATGGGCTACAAGAACATCGTCGAGATCGGCGGCATTCAGGATTGGCACGGGGAAATCGAGAAGTGAATTTATTGGTTGTTTTGTTGTAAGGAAGTTTTAATATGAAATTATTTGTAGCGTTGCTCCTTGGTGTTCTGGCACTCGGTATCTGTGGATGTGGGGGCGCCCAGCCCTCCGAGGCAACTGACGGAAAGGATCATGGCATGGCGGCATTTCAGCGTATAACCTCCGACGAGGCGGCGAAGATGATGGCGGAGGAGAAGAACTATATCATTCTCGACGTGCGGACGGCGGGCGAATACGCGGGCGGGCATATCCCGAACGCAATCAATGTGCCGAATGAGTCCATCAATACGACGCCGCCGAAGGAGCTGCCCGATAAGAATCAGCGCATCTTCGTCTACTGCCGCAGCGGTGCGCGCAGCATGCAGGCTGCGCAGAAGCTCGCGAACATGGGCTATACAAATATTGTAGAGATGGGCGGCATCAAGGACTGGCACGGAGAGGTTGTGAAGTGATTTGTTGAATCGCGGCCTTTTGATAAAATAAAGCGAGGTACACACACCGATGCCTCTGCGCAAAAGCCCCGTTTCCCACTGAGGGAGCGGGGCTTTTGCGCAGAACGCTTGCAGCTCTTCACGGAAGATATTGACGGCGCGCGGAAGGTAACGTTTTTTCGCGCGCGCATGACCGACGTGCTTGCCAAATTCGTGGCGTACACGGGCAAGCGCCTGCCGGATGATGTGCGGGCAAAGATTGCAGAGCTGGCAGCGCAGGAGGATGCACCACTCGCGAAGTCCATCTATGAGACGATGGAGAAGAATCAGGAACTGGCGATGAAGCTGAACCGTCCGAGCTGTCAGGACACGGGTGCAGCGCAATTCCTTCTCAAATGCGGGTCGAACTTCCCATACATGGCTGAGATGGAGGGGATCCTGCACGCGGCGGTCGTGCAGGCGACGGCAGAGGCACCGCTGCGCCACAACGTCGTGGAGACATTTGACGAGTTCAACACGGGCAAGAACGTCGGCAAGCAGATTCCCTCGATTTTCTGGGAGATCGTGCCCGAGCGTGACGACATCGAGATCCATACGTACATGGCGGGCGGCGGCTGCACTGCGTCTTCCCTGCGGGCTGCGCCGTTGTCGCCGCCGAATGCGTCGAGGAGATTGTCGATGCGAACTGGCTCGACCTCGGCATGCCGGAGACACTCTGGACGTGCAAGGTGAAGGAGTTTGGCCCCCTCATCGTCTCCATTGACAGTCACGGGCGCAACATCTTCGAGGAGAACAAGGTGATCTTCAACGAACGCAAGGAAAAAGCCTGCGCAGAGATTTGCAGGCAGGTTGGGTTTATCAAATAAATACGCATAGAAAAAACAGCGACGCATCGGTCGAGATGACTGATGCGTCGCCGTTTTGCACTTTACACGATGAAGTTTTCTATTTCCAAACCAATTCCGCGACCTCTTTGATAAAGCGCAGCTTGTTCCACTGCTCCTCCTCTGTCAGAATGTTGCCCTCCTCGGTTGAGGAGAAACCGCACTGCGGGCTGAGGCAGAGCTGATCGAGCGGGACGTGCTTTTCCGCCTCATGGATGCGTGCGATGATATCCTCCCTCTTTTCGAGTGCGCCCGACTTCGAGGTGACAAGTCCGAGCACGACACGCTGATCCTTGATGTGATCGAGCGGTGCGAATCCACCCGCGCGGTCAGAGTCATACTCGAGGAAGAAGCCGTCGACACGGCAGCCGCCGAAGAGAATCTCCGCGACGGGCTCGTAGCCGCCCGAGGAAAACCATGTCGAGCGGAAATTGCCGCGGCAGATGTGCATGGTGATCGTCATGTCCGCAGGCTTTGCTTCCAGTGCACGGTTGATCATCGCCACGTAGGCACGCTCGATGCGGTCGAGGTTGAAGCCGCGCGCCTCATATGCCGCACGCTTTTCGGGATCGCAGAACTCGCCCCAGGATGTGTCGTCGAGCTGCAGATAGCGGCAGCCTGCCTCGTAGAAAGCACGGATTGCCTTCTGATAGGCAAGGGCGATGTCCTCAAAGAGCGCATCCTCCTTCTCGTAGCGCGGAATCGGTGCGTAGTCCGTCGCACGCACGCAGCAGATAAGGTGCAGCATGCTTGGCGAGGGGATTGTCATCTTTGCGATGGCATCCCCTGCGAGATCGTTCAAAAACTGGAAGTGGTCGAGGAACGGATGCGCTCCGAAGTCCACCTTGTCCACAATTTTTACCGTTGCCGCCTTTGGCTGTGCGCCCTTGAACGCGACCGACCAATGCGCGGCACCGATCTCCTCCACGCCGCCGAGTGCCGCGAGAAAGTCGAGATGCCAGTAGCGGCGGCGGAACTCCCCGTCCGTGACGGCACAGAGCCCGACTTCCTTTTCCTTTGCGACGAGATCGCGAATCGCCGCGTCCTCTGCTTGGCGCAGATCTTCTGCTGTGGCATTCCCGTTTGCAAATGCCTCACGCATCTTCATGAGCGCAACGGGGCGCAGGAAGCTTCCGACGATGTCATAGCGAAATGGTGCCTTTGTATTGTTCATTGAAATTCCCCCTATTGTATTATTGTGCTTGCGTTATTATAACATAGAATCCCACTTTGGAAATGTTTCTCAAGTCACAAATACCACAGAAAAAGCAGCTTGTCCGAAAACAAGCTGCTTTTTGGTGAAACGTAAATATCAGAACTTGGCAACTGGATCGAGCGCCGTGACTTCGCCCTCGGCGGTCATCTCGATGCTCGTGCCCTCGGGCAGTCCTGTGAAGATCACAAGGCAGGCATCGGATTTTGCATTTTCACGAATGTAGTCGATGTCGAACTCCATGAGCTTGTCGCCCTTCTTCACATGCTGTCCCGACTCGACAAAGACTGTGAAGCCCTGCCCGCCGAGCGCGACCGTATCTACACCGATGTGGAGCAGGTACTCCGTACCATCCGCACTCTTCATGCCGATGGCGTGCTTCGTATCGAAGACGAAGACGACCTCGCCGTCGTCGGGTGCAAGCACCTCGCCTTTGCTCGGGTAGATGAAGAAGCCGTCGCCCATCATCTTGCTCGCAAACGCCTCATCCGGTGCCTCCGTGATCGGGTGCACCGTGCCCGTGACGGGGGAGTATAGCGTGCGCTTTGCCGCATTGGCGGGAGCGGCTGCAGGCGTCTCTGCCGGCTTTTCCTCTGCGGGTGCTGCTGCGGGCACATCGTCCTCCGGCTCGACTTCGGGGGCAGTTGCGAGATAGGTCTCGAGGTTCGACTTAATGACGGCGACCTGTGGCCCATAGATGACCTGTACGCCCGTGCCCTTGACGATGACGCCGACCGCGCCCGTCGCCTTGAGCAGCTTTTCATTGACGAGCGATGAGTCCGCGACGGAGCAGCGCAGACGCGTCGCGCAGCAGTCGACGGACGTGATGTTGCGCTTGCTGCCGAGACCGCGCGCAATCGCCGCACTCTTTGCGTCAAATCCTGCATCGCCCGATGCGCCGCCCGCACCCTCGCGTGCCTTGTAGTCCGCCTTTGTATAGAGCTTCGTCTCCTCATCGTCGTCCTCGCGACCTGGCGTCTTGAAGCCGAAGTGCGTAATCATCCAGCGGAAGATGAAATAGTAGAGGAAGAAGTAGATGATGCCGACGGGGATGACGTACATCCAGCTCGTCTTTGCCTCACCCTGCAGAATACCGAAGATGAAGAAGTCGAGGAGACCGCCCGAGAACGTGAGTCCGACGGCGATGTTCAACATGTGTGCGATCATATACGCCGCACCTGCAAGTACAACCTGCACGGCAAAGAGCGCGGGTGCGACAAAGAGGAAGGAGAACTCGATTGGCTCTGTAATACCCGTGAGCATACAGGTGAGCGCTGCCGAGAGGAGAAGTCCCCCTGCGATCTTCTTCTTTTCGGGACGCGCACAGTGGTACATCGCGAGCGCCGCACCCGGCAGACCGAAGATCATGAAGATGAACTCACCGGAGAAGTAGCGCGTTGCGTCTGCGCTGAAATGCGCGACGTTTGGCGAGGCGAGCTGTGCGAAGAAGATGTTCTGACCGCCCTGGATGAGCTGACCGTCGATCATCATCGAGCCGCCGACGCCCGTCTGCCAGAACGGCAGGTAGAAGACGTGATGCAGACCGAAGGGGATGAGTGCACGCTTGATGATGCCGAAGATGAGCGTGCCGATGTAGCCCGTGCCCGTGACGAGGCTGCCGAGGGCGAAGATGCCCTGCTGTGCGAGCGGCCAGAGGAAGTACATTGCAATGCCGACGAAGAGGAAGACGATCGTCGAGATGATCGGAACGAAGCGCGAGCCGCCGAAGAAGGAGAGTGCATTCGGCAGAACAATCTTGTGATATTTGTTGTGCAGCCATGCGACGCCAATGCCGACGATGATGCCGCCGAAGACACCCATCTGGAACGACATGATGCCGCAGGAGGCAGCAATCGTGCCCTCGAGCACGTGCGGCGCAATCGAGCCGTCCGGCAGGATCTGCCCGCCGATTTTCAGCATCGCATTGCAGGCGGTGTGCATGACGAAGAAGGCAATCATCGCCGAGAGCGCCGCGACCTCCTTCTCCGCCTTTGCCATACCGATGGCGACGCCGACCGCAAAGATGATCGGCAGATTGCCGAAGATCGTGCTGCCCGCGCTCGCCATGATCGAGAGCAGCGAGTGCAGTGCCGTGCCCGCGCCGAGCACGCCGCCGAGACCGTACGTCTCGATCGTCGTGGGGTTGGTGAACGATGCGCCAATGCCGAGCAGAATACCTGCAATCGGCAGAATCGCGACGGGCAGCATGAAGCTGCGCCCAACCCGCTGGAGCACACTAAAAATTTCATCTTTCATCTCTGTGACCCCTTTCCCCTCCGCATCCATCCGTTGTACGCCCTCCCCTTTTGGACAATACAAACAAAAAGGCATCAGGAAGATTGTGAAGCTCCTTGATGCTGCTTGTGTGTGATGAAACGCGGAAACTATAACATAATATATGGTAATTATACCGTAGATGGGGAAGGTCTGTAAAGGGGAAGTTTGCGCGGGGAAAACGAGGAAAAATTTTTGTGAGGCGTGGAAATATGTGATTTGTTTATCTGTTCCTGTACGTAAAACTATGCTATAATAGAAACGATCGTATATTCTGAAAACCAATAGGTGAGATAGGTCATGCATGTCGGAGATGTCGGTCGAAGAAATTCGCGAGATTGGACGCATGCACAGCTTGCTCTAATTCGTTGGCCTATGGTATAATACGAGTGCAACTGTGTATAAATCAGAGGAGAGTGCGCACATATGAGAGGTGCGGAGGCGGTCTTGGCATGTCTGCGCGAGCAGGGCGTGGACACGTTGTTTGGATACCCCGGCGGGATGATCCTGCCGCTTTATGATGCGCTCTATGCACAGGATGCGATCCGTCAGGTTCTCGTAACGCATGAGCAGAATGCCGCGCATGCGGCGGACGGCTATGCGCGTGCGACGGGACGTGTCGGTGTCTGCATCGCCACGTCAGGGCCGGGCGCGACGAATCTCGTGACGGGTCTTGCGACGGCGTACATGGACTCGATTCCCGTGGTCGCGATCACGGGGCAGGTCGACATCGCCATGCTCGGACGCGATGCCTTTCAGGAGACAGATATCCTCGATGTGACGATGCCCGTAACGAAACACAACTATAAGATCAAGAATGCTGCCGACCTCGTGCCGACGATCCGTCAGGCATTCGACCTTGCGCGCAGCGGGCGTCCCGGCCCCGTACTCCTCGATGTTCCGCGCAATCTCTTCTTCGAGGAGGTAGCCTATACACCCGAGAAGCCGCAGGAGCGTACACCGGGGAAGCCCGACGCGGACTTTATCATCTGCGCGGCGGAGGCGGCAGCGGAGATTATAGCTGCCGAGCGTCCGCTCGTGATTGTGGGCGGCGGCGTGATCTCGGCGGGTACCTCGGAAGAGGTCACCGCATTCATCGAAAAATACCATCTGCCCGTCGTGCATACGCTCATGGGCATGGGTGCCGTTTCAAGCACGCATCCGCAGATGCTTGGTTTCGCTGGGATGCACGGGGAAAAGGTGGCGAACTATGCCATTGGTGCCGCCGATCTCGTTATTGCGATCGGCAGCCGCTTTGCTGACCGTCAGACGGGCAACCTCAGTAAGTATACGGCGAACCGCAAATTTATTCACATCGACATTGACCCCGCTGAGATTGACAAGAACATCGAGAACAGCCTCGGTCTCGCGGGCGATATGCGGACGATCCTAAAGCTGCTCATGCGGCAGACGCCGAAGGGCGATCTCGGTGCGTGGTGGGAGCAGATCCGCACGTGGCAGGAGGAATACGACTACGACTACCATGTCGGTCGCCTGACCGTGCCGTGGGCGCTGAATCAGGTCGCGCAGAATACGCGTGGCAAGGCATATGCCTATGCGACCGATGTGGGGCAGCACCAGATGTGGGCGGCACTCCACCTGCGCGTGGAGGAGCCGCGAACGTGGCTGACCTCGGGCGGTCTCGGTACAATGGGCTACGGACTGCCCGCCGCGATGGGTGCACAGCTCGCGTGGGGAAATCAGCGGCGTGTCATCCACATCGCGGGTGACGGCGGCATCAAGATGACGGGCAACGAGTACTACACGATCGCGCGTCTCGGTCTCCCCGTGCTCTCGATCATTGTCGACAACCGTGGGCTTGGCATGATCCGTCAGCTGCAGAAGGTGCTCTACGACGAGCGCTATATTGCCTGTGAGCTGGATCACGAGATGGACTACGTGAAATACGTGGAGAGTTTCGGCATCAAGGCGGTGCGCGTCTCCACGCAGGAGGAGTTCGCGGCGGCGCTGAAGGATGCACTTGAGGACGTTGCGCACCCGCGTGTCATCGTGATGGATGTATGGCGCAGTTTCGTGGAACCGATGGCGAAGGGCGGTGCGCGCATTGACGAGTTTGTCGACTTTAAGTAAACGCATGCAGTCCGCACATACGCAACGCGGATTTTCCCTGCTTTCGACACTGCTTGCCGTGATGATCTTGGCGGTGATCCTCGCGATTGCCGTGCCGCGTTTCACGTCTGCGATTGCGACGGCGAACACGGTGAAGGTGCAGGCGGATCTTACGGCGCTCGACACGGCAATCGTGCTGTATCAGACGGCAAAGGGGAAAAATCCCTCGAATCTTGACGATCTGGCAGAGTATGTAACCGATCTCAAGAATCTCAAGCCGCCCTCAGGCAATGTGCTCGTCGGCGGAAAGGAAGAGTCCATGGAAAAGGCGACGTACAAGATCGAGCAGAAGAACAATGTCTGGCGTGCGACTTGTGCGGGACGGACAGCGGAGGAATATCGTACGAAGGAGTAAGGGAGGCATGAGGATGCAGGAAGAGCTGCATGAGCTTTTTCCCGCACGAACTGCCCTCGTGCCGCTTGCTGTTCTTTGGCTGCTTTCCGTGATTGGCATTCTGTTCTTCGGCGGTGTCACGCTGCGCAGCCTCTGCGGCAGTCTTTTTTCTGCGGTGCTCCTCTGGCTCTCCTATCTTGACCTCAGAGATGGTATGCTCTATGATGTGATTACATTGCCCTTTGCTGTCTTCGGCTTTGTTCCGGTGCTGGCGGGGCTGCTTTCCCTGCGGGAGGCTCTCATCGGTGGGACGCTTTGCGGCGTCTTATTTTATTGCCTATATATTGCCGCACGCGACGGCCTTGGCGGCGGTGATGTAAAACTTGCTGCGACGCTCGGCGTTTGGCTGGGATGGGAATCGGCGCTGATTGCCGTCTGGATCGCCTTTATGCTCGGCGGAATTGCGGCGGTGTTCCTCCTTGCGACGGGGAGAAAAAAGCGCCGTGATGGGATTCCCTTCGGTCCCTTCCTCGCAGCTGGCGGCTATGTCGCCTTTGTCGCGGGCGCGCAGATCTGGCAGCTCTATTGGGGAGGTGTCTTGTGAGGCGCGTCGAAATGCAGGGCATGGCGCTTCTCAACGTGCTCGTTGCAGTCTCTGTACTCGGCATCGTATTTGCGGCGGCGCTTCCGGCAGCGCTTTCACTCTATGCACGTGCGGCGGTTGAGTACGAGGCTGTGCATCTCGCCGCCGAAATTCGGCGTGTGCAGGCAATCAGCCGTGTGACGGCGATGGAGCTCTATATGCTAGAGGGAAGACGCTCATGGAAACGCGATCCGCGTCTTGAAATTTACACTGATGGCTATGCACTTCATCGACCGTTTGATGGGACTGTTCGCGTGCATGAGCCGCTGCCGCTTGTGCGATTCGAGCAGGAGACGGCGCATGGAAAGCGCGTGGCATTTGACCGCAACGGGGACATTGCAAGAGATTGGAGCAGCAATATGACGATTCGGGTCTATGCTGTGGGGCATGAGCAGGATGCGCTGCGCGTTGTGATTGACCAGGCAGCGCGGATCCGCTTGCACCGAGGAGCACCTCATGACGATGAGGCGGAATAAGGCGGAGGCCGGCTGGGTTCTCATCGAGACTGTTGTACTCGGGATCATTGTCCTTGCTGTTGTGGCTGCGCTCACGCTCTTTGCACGAACGGCATTACTCGAGGAGCGCGCTGCCGGACGCATGGAGGCGGCGTTTGTCGCACGTGCACAGCTTTCGATGATGGAGGCGGAGCTGGATCAGGGAATACCGCCGCTATCTGCGCTGACAGCGGTCACCTCGAATGATCGGCTCTATCAGGTCGAGACATTCGTTGCGCGTCAGGATGAGTTCTACGATGTGCATCTGCAGATTTCGTGGGAACATTTGGGGCATGAGGAGCATGCAGATTTTGTGCGGAGGATGAGGCATCATGGAGCGGCGTCAAGCAATCCCTAAGGACACGAACGGCGCAAGGGGCTTCCTGTTGATGGAGCTTGCCGTCAGCCTGCCGATCTTTGTGCTCCTGCTGAGTTTTCTCGCCTTTGCGGTTGTATGGTCATGGCGCAGCTATCAGAACGAGATCGCGGATGCGGAGCTGCGGCAGGAAATGCAGATTGCAGCTGCGCGCATTGTGGAGTCAGCGCTGCTCTCCGACCACATAGGGGAGCGGCAGCGTGGGGTATACGAGATGGAGCAGGAGACGTATGGTGCGCAGATTTCCAGAGGCGCGCGCGAGCGCTATTGGCTCTCAGATGGCCGCCTGGTGCTCAATGCGGTGACATCCCCCATCACGGGAGCGTTCAGCGGGGCGGGCGTCCATATCAAGGCGTTCTCTGTACGGGAGGATGCGCTGCACCCGCGCCTCTACCACATCGAGATGAGAGGCATGAGCATGGTGACGGGGCGTACGTACAGCCTCGCAACCTCTGTCTATCTGCGGGAGGATATTGGTGGCAAATAGGGATGAGCGCGGCACGGTCTCTGCCGTCGGGCTCGCTGTACTGACGGTAATTCTCCTGCTCGGTCTGGCCGCCACTGCGTTCATGCGCGGCGGTGCCGATGTGACAGTGGAATATGAGCGGGAAATGCAGCTGCGCCTTGCTGCTGAGAGCGCGGTGGAGACGGCTGCAGCAAAACTTGAGCGGAATGCCAACGCATACGGCGACCTGCCGGATGCGGGTGAGACCAAGGAAGTGAACAAGGATGTGGGCGTGATTCCAACAGCGGAGAAGATCGAGCTCCACGTCTTCATCGAGACACCAAGAGAGCGGGTACCTTTCCTCACGGTGGGGGCGGCTGCCATCGATGAGAGCGAGACGCGTGTCCCCGATGGAGAGAAGTGGCTGCGGGCAAAGATCGTTCGTGCGTGGATGGAGAAGAAGGGGGATCACTATGTCTGGCGGCGCTGGTATTAGACTCTTGTGGCGCACGCGCGAGGCAGTTGGCCTCTATCCTGGGGGAAAGGGACTTGTGCTCGCGCACCTATGTGCAGCCGAGGAGAATGGGGGCGCGTGGATGGTGACGGAATCGCGCACGTCGGAGACCTCCTGCCCCGCACCTTCGGATGCAGCAGCACTCGCTGCATTTATTGGTACTGCGCTGCAGAGCGCAGGATGGGAGAAGCTGCCGCTGGCATTGGCGCTCCCCGCTACCGAGGCGGAGACGGCGGAATGGGAGCTGCCCATTCGTCTCAGCGGCAGAGAGCTGCGGGAGGCACTCCTCTGGTCGCTGCGCGCCGAGGCAGACGAGGCGGGGGCACCTCTATCCGATGATGTTGAGCTTGTGTGCACAACGCTGTCCGAGACTGAGCCGCAGCGCTATTGGGCGGCATGGATGGACAAGCATCGCATCCGTGCATATTTTACTGCATTCTCTGCTGAGGGGCTGCGATTGCAGATGATTACCGTCTATCCGCCGGGTGGCGGTGTGTTCGCGGATGAGATCGAGGCGGCGCGTGAGCCGCGTATGCCGTGGGAGATGGAAAGCGCGGAGGATGGGATTGCGTCTGCTGTCTATGCGGGGCTGCTCATGCGTGCGGGCACGCCCGAGCATCTGTATTGGACGGCGCGGCAGCCGATCTCTGCTTTCTTGCGTGCACATGCGGCGCAGCTGATCGCCGTTCTTGCCGCTGCACTTTTTCTCGCGGGCGTTGGTGCGGATGTTGCTTCTTACATGGCGGTGCGTCAGGTGCGTGACCCTACTGCAGAAGAACTTGCGCTCCGGGGCTCGGAGCTGGCGCGGATGGAGGAGTTCTCTGCTTTGCGCGCCGATGTGGCACAGCGTGAGCAGCTGCTCTCTGCGTTTTCAGCAGAATCTCTGCCGTTGCCTGCGCTCCTCGTGCATCTTGGCTCGATGACAGTCGATGGCGTGCATATTTCGGGGGTGCAGGCAGAGGGGCATGCGATTCGAATCGACGGGGAAGCCGCAGACTATGCGGCACTTGCCGCGCTTATGGGCGCGATGGAGGAGGACGCATTTTTCTCTGCGGAGGTCACGCTCGAACAGGCGGGGCAGGGGGAGCGCACGACCAATGTACCGGGGCGCATCCACTTCATTCTGCACAGCAGCTGGTAGGGGGGCATGATGGAACGACTTTCCAAGCGACAGCGCATCGAGATTGTGCTGATCTTCGCGCTTGCATTGCTTCTGCTCTATGTGCTCCTCATAGGACCGTATATCGCTGTGCAGCGCGATGCGGCACGCGCCGAACGGGCAGCGGCAGAGACGCTGCTTATGCGTGCAGATGCATATCAGAGAGCTCTGCTTGCAGATGGTGAGGCCGCGTCAAAGCTGCGGGCGCGGCAGAGGCGTCTTGCGGATGCCCTGCCCGAGGTGCAGGGGCAGGGCAGGTTCATTCATGAGGTGGAGAGCCTTGCTCGGCGCAGCGGCGTGTCGATTATCGGCGTTGCGCCGCAGGCGTCCGAGACTGCGGGCGAGATTGCAGTGCAGCCGATCGAATTCAAATTTCACGGGAATTACTTTGATGTCCTTTCCTTTCTGCGCGCGCTGCAGGAGGGGGCGCGCTGCGTGCAGTTCTCTTCCTTCTCGCTCACGGCAGAGGGAAATGAACTGCATGGAGTCCTTCTTGTCAACATCGCTGCGTATGCGGGCGCGGCGAAATAATGTATACGGAATGCCTTGCTGCGCAACAAAGGCGGATACGCTTGCAGGAAAAGGCGGGCTTGTATCGAATCTATTTCAAGATGAATAGATTTAGCACGGGGGAATTGGAATGAGCCATTTGCGTTTTATCACGGGCGGCGAGTCCCACGGCGCGGCGCTGACGGCGATTCTCGATGGAATGCCGGCAGGGCTGCGTGTGACGCGTGAGGCGATTGATGCGCAGCTCGCGCGCCGCCAGCAGGGCTATGGGCGCGGCGACCGCATGAAGATCGAGACGGATCGCGTCGAGGTGCTTTCGGGGCTGCGTTTTGGGGAGACACTGGGATCGCCGATCACACTGCAGGTTGTGAACCGCGATTTTGCAAACTGGACGGAGCGCATGGATCCATTTGGAGTGCCCGCAGGGTCAAAGGTCACAGCCGTGCGCCCCGGGCATGCCGATCTCACGGGCGTGCTGAAATATGATAGGCTGGACGCACGCGACATCCTCGAGCGATCGAGTGCGCGCGAGACGACAATGCGTGTCGCCGTCGGTGCCGTCTGTCGTCAGCTCCTCGCAGCCGTGGGGGTGACTGTTGCTTCGCATGTGACAGAGATCGGCGGCGTGACAGTTGACCGTGCGGCAATCCGTGACGAAGATATCGGCATGACGAACAGTGATGATTTGAACTGCTGCGATCCTGCGGCAGAGATACGGATGAAAGACCGCATCGACGAGGCACAGGCGGCGGGCGACACGCTCGGCGGCGTCTTTGAGGTCGTTGTACGCGGTCTGTCTGTCGGTCTCGGCTCGCATACGCAGTGGGATGCGCGTCTCGATGGAAAGCTTGCGGGCGCTCTCATGTCCATTCAGGCGATCAAGGGCGTGGAAATCGGCGCGGGCTTTGCGTGTGCGCATCTGCCCGGCAGCGAGATCCACGATGAACTCTATATGGGGACAGACGGACGCCCCTATCGCAGGACGAATCGTGCGGGCGGCCTCGAGGGTGGCATGACAAACGGAGAGACACTTATCGTTCGCGCGGCGATGAAGCCCATCCCGACGCTGATGGCACCGCTGAAGACGGTCGATCTTGCAACGGGCAAGGAGGTCTCGGCGAGCAAGGAGCGCAGCGACACCTGCGCCGTTCCTGCCGCTTCTGTGGTGGGTGAGGCGATGGCCTCCTATGTTCTCGCGGATGCCATCTGTACGCAGTTCCATGCGGATTCGATGACTGATCTCAAAGAATCCCTTGCCGCCTATCGTGCGCGGCTCGAGAGGGTGTGGAAGAAGGCATGAAGAATGTCGTATTGATCGGATTTATGGGCACAGGAAAGACGAGTGTCGGGCGACTGCTCGCCGCGCGTCTGGGCTGTGCATTTCACGATCTCGACCGCAAGATCGAGGAGAAGCATGGCATGTCCATTCCTGCAATGTTTCGGGAACATGGTGAGCCATATTTCCGTGCACGCGAAAAGGATGCTGTGCGCGAGGCGGCTGGGCGTACAAACCTCGTCATTGCAACGGGCGGCGGTACGGTAAAGGATGCGGAGAACGTCGCGATCCTGCGTCAAAATGGCATCCTCGTCGCGCTGACCGCCGATGTCGACACGATCCTCCAGCGCACATCGGCGCGCGGCGCACGTCCCGTGCTCGATCATGCGGATGCAGGGGATCGCCGCGCTGCTGTTGTGCAGCTCCTTGATGAGCGACGCAGCCTCTATGACGGGGCGGACATTACGGTCGATACGAGCGGACGCGCGCCGCTTGAGGTGGCAGAACACATCCTGCAGGCACTTCGGATATGGAGAAAATAATATGATACGCAGAGTGGCAGTCGAGCTTGGGGAGCGCAGCTATCCCATTGTGATCGGGAATTCCATTGACGATGAAATGATTGGATTCGTGCGTCAGGCGGGATACTCCGCGCATGGCATGATCGTCACGGATACGAATGTCGGAGAGCTCCATGCCGGACGCATTGCAGAGGCACTCGAACGCGCCGGGCTGCAGGCGGAGATTGCAGTGATTCCTGCGGGGGAGTCCTCGAAGAGTCTGGACACGGCGAACGATCTCTTTACGCGTGCAATAGAGCTCGGACTAGATCGTAGATCGCCGATCTTTGCACTCGGCGGAGGCGTGGTCGGCGACCTCGCTGGCTTTGTCGCGGCGACCTATATGCGCGGCGTGCCCTTTATCCAGCTGCCGACGAGCCTGCTCGCACAGGTGGACTCGAGCGTCGGCGGCAAGGTTGCCGTCAACCATCCGCTCGGCAAGAATCTCATCGGTGCATTCTACCAACCAGATGCAGTCTTTATGGATCTCGATCTGCTCAAGACATTGCCTGCGCGAGAGATTGCAACGGGACTCGGCGAGATCATCAAATACGGTATCATCTGCGATGCGGATTTCTTTGCATGGCTCGAGGAGCACTGCGCACAGGTGCTTGCGCTCGCCCCACCCGCAGCGGCGCATATGATTGCGCGTTCCTGTGAGATCAAGGCGGATGTTGTGCGGCAGGATGAGCGCGAGGGCGGTCTCAGGCGCATCTTGAACTTCGGGCATACGATTGCGCATGCAATCGAGAAGGAGACGGGGTATGTGCGCTACCGTCATGGAGAGGCGGTTGCCATTGGCATGGTGGGAGCGGCACAAATCAGCGAAGAGATGGGGCTCCTCTCCGCCGCAGATCGCCTCCGCATGGAGTCTCTGATTCGCGCGATGGGGCTGCCGCTCACCGCTGCGGGTGTGACGGCAGAGGCGATGTATGAGGATCTCTTCCACGACAAGAAAACCGTGGGCGGCCGCATTCATTGGGTGCTCGCCGAGGGCATTGGCAAGGTCTCTGTGCACAGCGATGTGCCGGAGGAGATTGTACGTAAAACATTGCTAGGACTTTCTTCCTGAAAATCCTTAAGTATACTTCATTTTCCAACGAACATGTTTGAAAGGAGGTGAGCGGAGCATGAATCGGAGATGGTGCAAATTTGTGCAGATGCTTTTCTTTGCGCTGCTCGTTTGCACGGGACACATAGCTTCCGCTGAAACCTCCGAACTCTCATGGGAATATTGGCAGACGGATTCGCCGGAGTTCAGCATCCGTGGAGCGAAGACCGTCCCTGCATTTCCAAAGGATGAGGGGCGTTGGAGAAAATTCAATCCGCAGTTTGGTGTTGCTGTTCCGGAGGGGACGCACCATGTCTGGATTCGTGTCTACATTCCGCCGGATACGGGCGTGGATGAGAGCCTCTTCTTCTCCACAACAGATCAGTCCGTACAGATCTTTTTGGACGGGGTCTCCATCTATCGCTATGGCGATCTCGGTCAGCACGCCTTCTCCTATGGTCGGAAGTGGCATCTCGTTGATTTGCCGGCGTGGGCGGTCGGGCGTCAACTTTACTTTCAGGTTCATTCGGACAATATCTGGGTGCTTGGGCAGTTTGACCGCATTCGACTGGATCGCCCTGCGCACCAGATCGAGGATGTCTTCCTCTACGACTTTCCCTATGTCAGCGGCATTACAGCGCTCCTCATCTTCATCATGCTGCTCGGCGTCTACTTCTTTACGGAGAAGGAGCTGCGGGATATCTATCTGCGTCTGATCGTCGTCCTTTTCATCTTCTTTGTATGGATGCTCAGTGCGTCGAGTCTCGTGCTCCTCTGGCTCGACTGGCCTGTATTCTGGCGGATCGTAGAGCTGGTGTCGTCCTACCTGATTCCGCTGAGTGCCAACTTACTGATCTATAGCATCATTGACGAGCAGTATAAAAAAAACATCTTGTGCCTTTCCTCCATCTATGGAATCATCTTTGTTCTTGCCGTTTTGCTTGAGATTCTAGGGCAGAATGGCCTCTATCTCATGCGGTTCTGCTTCTATCCCGCCCTTGCTCTCTGCGGACTCGTGACCGGGTACTGGCTTTGGTTATGCTACAAACGCGGGAATCAGCGCTGCCGTTCGCTGCTCGTTGCGTTTGGAACACTCTCTGTACTTGCCGTGGTCGATGGGCTCTCGTCCCAATACCGCATATTCGGTTGGCACACCTATTTTGTTCCGTTCGGCATCTATACGATCGGCTTCTTCATCGTACAGCTGATCTTGGAGCGTGCCGCGCATGAACGTTACCTCGCAGAGCTCTCTGCGAGCCTTGAGAACGAGGTCAGCGTCGTGACGAAACGCATGGAGGTTGATCCGCTCACAGGCGCGTTCAATCGCAATAAATTCCCTGCGGCGACGCGCGACTTCATGCGCATCTCTCTTGAAATCAAGGAACCGTTTGCGCTCATCATGTTTGACATCGACCACTTTAAAAGCATCAATGACACCTATGGACACGATGTCGGCGACGTGGTGCTTGTGGGCTTTGCACAGACGATCAGCGCCTTCCTCGACCGCCGGCACGTTCTCATACGCTGGGGCGGTGAGGAGTTCATCCTGCTCTGTCTGCACTATGACGGTGCACAGGCAGAGGCTTTTGCCAACGTAATTCGCGAGGCGGTTTCAGAGGCGCACATCCACCCATCGGATCAGGTGACGTGCAGCGGTGGTGTTGCCATCTGGTACGGTACAGCCGAGGATACGGTGGATCATATGGTAAAGCGCGCTGACACGGCGCTCTATCAGTCGAAGGAGAACGGACGCAATCGCATCACCTGCGAGCCGGACTGGCGGGAACATATGCCGCCGCGCCGCGCAAAGAAGCCGGAGTCAAAAAAGCCCTGTTCGACGGGACGTTCCTAGGAAAGTGAGAGGGGCGGACGGGAACGCAATACATAGCGGCCGCGGCTTTACTGCTGCGGAAAAATTTTTCTTGCGTCAGCGTCGATCTTATGCTATAGTCACTAGGTATGTGTGTGGATGGTCCGCTGGGCGGCATGAGCCGGCTATGAACGTCCGAGCGAAGGAGGAAAACATATGAATATCATCGAGGTTCTTGAGAAGGAGCAGCTCCGTTCCGACATCCCCGCATTTGCACCGGGCGATACGGTTCGCGTCCATGCGCGCATCGTCGAGGGCACGCGCGAGCGCATTCAGGTGTTCGAGGGCGTTGTCATCGCGCGTCAGGGTTCGGGCGTGCGCGAGACCTTCACCGTGCGCCGCATTGCATCGGGTGTCGGCGTCGAGCGACTCTTCCCCGTGCATTCCCCGCGCATTGCAAAGATCGAGGTGACGCGTCGCGGCATTGTCCGCCGTGCGAAGCTCTACTATCTGCGCGGACTTACGGGCAAGGCGGCTCGCATTCGGGAAAAGCGCTAATTCGGCATGGATGGGGACTGCTGCGGCAGTCCCTATTTTTGCTTATTTTTTCCTGTTTGAGAGGAGAATTTTATGGAAAAGGAAACATCGACTGCAGCGGAGATCAAGGATTGGATCGTATCCATCGTCGTTGCCGTTGCACTCGCCATGTTCATCCGCACGTTTATCGTGGAACTCTACGTTGTCGATGGTCCGTCGATGCGCCCGACACTCGAGTCGGAGGAGCGCCTCGTCGTCAATAAATTCATCTATCGCTTCCGCGTACCGGAGAAGGGCGAAGTGCTCGTCTTTCAGTACCCGCGCGATCCGAGCCGCGACTTCATCAAGCGCGTGATCGCGACGCCCGGTGACACAATCGAGATTCGCGAGGGGCGCGTGCTCGTCAACGATCAGCTGCTGACCGAGGACTACATCCTCGAGAAGACGCGCAGCGAGTACCCGAAGACGACAGTGCCCGAGGGGCGCATCTTCGTCATGGGCGACAACCGCAACAACTCCGAGGACAGCCGGTTTGCCGACGTCGGCTTCGTGCCGTACGACCTCATCAAGGGCAAGGCGATCCTCGTATTCTGGCCGATTTCTGCGTATAAGACGCTCTGACGGAGGAACGCGATGCGCTTTGTATCATGGAATGTCAACGGACTGCGTGCGGCTCTGAAGAAGGGCTTTATGGAGTCCTTCAAGGAACTCAACGCTGACGCATTCTGCTTACAGGAAACGAAGATGCAGGAGGGGCAGGCGATCCTCGATCTGCCCGGCTACGAGCAGTATTTTTACAGTGCGGAGAAAAAGGGCTACTCCGGCACGGCAATCTTTACGCGCCTAAAGCCTCTCTCGGTCAGCTATGGCATCGGCATAGAGGAGCACGACAACGAGGGGCGCGTCATCACGATGGAGTTCGAGGATGTCTACCTCGTCACCGTCTACACACCGAACTCGAAGAACGGGCTCCTGCGTCTCGACTACCGCATGGTCTGGGAGGATGCGTTCCGCGCGTTCCTGCTTGACCTGCGTGCGAAAAAGCCCGTCGTCGTCTGCGGCGACCTCAACGTCGCGCATACGGAGATTGACCTCAAGAATCCGAAGAGCAACCGCCGCAATGCGGGCTTTACGGACGAGGAGCGCGGCAAGTTCACGGAGCTGCTCGCAGCGGGCTTTGTCGATACCTTTCGCGCGCTCTACCCCGATCTGACGGGCGCGTACACGTGGTGGTCGTACCTGCGCCATGCGCGCGAGACGAACGCGGGGTGGCGCATCGACTACTTCCTCGTCTCCGAGGAGCTGCGTGACCGCATCGCAGCGGCGGAGATCCACGCGGATGTATTCGGGAGCGACCACTGCCCCGTATCATTGACCTTGAAATAAAATCGAAGTAAGGGAGATTCATGGCAACGCTAAAAGAAGAACTCGCGCGCGAAATCGAAAAGCGCCGCACATTCGCCATCATCTCGCATCCTGACGCGGGCAAGACCACGCTCACGGAGAAGCTGCTGCTCTACGGGGGCGCGATCCATCTCGCCGGCTCGATCAAGTCGCGCAAGACACAGCGCCACGCCGTCTCCGACTGGATGGAGATCGAGAAGCAGCGCGGCATCTCCGTCACATCCTCTGTCCTGCAGTTCGACTATGACGGCTATCGCATCAACATCCTCGATACCCCCGGGCATCAGGACTTCAGCGAGGACACCTACCGCACGCTGATGGCGGTGGACAGCGCCGTCATGATTATCGATGCGGCAAAGGGCGTGGAGGCGCAAACGCGCAAGCTGTTCCGCGTCTGCCGTCAGCGCGGCATTCCCATCTTCACCTTCGTCAACAAGCTCGACCGCTTCGGCAAGGCGCCGCTCGACCTGATGGATGAACTCGAGAACGTGCTCGGCATCCGCTCCTATCCGATGAATTGGCCCATTGGAATAGATGGCACGTATCGCGGTGTCTACGACCGCGAGAAGAACCGCATCGAGCTGTTCGCCGAGGATGTCACGCACGGGCAGGAGACGCGTGTCTCCGAGGTGTTCGAGATGGATGATCCCGCGTGGGTGGAGCGCGTCGGAGAGGAGGCTGCCGCCGCACTCTTTGACGACATCGAGCTGCTGCGCGATGCGGGCGAGGAGTTCGACCGTGCAACGGTGGATGCGGGCGAGCTCACGCCGATGTTCTTCGGCTCGGCAATGACGAACTTCGGCGTGCAGAACTTCCTCGAGGAGTACATCCGCCTTGCACCGACACCTGCACCGCGCATCTCCTCGGACGGTTTGATCGAACCCGACGATGAGAAATTCTCGGGCTTCGTCTTCAAGATCCAGGCGAATATGAACCCCGCGCACCGCGACCGCCTTGCCTTTATCCGCATCTCCTCGGGCAAGTTCGACCGCAATATGAGCGTCTGGCACGCGCCCTCGGGCAAGCTCATCAAGCTCGCACAGCCGCAGCAGTTCCTCGCGCAGGATCGCCAGATCATCGACACGGCATATCCCGGCGACATCGTGGGGCTCTTCGACCCCGGCGTGTTTGGTATCGGCGACACGCTCTGCGATCCCTCGCATAAATTCAAATTCGAGGACTTCCCCGTGTTTCCGCCCGAGCGCTTCGCGCGCGTCGCCGCAAAGGACACGATGAAGCGCAAGCAGTTCGTCAAGGGCATCGAGCAGCTCACGCAGGAGGGGGCGATCCAGCTCTTCGAGCAGGTCGGCGCGGGACTTGACAGCTACATCGTCGGCACCGTCGGCACGCTCCAGTTCGAGGTGCTCGAGTACCGTCTGAAGAACGAGTACAACACGGAGATCACGATGCAGATGCAGCCGTTCGAGACGGCGCGCTGGCTCGCGTTCCCCGATGGGCGCACAATCACGCCCGCCGACCTGCGCGGCGCGGATCGCGGCATGTTCGTCCACGACAGGAGCGGCAACCCCGTCCTCCTTGTGAGCAACGAGTGGGCGCTCGGCTGGATCCGCGAGAACAACCCGGATCTGCAGTTGGGGCAGGTACCGTTCGACCGCAGAGAAGCATAATAGAGAAACGACAAGCGGGAGATTTTGCTCATGTGGCGAAATCTCCCGCTTTCGTATGATTATGGTAGGTCGTTCATATACCGATTCACAAAGTCCCGCATCTCCTCCAGTGCAGTGAAACTTTCTGCGAGTTTGGGCAGGACGAGCGGGAAGACGTGGGGCATCTCGGGGTAGACGCTGAGCGTCACAGGAGTACCGTCTGCAGCCGCCTTTTCCGCAAGCTGTTCGTCCTCTGTCAGGAGAAGATCGTAGCCGCCCGTCTGGATCAGCATCGGCGGCAGTCCGCTGAGATCGGCGTGAATAAGAGAGAGGCGCGGATCGTCGAGCGGGAGACTGCCCGCGTAGGGCGGTGCTTTGCGAACAGCGTCTGCAAATGGGGTTCCGGCACCGAGCATTTTGTCTTTTTCAAAATTCTCCGTGCGTGATGTGCCGTCCTTGTGCTCGAAATCCACCCATGGCGAGAGCAGAAGCAGCAGGGCGGGCTGCGGAAGCCCCTGCTCTTTTAGCCGGAGCGCAAGTGCGAGGGCGAGATTGCCGCCCGAAGAATCTCCGAAAACAATAATGTTTGACGGAGCGATTCCACGTGTGAGCAGCCCGCGATAGACAGCTTCCGCATCCTCCAGCGCGGCCGGATAGACGTGCGCGGGGGCAAGCCGATAGTCTACGTTGTAGACCTCCGCCGCATCCATATATGTTGCCTGACGAACAGACAGCGCACGGTAGCGATCGGTTATGCCGCCCATATAGCCGCCGCCGTGCAGCAGCAGGATGATCCTCTGTGCGGCCGATTTTGTCGGCGCAATCCGCTCGACGGGCACATCTCCGATCGTAAGTTTTTCATGGATCCAACCATTGGGCGGGGACCATGGTTTTGCCGCAGTATTCTTGGTGGGGTGGTAGAGTGCATCCATCTCTTTTTGAATGTAGTCCTGTTTCACCTCCCCTGACAATACAATGCCTTGCTCCTGTGAAGCGGGCGCACCAAATGCGGATGGGGACAGAACGGCAAGACCAAACGCAAACACTGCGCGGCTGATGTATTTCACCCAGTTCTTCATGGAATCTCCTTTTCTTACTTTCCTTTCGCCGCGAACGCTTCGTCGCACCATGTGAGCAGGATGTCCTCGATGATTGCCTCGTGTTCGTTTACGGTCTGCCCCTCGGAGGTGATGTAGAGGCTGTGACCGTCCTTGTAGGAGAGGACGATGTTATAGGCGGGATTCGTGACTGTCTCCGCGCGTGCGCCGTAGTCATTCTCAGCGGTGAGGTTCCGCTCTGCAATGAGTGCGTGGAGGCTAGCCTCGAGCTCCGGTGTCCACGGGACGTAGCGCTCGCGGATGTCCTGATTGCGCCCGTCTGTGTACTCCTTGCCGACGAACTCGCCGAGGCAGGGGATGAAGCTGTTTGGATCGATTCCTCTTGTCGTGAGCTCTTCCGATGAAAGAGCGTTCTTTGCGGGCGCATCGACGAGCCAGATCATGCGCATGAGTGTACCGTCTGCGACGGGATGCCGGAACTCCATCGATAGGAGCTGAATGCTGCTCGTAGCAGGAGCACGCTCGGACACCTGTTGTACGGGCGCTGCTTCAGGCACGGCTTGCGCGCATACCGCGCCAAATAGCAGGAATGGGGCGGTCAGGAGGGCGATGCGGGCTCGGGTGCTTCTGCGTGAGATGTGCATGATGTTCTCCTTTTCATCCAAAGAGGTCGTTCAGTGCCTCGGTCATGGTCGGGTGCGTGTAGATGGCAGAGCCGAGCGCGCGGGCGGTAATGCCATGGTCGATTGCCGCCTTCATGAGGTTGATCATCTCCTGCGACTCGGGGCAGAAGAAATGCGCGCCGAGAATTGTGTCGGTCTTTGCATCTACGATTGCCTTCAGGATGCCTGCTGGTTTCTTGTAAACCTGCGCCTTTGGAATGGCTGCAACCTCGAGGCGGAGGACGCGCACGTCAAAGCCTGCCGACTGTGCCTCTGCCTCGGTCATGCCGACGCGCGAGAGCGGCGGGTCGAGGAAGACGGAGTAGGGGACTGCGCCGCGATTCGCCGTCGTACGCTCGGAGGAACCTGCGAGCTGATCCTTTACGATGCGGAAATCGTCGAGGGAGATGTAGGTGAACTGCAGTCCGCCTGTGACATCGCCCATCGCCCAGATATGCGGGACATTCGTGCGGAGGTGTTCATCGACCTCCACCGCGCCGCGCGCCGTCTGCCGTACACCTGCCGCCGCGAGGTTCAGCGCTTCCGTGTTCGGGCGGCGTCCCGTGGCGATGAGGATAGCGTTTGCCGCAAGCGTCTTTTCACCGTCCGCCGCCTGGATGACGACGTTTGCGCCCGCAGCGCCGTCCTCGATGCGCATGATCTTTGCGCCCGTCAGGACGTGGATGCCGCGGTCGTTCATCTGCTGCAGGACGCGTGCGGAAATCTCTGCATCTTCACGCGGGATAAAGACATCGCCGTCCTGCACCACTGCGACGGAGGAGCCGAAGTTCTCGTAGTAGGAAGCGAATTCCAGCCCAATGTAGCCGCCGCCGATGATGACAAGTTTCTCCGGCAGTTCGTCCAACTCCATCATGGTCTCGCTCGTGTGGACGTGTGTGCTCTCTGCCGCTCCTGGGATCGGCGGGACGAAGGGGACTGCGCCCGTGTTGATAAAGATGCGCTCCGCTGTGATCCGCTGCTCCCCGTCTGCCGTCGTCACAGAGACCGTGTGCGCATCGACAAAGTGTGCCTCTCCGTCGATGACGACAGCACCTGTGCCCGTTACCTTCGCGTAGTTCTTCTCGCGCAGCATTGCAGTGAGGCGGCGCTTCTCCGAGATGGCGGCGCGATAGCGTTCCGCTTTTGCAGCAAAGCCTCCGCCGATCTCGGCCGAGAGACGCGCGCTGTATTCGAGGGATTTCGACGGGATGCAGGCAACGTTGATGCAGGTGCCGCCGTAACGCGCCTTTGACCGCTCGACGAGGGCGACCGTCTCGCCTTTCTTTGCGAGGAAGCCCGCGAGTGTCTTGCCCGCCTTGCCAAAACCGATGATGAGATTTTGATATGATGTGTTCTGCATGGTATGCTCCATTTCTGTTGAACGTTGTATGACTGCTGCCATTATAGCATTTTTTGACACAATGAAGAGAAATATTGTGGAAAAAATGTGCGTCTCATTTACAAATTCGTGGATTCCTCCTATAATGATAGAGAATTATTCTCTGTCATGGAAAGGAGCGGACTATGCTGACGCATGAAATACTGGCACCGCACACGGAACTCCTGCTGCAGCACGATCTGTTTGAGGGAATCCCCGCAGAAGCTCTGCCGGAACTTCTGAATGCGCTTGGCGGTGAGATGAAGCGTTATGCGGCAGGCACGGATATCATGCGCATGGGGCGCGCGCCGATTGTGACGGGGATTATCCTCACGGGTGCGATTGAGGTGTCCTTTCTCAATGAGAATGCCGACCAGATCGACATGAATATCTTTGAGGCGGGCAAGAGTTTCGGCGAGACGATGGAGGGGGCGAATCTCGCGGCAAGCCGTATGTTCGTCAAGGCACTCAGCGATACGCTGATCCTGCGCCTGCAGTTCCGACAGCTCTACGAGCGTACCGCGTGCAGCGACCCGCATCTCTGGCGGTTCACGCTGAATATGCTGCGCAGAATTTCGCAGAAGGGAACCTTTTATCAGCACAAGATCCGCATCATGGGGCAGAAGAGCATCCGCGCAAAGCTCAGCGTCTACCTGCAGGCAATCCCCGTGGAGGGGGATGGTACTGCCGTGCGTGAGCTGAACCAGACGCAGCTTGCGCGCTATCTCGGCGTGGAGCGCAGTGCGCTCAGCCGCGAGATGAGCCATATGCGCGACGAGGGGATCATCGACTACGACCGTAAGACGCTCCGCGTGCTCAATCCGGATTTTTTGGCGATTTAGGGGGGCGCAAAAATGGGCCGTTGCACGAAGCTGGAAAACTTCGTGTGACAGCCCATTTTCTCATGAGGAAACGTAAATTTTACACCATCTCTTCGGGATGGAAGACCTCATCGAATTTCTCAGCGGTGAGGAAACCGAGGGCGACGCACGCCTCCTTGAGGCTGATGTTCTCGTCGAATGCCTTGTGCGCGGTCTTTGCAGCGTTCTCGTAGCCGATGTATGGGTTCAGCGCCGTGACGAGCATGAGCGAGCGATGCAGGTTCTCGTGCATCTTCTCGCGGTTCGCCGTGATGCCCGTGACGCAGCGGTCATTGAACGACTTGAGGGAGTCGGTGAGCAGCCGCGCGGACTGGAGGAAGTCGTAGATCATGACGGGCATGAAGACGTTCAGTTCGAAATTGCCCTGCGAGGCGGCAATGCCGATGGCGGCATCGTTGCCCATGACCTGTACGGCGACCATCGTGACGGATTCGCACTGGGTTGGGTTGACCTTGCCCGGCATGATGGAGCTGCCCGGCTCGTTCGCGGGGATCGTGATCTCGCCGAGACCGCAGCGCGGACCTGCGGCGAGCCAGCGGATGTCGTTTGCAATCTTCATCATGTTTGCCGCGAGCCCCTTGAGTCCGCCGTGTGCAAAGACGATCGCATCCTTGCTCGTGAGTGCGTGGAACTTGTTCGGCGCAGTGACGAAGTTCTTGCCCGTCAGTTCGCTCGCTGCCTTGGCAACGGCGACATCGAAGCCCTTCGGCGTGTTCAGCCCCGTGCCGACCGCTGTGCCGCCGAGCGCAAGCTCGTGGAGGAAGGGGAGCGCCGCCTGCAGCTGCTTCTTCGATTGCTCGAGCATGGCGAGCCAACCGCTGATCTCCTGCGTAAAGGAGATGGGCACGGCGTCCTGCAGATGGGTGCGCCCCGTCTTGACGATGCCCTCGTTTTCTTTCATCAGGCGGCGGAAGGTGTTCGCAAGGAGATCGATGCTCGGGAAGAGTCCGTCCTCGATCGCAATGACGGCGGCAATGTGCATGGCTGTCGGGAAGGTGTCGTTCGAGCTCTGCGACATATTGGAGTGATCGTTCGGATGGAGGATCTTCTCGCCCGCGATCTCGTTGCCGCGGTTCGCGATGACCTCGTTGACGTTCATGTTCGACTGAGTGCCGCTGCCCGTCTGCCAGACCGCAAGCGGGAAATGCTCTGCGAGTTTGCCCGCGATGATCTCATCGCATGCCGCCTTGATGGCATCGAGGCGCTTCTCGTCGAGCTTGCCGAGCTTGTTGTTTGCAATCGCGGCGGATTTCTTCAGAATGCCGAATGCGTGGATGATCTCGGCGGGCATCTTCTCAATGCCGATGGGGAAGTTCTCGAAGCTGCGCTCCGTCTGCGCCGCCCAATACTTGTCTGCGGGCACCTTGACTTCGCCGAGGGAATCATGTTCGATGCGATACTCCATTTGGATTGTCCTCCTTAAATTCATAGTAGAGAGAAAAATCTGCTAATGACAGTATAGCATAAAACGATGAAAATAAGAATATTTATCTTGATGTTTTCTGTAAAATTCCGCGTGCGGTGATGCCGATGAGTATGCCCGTGAGTATGCCGACGATGCCAAGCATGGGCGCATAGACGAAGAGTGCCGTGGTTTCCAAGACTGCGGCGGCGACAAGCAGCTGCGCCATATTGTGTAGGAAGCCACCCGCCGCACTGATGCTGACGATGGAGAGCTGCGTGTATCGTTTCAGCAGCACCATCGCTGCAAAGCTCGCCGCACCGCCTGCGAGACTGTAGAGCATGGGGGCAAGTCCGCCGCCGAAGGCGGAGGCGAGGATGATGCGCA
Source organism: Selenomonas timonae (assembly GCF_014250475.1). Classification (NCBI taxonomy): domain Bacteria; kingdom Bacillati; phylum Bacillota; class Negativicutes; order Selenomonadales; family Selenomonadaceae; genus Centipeda; species Centipeda timonae. The sequence continues at coordinate 169,441 of NZ_CP060204.1, read as the reverse complement.
GTGTGAGCATGAGTGCCGCGTCGCGTGCTGGCAGCATATAGAGTGCAATCAGTGTGACAATGGCGGCAAGTCCGAGCTTTGCACCCGGGACGGGAAGCGGCAGAGGGAGGAAGCCCTCGAGGATAAAGAGAATGAGCGAGAGCGCCGTGAGCAGCGCAATGCGTGTGATCCGTTGAAGTCCGTTCATATCATTTCACTTCGATCAGGAGCTTGTGCGGCAGGCAGGCAATCACGTCGCCCTTTTTCGATGCCGCACCCGTATGCACACAGACGAGATCGGGGCAGTCGGCGTCAATGACAGCGATCGTCTCGCCCTCAATGCGGATGATATTCTCGCCGTCCTCGTCAGAGATGCGGATCTCCTCCGTGCCCGTATGTCCTGTGAGTGGGATGTCATAGAGCTCGACATTGTTCTGCGTAATGACGGCGTGGCGCGCCTCACTGTCCGCGTGCGTGAAAAAAAATATGGCGCCGATCCCGCAGAGGAGGAGCAGCGCGCCGATGAGTACGAGGTCGTTCTTCTTCATTGGAGTTCCCTGCCTTGACGAATGTTTTCAATAACAGTACAATAGCTTTTAGATGCCGCGTCCGAGTTCGCGCTGCCAATAGGCGAGGTCGGGTTCGTTCAGCGGCAGGTCTATGGTCTGGCCGTTGTCGTAGTAGAAGCGCACGCGGATGCCCGTCGCCTTGCTGATGGCGGGGAGGCTCGCGCGCGGCAGTTCGACGAAGAATTTGTTTTCGTTCTTGTATGGGCTGTCTGCATCGGGAACGGGACGCGGCGTGTATTTCGTGACTGCCTTCATCTCCCATGCGGCGCCGTCTGTGTAGAGGACGACGTCGGGCAGGAGTTTTGCCTCGTCGAAGCGATAGTCCCAGAGCGTGAGTGTCGCGCCCTCGAGCCGTCCCTCGCCCGTGTAGGATGCCTGAAAGTCGATGCGCGCGTATGCTGAGAGGCTGCGCGCGCTGCGGTGGTCGATCTGATAGGTGTAGGAGAGACCGAAGATGCCGACGAGGATGAGGAGCAGGGCGACGAGGATAAGGAATTTGCGGACGATGTTCTGCAAGGCGCGCCTCCTTTCGATGAATCGTTTCGGGGTATTATAACATAGGGGAAAGCTCTTTGTCAGCAGATAAAACACAGGGAATACAGGAGGGGGACGAAATGGCGGTCAAGCTGTTTGTATCGGATCTGGACGGGACGATGCTGCCGGACGGCAATGTGGTCTCGGCAGAGAATATTGCGGCGGTGCGCCGTGCGACGGAGGCGGGCGTCGTGGTGACGATTGCGACGGGGCGTATGTTCGAGGCGGCGCTGCCCGTTGCACAGGCGCTTGGCGTCGATGTGCCGATCATCTCGTACAACGGCGGGCTCATCAAGAGCCCGAGCGGGCGCGTCTATGAGGAGCATACGATTGACGCGGCGCTTGCGCATGACATCATCGCGTTCTGTCAGGAGCGCGACTGGTACATCCAGACATACAGCGGTGGCGTTCTGCGCTATGTCGAGGCGTGCGACGAGTCACGCTTCTATGAGAACTCACAGAAGCTCACAGGCGAGGCGGTCGGGTGGGACGGCATGTTTGCACATACGGCGGGCAACTGCAAGCTGCTCCTCGTGACCGAGGGACGCGATGTGACGCTCGTACGCTCGGAGGCGGTGCTTGCGGCATTCGGCGATCGGGTGGATGTGACGCGCTCGGCGGACTGCCTCATCGAGATCGTGCCGAAGGGGATCTCTAAAGCATCGGCACTGAGGTCGCTTGCGAACAAACTTGGCGTCGCGATCGAGGAGACGATGGCGATCGGCGATGCATACAATGATCTGCCCATGCTGAAGGCGGCGGGCAAGAGTGTTGCTATGGGCAACGCGTTCCCCGAGGTCAAAGCGGTGACGGACTACGAGACCCTCTCCTGCACGGAGAACGGGCTTGCGGCGGCGATCTATCACTATGTGCTCGGCATGGGGGCGGATGCGCCCGTGCCGATGAAGGGCTGAGTCATGGCAATCAAACTCATTGCGCTCGATCTGGACGGAACGCTCTTGACATCGGACAAGAAGATCACGACACGCATAAAGGACATTCTTGCTCGCGCAATGTCGCGCGGCGTCACTGTGACGATTGCGACGGGACGCATGCTGCGCTCGGCGCTCTACTTTGCGCGCTTGCTTGCCTCGGATGCGCCCGTTATCTGCTGCAACGGCGGCTATGTTGGAAAAGCGGAGGGGGCTCCCGTCTTTGCACGCTATTTCGATCCCGCTCTGACGCGCGAGTTTCTGACATTTGCCTACGAGCGTGACTGGTACGTGAACTGGTACATCGGCATGGAGATCTACGCACCGGAGTACCGTGAGGAATACTTTGCCGCCTATCGAACGACGGCGCATTTCGTGGTGAACGGTGTCGGGCGTGACTTTCTGCGCTATACGGAGAATGTCCCGCAATTCGTCCTGCGCGAGCTGGACGAGGGCATCGACTCCTATGTGCGTGCGGTGCAGGAGCGCTTCGGCGATCAGCTCGTGCCGCAGCAGAATACGGGCACGAGCGTCGACATCAACCCGCCTGGCGTGAATAAGGCGGTCGGTGTCAAGGCACTCGCGGATGCGATGGGGCTGACCCTCGATGAGGTGATGGTCGCGGGCGATGCGGACAATGACTATGAGATGCTCGAGATGGGCGCGTTCTCCGTCGTGCCCGAGAACGGGCTTCCGGGTGCAAAGGAGCGGGCGCGCTATATAACGGCGTCGAACGACGCGAACGGGATTGCGCTTGCGATTGAGAAATTCGTACTGTGAGGTGATACTATGGCAGACGTGAAACGTGCGGTGGAGAAGTTCCGCCCCGTGATCGTGACGGGGCTGTCTGGCGGCGGCAAATCGCTTGCCGCACGCTATATGGAGGATTTGGGATATTTCTGCGTCGACAATCTGCCCCCCGTCTTCATTCCGAAATTCATCGACCTCTGCCGCGAGACGCACGGGCAGATCAGCCGCGCGGCGATCGTTGTGGACACGCGCAGCCGCGAGTTCTTCGACGACTTTGTGCGCATTCTCGGTGAACTGGATGCGGGGGATGTTGCCTATGAGCTCCTCTTCATTGAGGCGTCCGACGACGTCATCATCCGCCGCTACAAGGAGACGCGCCGCCCCCACCCACTCGCACCGGATGCGCGCATCTCGGAGGGCGTGACGCGCGAGCGTGGACAGCTCGCAGAGATCCGTGCACGCGCGACGCAGCTGATCGACACCTCCCGTCTGCGCAAGGCTGAGCTGCGCGAGATCATCCGCCAGCACTACGATACGCCGGGCAAGGACGCGGAGATGAATGTCAATATCCTTTCCTTTGGCTTCAAGTATGGCATCCCGCTCGACGCCGACCTCGTCTTTGACGTGCGCTTCCTGCCGAATCCGTTCTATGTGGACTCACTGCGCAACAAGAGCGGCACGGTTCCGCAGGTCTCCTCCTACATCGAGTCGTGGGATGTGACGCAGAAATTCGAGCAGCAGCTCGACGGGATGATCGATTTCCTTCTGCCGCAGTACGTGAAGGAGGGCAAGAGCCAGCTCGTCATCGCCATCGGCTGTACGGGTGGCATGCACCGTAGCGTCTTTATCGCAAAGCACCTCTACGATCGGATCAAGGGGAGCTATGCGGCGCATCTCGAGCATCGCGACCTCATGAAGAATGAGGTGCATGAACACGTGAGCGAGGGCTAGTTCATGCATCTGATGAAATGGCTCTACCCCGGCATGGGCTTCAAGCGCTGGCTCTTCGTCTTTGCGATTGGAACGCTCTGCGTCGGCCTCGGGGTCGCCCTGATTTTCAACTACAAATACATCGACAGCATCGAGGAGGCGATCTTCCGCTTCGTCTATACGTGGCAGGGTAGCTATGACTACGGCTTCACGGCGATTGCGGGGACGGCGGTTGCACTTCTCGGCAGCGGGCTCATGCTGCTCGCGACGCGGCACATCATCCGCTCCGTCATCACGGCGCTGATGCCTGAGGGGACATCGGCGCGCCTCGTCGATCTCGTCTATGAAAAGACGCGCCTCAGCCGAGGTCCTGCGGTCACGGTAATCGGCGGCGGCCACGGACTCTCCGTGCTCCTGCGCGGAATCAAGGAACTGACGAGCAATGTGACGGCGGTGGTGACGGTCGCAGATGACGGCGGCTCATCAGGACGTCTGCGTGAGGAGCTGGGCATCATCCCTCCGGGCGATCTCAGGAACTGCCTCGTTGCGCTCGCCGACACCGAGCCGCTGATGGAAAAACTCTTTCAGCATCGCTTCGAGGGGCGGAGCAATCTCGCGGGTCACAGCTTTGGTAACCTCTTTCTCGCGGCGATGGCGGAGGTCACTGGCGATATGGAGACGGCGCTGCGCGAGTCCTCAAAGGTTCTCGCGGTCAAAGGGCGTGTGCTCCCCGCCTCGAAGCAGTCCGTGCGCCTCGATGCGATCCTCGAGGACGGCACCGTCGTCGAGGGCGAGTCCCACATCCCCGAGGTGCCGGGGCGCATTCGCCGCGTTCGTCTTCATCCGCAGGATGTTGCGCCCGTGCCGTCCGCACTCGAAGCGATCCGCACGGCGGATGCAATCATCCTCGGTCCCGGCAGTCTCTACACGAGCATCATGCCGAACCTTCTTGTGAACGGCGTGGCGGAGGAGCTCCGCAAGAGCCGCGCGCTCAAGATCTACATCTGCAATGTCATGACGCAGCCTGGCGAGACGGACGGCTATACGGCCTCCATGCACGCGGAGGCAATCATCAAGCATGCGGGGCGCGGCGCGATCGACTTTATGCTCGTCAACAGCGCACCGATCTCGGATGAACTGCGCGAAAAGTATGCGGCGGAGGGAATTGTGCCCGTCGCCGTGGACGAGGCGGCGATCAACGCGCTCGGCATCGGCTTTGTTGCGGCCGACATCATCAATCAGTCGGATGCTGTGCGGCATGACCCCGACAAGCTGAGCCGCAACGTCATGCGCATGATCTACGATTTTCGGGTGAGCTGAGATGCCCTCGTTTGCCTCGGATGTAAAGAATGAGCTCTCGCGTACGGATACTGAGCGTGAGTGCTGTCAGACGGCAGAGCTTGCCGCACTCCTGCGCATGGGCGCGTCGATGGTAACGGACGGGGAGCTCGGCCTCGGGCTGCGGTTCGAGGCGGCGAGTGCCGCCGTTGCACGCCGCGTGATCCGTCTCCTGCGCACCATGGACGCTGCGATCGAGACCTCGGTCGCAATGGAGCGCACACCACAGCTGCGACGGCGCACATACATCGTCAATATTGCAGCAGGAGAGGCTGTCACGCCGCTCCTCACCCGCCTCGGCTTCCTCGAGGCGGGGACGCTGCGCGCGGGTACGGATATGGAGCTGATCCGCAAGAAATGCTGCCGTGCGGCGTATCTGCGCGGTGCATTCCTCGGCGGCGGCAGCGTCAACCGTCCCGAGGCGAGCTGTCATCTCGAGATCACGGCGAAGAGTGCGACGATGGGGCGTGCGCTTCACACGCTCCTGCGGCGGTTGCATTTCCCCGTCGGCTTGACCGACCGGCGTGATACCTACGTGGTCTACCTCAAGGAAGGCGATGCCGTCATGGACTTCCTCGCGCTGATCGGTGCGGAGGAGGCGGCAGAGGAGATCGAGGTCGCACGCAACCTCAAGGAGGTGCGCGCGCAGGTGAACCGTCTCGTCAATGTGGAGACAGCGAATCTGCAGCGTGCCGTAGACGCTGCGGCGGGGCAGCTTGCGGCAATCGAGCGCCTTGCAGCAGCTGGACGTCTCGTATCGCTCTCCGAGGATCTACGCGAGACAGCAGAGATGCGGCGCGCACATCCGGAGATCACAATGGCGGAGCTCGCGGCGCTCTGCCACATCAGCAAGTCGGGTATGAGCCATCGTCTGCGGAAGATCTGCACGTTGGCGGAGGAGGTATAGCGTTTTGATCAGAGGAATCGCGCGGTTGCTTTCAAAGGGGATGCCGCTGCCCGTGCTCCTGTTCTTGGCATTTGTGGCGTGGGTGCTGACCGCAGAGCCGCCGGCGGGTTTTCCCATCCTCGAGTATCACATGGTTACAGAGAACCCGCGTCCCGGTGCAGAGAAGTACGTTGTGTCGCCCGCTGACTTTGCCGAGCAGCTCGACTACCTCGCGGCAGAGGGGTATACGACGATCACGCCGCAGGACTATGCACGTGCGCGCAAGGGCAAGCAGACGCTGCCGGAGAAGCCCATCATCCTCTCCTTTGATGATGGATACGAGGACAATCACCGTGTGATCCTGCCGATGCTCGAAGAGCGCGGCATGAAAGCGGTGTTCTATGTGGTGACGAATGATATCGGTCTCCCTGGCTATATGACATGGAACAATCTCTTTGACATGGAGCGGCGTGGTATGGAGATTGGCAGCCACACGGCGAACCACATTCCGCTGACGACACTGCCCCCCGAGAAACAGCGCGAGGAGCTGCGGCTCTCGAAGCTGATGCTCGAGTGGAAGGGGCTGAAAACCATCTATAGCTTCTCCTATCCGACGGGGGCGTATGATGCGGGGATTGTTGCGATGCTTGCCGAGGAGGACTACCTGACGGCGGTGACGGGCGAGGCGGGGCTGAACAATGTGGAGACGAATCCGTATCTCCTGCACCGCGTGAACATTCCGCCGCCGCATTTCGGGCTGACGGAGTTTCGTCTGCGGCTCATGAAGGCGGATATCGCCGCGCGTCTGGATGTGCGACTCGCGCAGCTGCCGGACGGCGTGCGTATGGGCATCGAGACATTGCGGGCAAAGCTGCGCGGAGATGAATGAAAACGAAGGGAATGCAACAGAGGGAAATGAATAAGGGAATGTTTCAGAAAATGGCGGCGCTGACGCTCGCCCTCGTCTGCACGGCGGGGCAGGCACTCGCTGCACAGCACGGGGAAGGTACAACGATCATGCGAGAGCGCGGTACGGCACAGGCGAATATCCGCGACCGTGTTGCGAGCATTCTCGGCTCGACGGAGCTGCCGCGCAACCGCATCTTCTCGCCGGGTACATCGCGCCTCATGCACAGATGGGACGTGGAGTCCTACGATACGGGTGGCACGCTGCTCTTCTCGGACAGCCCGGAGTACGTGAAGGAGGTCGGCATTCTCTACCGCGATACGGTGACGGGTGACGCGCGCGTGCTCTACTATCATCTGAACGATACCGCGCAGCCGAAGAAGGTTGCGGTCGTCCTCGAGACGGAGGCGGATCTCGCGACCGTCACGGTGACGCGTGGTGCGGCGGCAGCGCCGAGCTCGGACTATCTGCACGTCGGCAAGACGACGCAGATCGGATATTTTGACACGCGCGAGATGAACGAGCACATCTATGTGACGAAGGAGCGCCCGCGTCTGCTCGTGCCCGCGATGAATGAGACGGTGCTTGCGCCGGGGCAGCTCGTCTACGGCGTCTACGATTTCCACGCGAACGCGCCCGTGCGCGTCTCGGTCATCATGTACGGGGCGGATGTTGATCCCTTTGCCTTCCTGCGCATCGCACGCGTGCTGCCGCGTGATGAGATCGCACTGCGCGGGACGTTCCGCGGGATGAACCGCGTCATCACCTCGCAGAAAACCTACCGTCCGACGATGGACGGCGCGGTCTATTTCCCGATCGGCGACAATGTCCACGATGTCTACCGGCGCGGCATCGACGCGACGGACGGCTCGCCCGTTGTGAATTATGGCAACTACGGCATTCTCTATCAGATCAATATTCCGACGGCGGGTCGCGAGAATACGCGTTACTTACTGAGCCCGCTGGGCGGTGTCTATGCAGGCGCCGTGCGCGCAGAGAGCGGCGGCAAGCGAGCGCTCGTTCAGACGCCCGCAACGCGTGCCTATTTCGGCGATCAGACACTGCCCGAGACGGAACAGGTTGCACAGGCGCGTGAGGAGGGGCTGCTCTTCCTCACGCAGTATACGGAGCTCGCCGATCTCGGTACCTATACAAGCGCGCAGCCGGTGTCCTTCGAGTATTCACCGCCGGGTGCATCGAACCTTCCAGTGAACATCATTCTCATGCCTGAGAAATGAAGAATTTGCACAGATAAATTTTTCATCTGAGAAGGGTTTTTCTTATGTACGTTGAATAAAAACATAGCAAGCGTACAACGAAATCATTCATATCCGGGTGGATCAGGGAGGAAGCAAAACATGGCAGAAGAGACAAAGATTGACCACGAGCGCCTGCTCACCGCGATTGAGCAGATCGCAACCTCGACGCAGACGGTCTACGAGGCGATCGAGCAGGTCGCAAAGAGTGCGACGGAGCTGGCGAGTGCAGGACAGGAGTCCGTGAAGCAGGCGAAGTTCTTGCAGGAGCGCAACGCCGACACGATCAAGGTCATCGACTTCATCACGAATATCGCGGGTCAGACGAATCTGCTCGGACTGAACGCGGCCATCGAGGCGGCGCGCGCGGGCGAGCAGGGGCGCGGATTCGCAGTTGTCGCAGAGGAAGTGCGCAAGCTTGCCGAGCAGTCGCGTGAGGCGACGGAGCGCATTCAGGTGACGCTGAATGAGATGAACCGCGCCGTCGAAGATATCTCGAAGTCGATCGAGACGACCGGCTCCATCAGCGAGCAGCAGGCGGCATCGACGCAGGAGATCACGGCGAACCTCTCGCGCGTGACCCGTGCGGCGGACGAGCTGAAGGACTATATCAAGAATCTCGCCTGATACGGAACAAAAAAACCTCCCGCAATCGAACGGGAGGTTTTTCTATGCCCTTACTTCTTCTTCTCTTTTTCCTTTGCGCGCGCCTTTGCCGCCTTTTCCTTCGCCTTTGCCTTGTCGCTGACCTTCTTATCCTGCTGGTACTTCGCGTAGTCAACGCCCATGCTCGCCAGCTTGTGCTTGATCGTCATGATCGGGTGGCGCAGGAACATGCCGCGCGTGCCCTTCATGATCGTGAGGAAGTCCTGCGTCGCCTTTGCCCCGAAACACGGGCGGTCGCAGCGGTCGCAGATCGGCTTTGTGATGCCGTAGGGGCAGCGGTCGATCTTCGTGAAGACCGTGGCGAGGAGCGCCGTGCAGGAGGGGCAGAGCTTGCCGCCCTTCGGGCTGTGGTGCTTGCTGCAGTATACGCCGAAGGTCTTGCGGATGTTCTCCTTCTCCTTCGGGATGTTGTTCTTGAGTTCGGGCGGTTTGCGCTTCGGGAGGAAGCGTGAAAAGATGCTCATGCGATTCACCTGTGCTTTCGTCTTATCTATGTTTATGATGCGTTTCTCTCCAATTTGTCATTTTACCGATTTTTTAAGGAAAAAGCAAGGGAGAAGTCTGCGTGACTTTTGCGGGGAAATGGGGTACAATGCAAATATATGGGTGTTTAGGAGGGTACGATGCGGACAGATGAGAGACGGCGCGCACAGGGCTATCAGCGTGTGGATGACCAGCCCGTAGAGGGGCTCGAGGAGGGGCAGCTGCGCAGGCTGCTGACGAATACGATCGACACGATCGAGGACAATAAGACGCAGATCTTCGACATCTACCAGAATACGCGCAATGAGGTGGACGACGCGCGGCAGCGGCTCGCGGAGCTGAAGCAGCGCGTTGCGGAGAGCATCGAGCGCGTGGATGCGCTCGCGGCGGACGAGCAGCGGGCGAAGCAGAAGCTCGCCGAGGTGAGTCGGAATTTCGCGGAGCATACGGAGGATGAGATCCGCAAGACCTATGAGGCGGTGTCCATCATCCAGATTAATCTTGCGATCGAGCGCGAGAAGGAGCAGTCCATGCGCGTGGAGCGCGACAAGCTCGAGATCCGCCTGCGCTACCTGCACAATGTCGTGGCGCGCGCGGAGCATATGGCGCTCTCCATCGGCTCCGTGCTCAGCTATCTCAGCACACAGGTCAGCGGCGTGCTCTGGAAGATTGAGGCGGTGCAGAAGGACAAATTCGTCGGCGCGCGCATTATCAAGGCGACGGAGGAGGAGCGATACCGCATCTCCCGAGAGATACATGACGGCCCTGCGCAGGATCTCGCGAATGTGCTCTTCACAACGACGATCACAGAGCGTCTGATGGATCAGGATATGGCGGAAGCAAAGAAGACCCTCGTGGAGCTGCGCGAGGAGATTCGCAAATGCCTCACGGGCGTGCGTCAGATCATCTTTGATATGCGCCCGATGGCTCTTGATGATCTGGGGTTGCCTCAGGCGGTGGAGCAGCTCATCCGTCTCTTCGGCGAGCGCGGGAAGCTGCGCGGGACATTCAGCCTCGAGGGGACGCACTACACACTGCCGAAGCATGTGGAGATCGCGGTTTTCCGCATTGTGCAGGAGGCGCTGAACAACGTCGTTCACCACGCCAAGACGGACAAGGTGCGCGTGCGCATGCGCTATACGGAGCAGGCGCTGTCCGTGCTGATTGCCGATGACGGGGTCGGCTTTGATCCGGATCGTCTGCCCGAGGAACCTGAGCAGACAGATGAGATGGATGATGCACTCGATATGGAGACGCAGCGCCGTCTGCGCGGGCGTCATTTCGGTGTGATCGGCATGGAGGAGCGCGCAAAGCTCATCGGCGCGGCGATTCAGATCATCTCTGCGCCGAATCAGGGGACGAAGGTGCATCTGCGTGTCGAGAACCGCATGGTAGAGGGCGAGTGAGCGCGCCTCTGGCGGAGGCTGTGCTCCACTATGCGAGGCTTGGTGTTCTGCCGCTGCATACGCCGGGACATAAGGGCGGGCGCGGGGCGCATCCCATGCTGCAGTGCTTCTTTACGGAGGAGGGGCTGCGTGCCGACGTGTCGCTCTCGGCGGAGCTGGACGACCTGCATGCGCCGACGGGCTGTATCCGTGCGGCGGAGACTCTGGCGGCAGAGGCGTACGGTGCGGATGCGGCGTACTTCATGGTGAACGGGACGACGGGTGCGATTCACACGATGCTGATGGCGACGCTCGCACCGGGCGATGCCCTGCTCGTGCCGCGCAATGTGCACCGCTCCGTCGTGGGCGCGATGATCCTCACGGGCGTGCGCCCCGTCTACATGCAGCCTGAGATCGATACACGGCTCGGCATCGCGATGGGCGTATCTCTCGTTGCGGTGAAGCGCGCCGTGCGGGAGCACCCCGAGGCGCACGCGGCGCTCCTCGTCTATCCGACGTACTACGGTGTGGCGACGGAGCTGGCGGCAATTGCGGACTTCCTGCATGAGCAGGGCAAACTCCTCCTCGTGGATGCAGCGCACGGGCCGCACTTTGCGTTCTCCGACGAACTGCCGCCGTCCGCGATGGCGGCGGGGGCGGATCTCTCGGCAGAGAGCACACATAAGCTGCTCGGCTCGCTGACGCAGACCTCGATGCTCCTCGCACGCGGCGGGCGTGTGCCGACGGAGCGGATTCGTACGGCATCGGGCATTGTGCAGTCGACAAGTCCAAATGAGATCCTGCTCGCCTCGCTCGATCTGGCGCGCGCGCAGATGGCGGAGAGCGGCGCGGAACGTCTTGCCGCTGCAATTTCGTGTGCGCATGATCTGCGCCGCCGTATCAATAAGATCGAGGGGCTGTGGGTGTTCGGTGCAGAGCATATGGGCGCTCCTGGGATGATGGCGCTCGATCCGCTGAAGATCACCGTGCAGGTCTCGGGGCTTGGCCTTACGGGCTTTGCGGCGGAGGAGGAGCTGCGGCGGCGCGGTATTGCCGTGGAACTTGCCGACGCACGGAATGTGCTGCTCCTCCTCTCCTATGCGGACGGGGCGCGCGAGGCGGAGCAGCTGCTTGCGGCGCTGCGGGATATGGCGGCAACGTGCGCGCCCCTGTGCACGTCGCGCGGGGCGGCGGCGTTTCTCTCACTGCCGCCGATTCCTCGGATGGGGATGGAGCCGCGCGCGGCGTATTTCGCCCCGCATGCGTGCGTGCGTATGGAAGCGGCTGAGGGGCGGATTGCGGCGGAGACGATTGTTTTCTATCCGCCGGGGATTCCCGTGCTCGCGGCGGGCGATGTGATCGACGGCGCGACGCTCTCGTATCTCTCTGCGATGAAGGCGGTGGGCGCGCGCGTCGTCGGCGCGGCGGATGCGTCGCTCGGGACACTCTTGGTGATTGCGGAAGGTTCGTATGGCAAAGGGTAAACTATTTATCATCGAGGCGGGGGACGGCTCTGGCAAGGAGACGCAGACGCGGCTCCTCACGGAGCGGCTTGTGCGCGAGGGGAATCGCGTCGTGCCCGTTACATTTCCGGACTACGAGGCGGACTCCTCCATGCTCGTGCGGATGTACCTGCGCGGGGACTTTGGCGCGCACGCGGACGATGTGAACGCCTATGCGGCGTCTACGTTCTTTGCCGTCGACCGCTACGCCTCCTATCGCATGAAGTGGGGGCAGGACTATGAGGCGGGCGCGATTGTCCTCGCCGATCGCTATACGACCTCGAATATGGTGCATCAGGCGGTGAAGATTGCGGATGCGGCGGAGCGCGATGCCTATCTCGATTGGCTCTATGACCTTGAGTTTCGGAAGATGGGGCTGCCAGTACCAGACGCGGTCTTCTTCCTCGACATGGAGCCGTGTGCGGCAGAGCGGTTGATCGCGGCGCGTGCTGAGGAAAAGGGGGCCGCACCCGACATCCACGAGCGCGACGCCGCCTATCTCGCACGCGCCCACGATGCCTACGTCCTCCTCGCCGTGCGCTACGGTTGGGTGCGGATTCCGTCAAGCACGGATGGAGAGCCGCTGCCGATTGCGGAGATTCATGAGAGCCTGTATGGGGAAGTTGTGAAACGGCTGTGATTAAAGAAGTCATCATTGTCGAGGGGAAGATGGATGTGCGGGCGGTGCGGCGTGCGGCTGAGGCAGACTGCATCATCACGGATGGGTTTCGCCTGCGCAGTGCGGCGATTAAGAATATCCGCGCCGCGTACGAGAAGCGCGGCATCATCATCCTGACCGACCCCGATACCGTAGGCGAGCGTATCCGTGCACGCCTCACAGAGATGTTCCCCCACGCGCGCCACGCCTTTGTCCCCGCCGAGGAGGCAACGAATTTCAATGACGGCGACATCGGCATCGAACAGGCAAGCCCTGCGGCAATTCGTGCCGCACTCGAAAAGGTACGGACGCCGATGGAGCAGCCCGCAGAGATCTTTTCAATGAGCGATCTGGTGGTGCATGGGCTGACGGGCACAGAGGATGCCGCCCTTCGCCGTGCACGGCTCGGACGTCGCCTCGGACTCGGCTTTGCGAATGCGAAGACATTTCTTCGTCGTCTCAACACCTACGGTGTGACGCGCGAAGAGTTTACATCTGCCATAGAGGAGCTGCAATGAACGCAAGTACACCCATAATCGCCGACCCGAAGGTCACACGCCACATCCTCAGCGCCTTTCACCTGCGCGCGAGTAAGCGGCTCGGGCAGAACTTTCTCGTGGATCGGTCGGTCGTGCAGGGGATTGTGGATGCGGCGGAACTTTCACCTGCAGATATCGTGCTCGAGATCGGTCCCGGCATTGGGACTCTGACACAGGGGCTCGCAGAGACAGGAGCGCGCGTTGTCGCTGTCGAACTGGACAAGAAACTTCCTGCCGTGCTCGCAGAGACGCTGAAGGGCTACGACAATGTGCAGATCGTGCCGGGCGACATCCTGAAGCTGAATATCCCCGAGATATTGGAACTGCGCGCGGGCGAGCGCTTCAAGGTGGTCGCAAATCTTCCCTACTACATCACAACCCCGATCATTATGACCCTGCTCGAGCAGCGTCTGCCCATCGAGCGGCTCGTCACAATGGTGCAAAAGGAGGTCGCTGTCCGCATGACGGCGCGCCCCGGCTCGAAGGACTACGGTGCGCTCTCCATCGCCGTGCAGTATTTCACCGTGCCGCGCATGGTGATGGATGTGCCGCCGCGTGCATTCATGCCCGCGCCCGAGGTCACGAGTGCCGTCGTCGCCTGTCATGTGCAGGACGTACCCACGGTGCGCCCGCAGGATGAAAAACTCTTTTTCCGCCTCGTCAGTGCCGCGTTCGGACAGCGGCGCAAGACCCTCCTCAATGCTCTTACGGGCGCGGGGCTGACGAAGGAAGAGAGCCGCGCGGGACTTGCGGCGGCGGGCATCGCGGAGAATATGCGCGGTGAGCAGCTCTCACTTGTGGCTTTTGCGCGTCTGTCCGATGCTGTGGGCGATCTTGCAAAAGGGGCGGAATGATGATGTACTTTGACAGCCATATTCACACGGAGTTCTCCGCTGACTCGGAGATGAAGGCGGCAGAGGCGCTCAGAGAGGCGGAGAAGCAGGGGCTCGGGCTCGTCTTTACCGAGCATCTCGACTATGAATATCCTGCGGCGGGCGAGGAGGAGTTCATCTTTGACCCTGCGGCGTACTGGGCGACGTATGAACCGCTGCGCGCAGAGGGAAAACTCTCGCTCGGTGTCGAGATGGGGATGATGGCGAGCGCGCGCGAAAAGAACGCCGCATTCCTGCGGCGTGCTCCATTTGATTTTGTGCTCGGTTCGATTCATTTTCTGGACGTGAAGGATCTCTACTATCCCGAGACGTTCGAGGGGCGCGAGAAACGGGAGATGTATTACGAATACCTCACCGTCATGCGCGACGAGATCTATGCGCATCCGTTCATCAATGCGCTTGCACACATCGACTATATCGCACGAAATGCTACCTTTGACGATCCAGAGCTTTCTTATGGCGATTTCACCGACGACATCGACGCCGTGCTGCGCGCCCTCGTCGAGACGGATACCGTCATCGAGATCAATACGCGCCGCCTCGGTACCCCGCGTGGCATCAAGGACCTCGCCCCAATCTACCGCCGCTACCATGAACTCGGCGGACGATATGTTACCATCGGCTCCGACGCGCACGTTACGGCGGGGGTCGGCCGCCACTACGCGCGTGCGCACGAGCTTGCCCACGCGTTTGATTTGCAGGTTGTCACGTTCCGCGAACGAAAGATGCAGCTTTGTGAGACGTGAATCTATCCGTTGCCTCTCCCCCTCTTTCCTGATATAATACAGTCGAATGGGTGGGGAGGCTTTTTTGTGCTCAGCAATTTTTTTGTCGCACTCGGCGGCGTCGTTCCCCTCTTCTGTCTGATGGCGGTCGGCGTTTTCGTGAAACGTTCGCGTCTTCTCAGTGAGGAAGAACTTCGGCATATGAATCGCATGGTGTTCCGTGTGTTCTTCTTCTTTATGATGTTCTACAACATCTACATCTCCGATCCGGGGACGGCATTCCAACCCACGCTCATGCTCTTTGGTGCGGCCGGTGTGCTGCTCACGGCACTCGTCTTTACTGGCATTGTCTGCCGCATTGAGTCGGACAATGCCCGACGCGGTCCGATGATCCAGGCGGCCTTTCGCGGCAATTACGTCCTCATGGGCATTCCGCTCGTCAGCAACATCTTTGGCGATGCGGCGATTGCGATTCCGACCATGATGATTGCAGTCATCGTTCCCATCTACAATATACTCGGTGTGCTCGTACTTGAGACCTTTCGCGGCGGACGATTTGACCTCCTGCCGATCCTGCGCAGCGTTCTCATGAATCCCATGATCTTGGGAGCAATTACGGGGGCTCTGTGCCGTCTCGTAGAGCTGCCGATTCCTGCGCCTGTGCTGAAGCCCGTCGCGCAGATCGCGGCGGCGACCACGCCCGTTGCACTCATCATTCTCGGTGCATCCTTTCACGGTGGAAGCTATCACGCACATCTGCGTCAGCTCATCTTCTCGGTCGCCTCGCGGCTCATCATTGTGCCTGTCATCGTGCTTTCGCTTGCGATCATCCTTGGCTTTCGCGGTGTCGAGCTCGTGACGCTCATTGCCGTGTTTGCCACACCCTGCGCCGTCGCCGGCTTTGCCATGGCGCAGCAGATGCAGGCGGATGCGGAGCTTGCGGGCAACTGCGTTGTTTACAGCAGTGCGCTTTCTTGCTTTACCATCTTTGGATGGGTCTTTTTGCTCAAGACATTGGAATTATTTTGACGAAAGCCAACGGCTTGACAGTTTATTTTAATTTTGTATAATTAGGACTAGGTTCTCATAGGAAAAGGAGTCAGACGCTCATGATATGGAAGAAAAGTCTTGCAGCTATTAGTGCAGTTACGATTGCAGGCTGCGTTGGAATTATGGCGCCGTCTGTGTATGCGGCGGTGGACTCCTCTGAAAAAATGGATGTGCCGAGCAATATGCCTTATCGCGTCGTTGAAGGCGGCGACTTTCAGATCGCGACCCTGAAGGGCGATCGTCTCCTAGATACCTATCGTTTGACGAAATATGATGTGCTTGAGATTCAGATCGTCGGTTTCTCCAGTTTTGAGTCGAGCGATTCTGCAAAGACGAATGGGCTGAATAATGTTGTGATTGGCCCTGATGGCTATGTCCAGCTGCCCTATGCCGGTTCGGTCAAACTTGCCGGACTCACACTGGATGAGGCCAAAGAAGTTGTTTCTGAGAGGCTGCGCCAGTATCTGCGCTTTCCAGACTTGTCAATCCTCGTCAAGAGTTATGGTGAGCGTAAGATCTATGTGATGGGGGAGGTTCAACAGCCAGGAATACATGAGCTGAAGGTAGACACATTGAACGCCTATGCAGCAATCTCTTCGGCAGGTGGCTTTACAAAGCGTGGACGCAGTACAAAGGTGCAGGTGCTCCGCGTCGATGGCGATACCATGTATTATAAGCAGATCAACATCAAAAACTATATCAAGAAACATGATCTCACACAGAATGTCGCACTACAGGACGGCGACATTGTGTACGTACCACGCTCTGATGGGATCAAATTTAATGAAGATATCCTGCCGTATATCAATGTATGGGCGACGTATAAGGCGTTGACAGACTGAGGGAGAGGAATAGATCATGGAACACAATGAAGACACGATTGACCTCTCACGGCTCTTTCGGGTGATGGGCGACCACAAGACGGTTGTTTTCGGGATTGTGGGAGCCTGTACCCTTGTTGCTCTTGTGATTTCGCTTATTCTGCCGAAACAGTATGAGTCCACAACCCTCGTTCAGACCAGAACAGCTACAAAAGTTGATATTTCAGGCGCAGCTGCCGCGATGGCGGCACTTGGCTTTGGCGGAGGGAGCGTTTCCTCGCCAACGATGAACTACATGGAGTTGATGAAGTCCCGTACTGTTCTGGAACCAATTATTGACAGCTTGGACTTTGATTCAGATGAACGTCCGGATACAAAAAAATTTGCTAAGAAATATCTGGATATAAAAAACACAAAAGGAACAAATCTCATTGAGGTCACTGCACTTGGTGATACACCTGAGGAAGCACAGCGTATCTCACAAGCTGTGGTAGATAACTTCCTCCTCATGCAGACGGATAAGAATCAACAAACGCAGTCTTTGCTGATGCAGTTCCTCGATGACCGTATCAGTGGGACAAAGAAGGAAGCTGAGGAGGCGGAGGCGAAGCTTGCGGCGTTCAGTCGTGAGCACAAAGTCTATAGTCCAGACGATCAGGCAAAGGCTGCGATTGAACAGATGGCAGCCTTTGATAAAGCAATCAGTGAAGTCGTGGTGGAGGCAAAATCAGCGCAGGCATCCCTTGACGTTGCAAATGAAAAACTCGGCGAACAAAAATCTGCGAGCAGGGCGTATAGTATCTCTGACAATACAACCGTGCAAAAGATTCGCGACCAGATTGTTGCCAAGCGTGTCGAGATTGTAGGTCTCGAGCAGAAGTATACGGATCTACACCCCAGCGTTCAGCAGGCACGCAAGGAACTCGAACAGCTGCAGAGAAGCCTTGATGCAGAGGTGCTCGCGACAGTTGAGTCCAATGCGACGACATTGAATCCAACACAGTCACAGCTCCTCAGCAAGGGGGCGCTCGCTGCAGTCAATCTTGCCGTTGCCACGGCGAGTGAGAGCGCTCTGAAAGAACAGCAGGCGAAGAAGGAGGCGGAACTCGGCTCCTTCCCTGATGATGTCATGGATTACATGCGCCTCAGCCGTGACTCGAAGGTCAAAAATGAGGTATATCTGAACCTCGTCAAACAGTATGAACAGAATAAGATTCAGTCAGCGATGGAGAGCATGGACATTCAGATCATTGATCCGGCGAATCTGCCGGATATCGAGAAGCCCGTTGCTCCGCGCAAGAAGTTGATTACGGCGATTGGTTTTGTCGTCGGTGTCCTGCTTGCCATGGGATACAGTCTGCTTGCCTATCGACGTGAAGCATAATACAGAAAAGGAGGGGAGCATATTCATGCAAACGAGAACACGGATTCCCACGCGCATTCGTAGAATATGTGCACCTCTCCTTTTTATTGTTTTTGATTATCTCGCTATCCTCGTTGCGGAGAAGATGGCGTTTGGACTGCATGACCTCTACGGCCTCTTGATAGGGACATCCTATCACGTTCCCGATGCCTATCTCTACTTTTGGATTCCTCTTGTATTCATTGCATTCCTTGCCATCTCGCAGACCTACACAAAGATGCAGCCAATATTGGAGACAGTACGCCAGATCTTCTACGCCGTTCTGTATGCACTCATTACCTGTATCCTAGCTCTTTACTTTATGCAGGCAAGTGTGCTTGCCTCGCGTCTCTACGTCGTCTTGTTTGGCGTGCTCGCATTGTTCAATGTCTATGCTACTCGATACGCTCTGTTGAAGTTCCTTAAGGGAACGAACACGTTCATGAAACCTGTTATTCTCATTGGTGCAGGAAAAACGGCGGAGCAAGTCCTGCGTTCCTTTGAACGGGATCTGGGCTATCGGTATAAAGTGATCGGCATATTGGACGACAACCCCGTTTCGCAAACACTGCCGCAGAAATTTCTTCTGATGGGCACATTGGACAATGCGGCAGAAATTGTGCATGACTCTGGTGTTAAGACGGTCATTGTCACAGTGCCGGGGATGGAGAAGGAGAAACTGCAAGCACTCTTAGAACACATACAGCCTTATGTAAGGGATATTATTTTCGTTCCCGATCTCATCGGTGTTCCACTTTACAATGTAGAGGCGCAGACACTGTTCAATGAGCAGATTATGATGCTGTCCCTCCGAAACAATCTGGCACGTCGTAGGAATCGCATGTTCAAACGATTTTTTGACATCGCTGTCGGCGGTTTGCTGTGTGTTTCTATTCTTCCCATTCTGCTTGTTATTGCAATTTGTATTACCCTTGATTCGAAGGGGTCTGCGTTCTTCAACGCTCAACGAATCGGCAAGCATGGGAAAACATTTACCTGCTATAAGTTTCGCTCCATGCATACGAATGCCGGCGAGATTTTGAAAGAGTATCTTGCGGCGCATTCCGCAGCACAAGAAGAGTGGAATACATTTGCGAAACTTCGAGATTACGATCCCCGTGTGACGAAAGTTGGAAGATGGATTCGGAAGTACAGCTTAGACGAACTCCCGCAGATTCTGAATGTCATCAAGGGGGACATGAGCCTTGTCGGTCCTCGTCCCTATCTTCCGCGGGAAAAAGAGGATATCGGTGAATATCTTTCCACAATTACGCTCACCGTTCCTGGAGTCACAGGCTTTTGGCAGACCAGCGGACGAAATGATGTTAGCTTTGCGGGGCGTGTCGCCATGGATACATGGTATGTGCGTAACTGGTCGATCTGGCTTGATTTGATGTATCTGTTTAAGACGGCTAAGATTGTATTGACTGGAAAAGGTGCTTATTAAAATTTACATCGAGGTGGGAATGTATTGAAGGTATTGCATATTGGGGAGTACGTGAAAGGCGGAGTGGCGACCTATTTGCATACACTGTTTTCAGATGAAACATCAGCTGTAGATAATTATTTAGTGTTGAGTCGACCTATGTCAGATACAAATTGGGAATTGCCGTCATCAAAAGTTTATTACTATCCCTATATAAGAAAAATTTCGGATATTCCTCTGGCGATAATTCGCATTCAGAAATTGATTTATCGGATAGATCCTGATATATTGATGGTTCACAGCACGTGGGCAGGAGTTTTTGTTCGCTTTCCATATTTATTTATACCAAAAAAAAAGAAAAAAATTATATACAATGCTCATGGCTGGGCTTTTTTGAGAGATACATCTGCTATATACAAAAAAATATATGCGCTTATTGAAAGATTGCTCGCAAACGTGACGGATTGCATCATCAATGTTTCGGATTATGAACAAAATGCAGCTCTTATATACGGATTACCAAGAGAAAAGATGATGCGAATATATAATGGTGTGGATGCTCCGAAGTCGGGGGTGACTGCGATTGGCGGGTTTGATCCCAATAAGATCAACCTTCTTTTTGTAGGACGTTTTGATCGCCAAAAGGGACTAGACTGGCTACTGCAGCACTTCCAACATGATATAAAGAGAAGGGACGTTCATTTATATATCATTGGTGCATCAGTAATAGATAATCAGACCATATCTATATCCGATGAACGTGTTACGTTTTTGGGGTGGGTTGATCGCCAAAAGCTTGACGGATATTACAGGCTTTGTGATGCTCTTATTATGCCATCTCGTTGGGAGGCGTTTGGTCTCGTTGCAGTAGAAGCAATGCGTAATGGGATGCCTGTGATTGCAAGTAGGCAGGGGGCACTCCCGGAGATCGTTCGTCCCAATGAAAGCGGTTGGTTATTTGATATGGATTCGGATGGAAGTTCTTTGAATGAGGTTTTGTGTTCCTTAAACAAAAACAGCATGAGTGCCGTTGGAAAACAGGCAAGAAAGCTGTATGAGTTGAATTTTACCGGAATTGGAATGAGGCGTAATATTGTTTCTTTGTATGAGAGGCTTTATGTAACGACCTTAGAAAGAAAGTGAAAGATTGTCATATAAGGTGAGCATCGTCATTCCTGTCTATAATGTAAAGCAATACCTCCCGCGCTGTATGGAAAGTGTCTTTTCACAAACGTATACGAACTATGAAGTCATTCTTGTTGATGACGGGTCTACCGATGGCAGTGGGGAACTATGTGACAGCTATGCGCGAGAGCATGTATCTTGTTTGGCTATTCATCAGCAAAATGGTGGGCTTCCTGCTGCTCGAAATACTGGTCTCTCAAGAGCGAGGGGCGATTTGTTGATGTTTTTGGATTCTGACGATTGGTTGGATGGATCTTGTCTTGATATTTGTGTAGCGGCATTTAAAGAAAATAATGATACTGATTGCGTAATTTTTCCATATATAAGGGAGTTTGGGGATGTGATCCCAAAAACGTATATCTTAGGAGAAGAGGAGCGTGCTTTTTTAGACGAAGAGGTGAAAAATCTTCTTCATCGACGTTTTTTTGGGCTTACCAATAATGAAGTTTATAATCCTGTAGCCTTAGATGAATTGAATACTGCATGGGGAAAAATGTATTATGCTAGACTTGCAAAGGATCTGCGTTTTACAGATGTTGATGTAATTGGCTCAGCTGAGGACGCTTGGTTTAACGCGCAGCTTTTTGCACGCTTTTCGCGTGTAATCTATTTGCCGAATGTTTTTTATCACTACAACAAGCAGAACGCTACATCGATTGTTCATTCGTATAATGATAAACTTGTGCGAACAAGGAAAAACTTTCATAAATTCTTAGCGGACTATATCGTTGAACATGGTCTGGGGCAGGATTACGAAGAGGCACTTCGTAACCGCAAGGCGCTTACCTGCTTGAATTATGTGAGAAACATCCTGAACTCCTCGGAATCGTTGTTGAGGAAACATCAACTGATTGCGGAGCTGTTGGGAGATGATGAACTGCGAAGCGCACTTGCGCAGCTGCCATTATCACGATTGCAGATGAAGTGGCGTGTTTATTATGCACTCTGCAAATGGAGATGTGCGTTTGGTGTTATGGGGATGACATGGCTGGCAGAGCGGCTGAGAAAATATTTGCGATAAGGTGGAGGCGGCATGAAGGAGTTCCTTTTTTTTATCAAACGGCTCTACGTATGCAAGGTCGTTATGAAGTTCGTCTACATGTTTATCTTTGAATATCTGTCGAATCATATCGTTAATAAGATTCCCGTTCATCGACTGCGTTGGCTTTTTATACGGTATGTTCTGCGGCATAATATATCCTATCATACGTACATTCACATGAATGTATATATTTATCCGAATCTGTTTTCTCCAATTAAGATCGGTCGCAACACCGCAATCAACCGTCTCTGTGTCCTGGATGGCAGGGGAGGGCTTGTGATCGGGGACAATGTGAATATATCTGCCGAGGCAGCGCTCTATACGGGAGGGCATGAGATAGATTCACCGGATTTTGCGTTTTATTCCAAGCCTGTTTGCATTGGGAATCGCGTGTGGATTGGTACGCGTGCAATGATTATGCCGGGGGTGACCATCGGTGAAGGGGCAGTCATTTTGCCCGGCGCCGTGGTAGTAAAGGATGTAGCCCCCTATGCGATTGTTGGCGGTATGCCGGCTGAGCAGATTGGTAAACGCTCGTTTGATTTGAATTATGAATTGACATGGCGGACGATGTTCCTTTAGGAGGATTTTTTAGCTGTGAAAAAAGTTGCCTTCATCATCCCGTATTTTGGTCGATTTAATAATTATTTCCCGTTGTTCTTGGAATCCTGTGCGCATAATCCGGACTGTGATTGGCTGATTTTTACGGATGATCGCAGAGCTTTTTCTTGTCCACCTAATGTTATTATACATTACATGAGCTTTGCTGAAATGCAGGCAATGGTGCAGAGTAAATTTGATTTTCCGATTGCCTTGGAACGCCCCTATAAACTCTGCGACTTCAAACCTGCTTATGGATACATCTTTGAAGAATATCTCACTGGATATACTGCATGGGGGCACTGTGATACCGACCTTATTTTTGGGCGGATTCGCGATTTCATTTCGGAACAGGATATCCGAGACTACGATAAAATCGGCATTTTCGGACACTGTACGGTCTTTCGCAATGATGAGGAAAATAATCGTATCTTTCTGCAGCCTCTGAACGGTCACAGTCGATATCGTGAAGTCTATACAGATCGTAAGAATCACAGCTTTGATGAAGAATTCAAGGACAGTATCAATACAATCTTTGAATCGTGCGGAAAACGTATTCGTACAACAGAGTATCAGGCAAATATCTATACGAAGTCCTCGGATTTTCGCTTGACTTCTTG
Source organism: Selenomonas timonae (assembly GCF_014250475.1). Classification (NCBI taxonomy): domain Bacteria; kingdom Bacillati; phylum Bacillota; class Negativicutes; order Selenomonadales; family Selenomonadaceae; genus Centipeda; species Centipeda timonae. Next base: position 146,363 of record NZ_CP060204.1, on the reverse strand, counting down.
GGATCCTGTGGAGAGGTGCTATCATAATGAAAAGTTGAAGCGTGCGATTTTCGTGTGGGACGATGGTATTCTGTCACGTTATTGGATCGAACGGGGCGAATTGCAGAAGCAGGAATATCTGTATATCCACATGCAGGCTCGTCCAATGGATGTTCGCTTGGAAAAAATGGAGAATGTGCAGCGATTTAAGATTATTCCTAACACCTTCGAAGCCTTAGAAGTGGAAGAAATCTCCGTGGATAATTTTGCACATATTCGCAGCAAGTATTTTAACCTGCATTACTTCCGATTGCGCAGTAAGAATCTTTGGGTTAAGATCAAGAAAAAAGTTGGGCTTGCATATTGAGAGGAGTGATGGTTTGTGCGGATCGCGATTGTCACATCAATTCCACCCGATCGGGAGAATAGGGGAGGTCCCTCCGGTCTGATCTGGGAGATTGAGCAATTTTTGACAAACAGTACTGCCCATGATGTTACGACAATCATTGTGCCTGTGTCTGGAAATAAATATGTACGACAGCTTCATACATGGGGGCGGGCTTTGCGCTCTTTGGATATCCCCTTGGATGTGTATGATAAGATTTTGGTGTATCCGGATTTTTTGCTTGCGCGCTTACCAAAGAGATACTATAAAAAAATTACGGTGTTGGCTCCCGATGCAAGCAGCATGGTAGGAAGGCGAAAGTATAAGCAGTATCGAGGGGATGCGTCCGTTTCGTGGATCAAGATATGGTATCAGTATCTTTATGCGAAGAACTTTCTTTGTTTTGAAAAAGAGTATATTCCTGCCGTAGAGCATTATTTAGTTGTGGGTAAGAAGGATCGCCTGTGGCTTCGACGACATTTACGAGATTCGGATCGGGAGATTGTCAAATTCCTCTTGCATCCGCTCTTATCGCATTCCCTCCTGCCTCTTGATATAAGCTCTATGAAAAGACCGCATGGACGACGTTTTGTCTTTAGCGGTGATATGCGGTATTCTTACGTCGGTAAGAACATCATTGCGTTAGCACAGTATTTGAGTGAGGAAGATTCTTCCCTTGTGTCAAAACTTCATATCTTTATCGTGGGGAAAAACAACAAATGGCTTGCAGATTTATTCTCTAAGGAAACGAATGCACAGATTTCGTATGAAGCGTGGGTCGAGCGTTATCAGGATATCTGCGTTATGGGGCAGGACATTCACTGTGTCCCCTTAGTGGCAGGTGGTGGAACAAAGAACCGTGTCGTAACGGCACTGGCAAACGGAGTGGAGCTGATTTCTACATCGGTTGGGGTGGAGAATATTCCAACTTCTACGGGGCAGAATATATATGTATGTAACTCTATGCGAAATTTTGCGAAACAAATGATTATATCACAACAAGAGTCTGTGTGGGATGAGCAGACGATGGTATGTGCAATAGAAGAAGCCGAGCAATTTCGCCAACGTGTTACTTGTGGTTTTGCTGCTTTATGGCCACAAATATGGAATGAGGGAAATTAGCGATGGAGGTTGGCAGTATCTTTTTTTTAGCAATAACACTGTTGCTGGTGTTAGGAGGAATGCTTGAAAAGAATTCTAAGTTGTTGTTTCTTTTACAAGTAATATGGATGTATATACTGCTTGCAGGGAACACTTTCTCCATTGATATTACGGTAAATCAGGATATTTTTGATTGGGCGCAAACAGAGCAATTTACGTTATATGATTACATTTGCTATATTGCGGGTTCGTATCTGGGAATGAAATATCTGACCATGAATGCGTGGCTATGTCTATGTATTTTTACACTGTTAGCAATTCTATTGTGGAAATATACGACAAATCCATGCTTTATCTTAAGCTTGCTTTTTTGTTATCCCTTTGCAGATATGGTCATTCAAAAACGATGGTTCATTGCATCCGCTCTTGTGTTAGTAAGTTTTCTGTTTTTGTTGAAGGGAAATAAAAAGGGAACAATAATTTTTACTGTATTTGTACTGATCGCTGCTGAGATTCATGCAGCAGCTTTGGGGTACTTGGTGTTTTTAAGCCAGCCGCTCCTTCATCGTCTCCGTCATAAAAGAGTTCTTTTGGCAGTCTTCATTGGTTTGACAACTGTGATTATGCCGTACCTGCCAGCGCTGTTGGCTCAGATTCCGTCGATTGGCGAAGTGAAAGTCGCATTTTACTTTGAGGTATTACATGAAAAGATAAAGTACCCATTGCTAAATTTTTCCTTGTGGACGGGGTTTCATGTGTTATGGGTGCTTTTGTTCCGATTTGTCTATTTTCGAGCAAAAAAAAATATGAGCCAACCAACCTCTAAATCGTTGGATATATTATATGAGTTGAATCTTCTGTCTCTCGTCTTTATCCCCTTTTATTATTGGGAGCCAACCTTTTGGAGAATCCCGCGAAATTTACTGTTGTTGGATTATGTCTTTTTAGCAAAAATGCTGCCAGTGGGATATGTTTATACTCAAAAGGAATTTAGGGATTATATCCTGTATACCGGATACGCTGGTTTAGCCTTTTTTGTGATTTATTTTGGAGCAGGTGCCGGGTATGAGGCGCTTATACAGCCGATTTTGACGAACAATGTCCTTTTAGAACTTTTTTTCTAAGAAAGGGAATATGGGATGCTTGATTTGAAGCGAATGGGATATTTGAAATATCTATTGCAATCAAAAATTCGATGCTTTTTGGAGCGGAAACCAAAGTTAAATTATCTTCAACGAGTTATTCGCCACATCAATGATGATGCTTTTATCGATAAAGTCCTTTTGCTGGGCAATGATCCGAATGCCCTCTATATGAAATCATATGGAGAAAGAAACTCGGAGAAGAATATCCTTTTTATTGAGATCAATGCGATGATGGGATATGCATATCGTTATATTCTGTATGCTCTTTGGGAAGCCGAACGCCTCGGTTTTACCCCTGTCATACGTTTCAATGAGGAATGTGCATATTTAGAAGGTCATCCCGTCAATGGAACGAGAAATCCATTTGAATATTATTTTCAGCAACCAGCAGATATTTCTCTTGATGCGGTATATGAGAGTAAACGAGTATTTTTCTTCGAAATAGCCCATCTATACAGAATTGAAAAAGAGTTAGGAAATCTAAATCCAGAGACTCCCGTTGGCTATATCGTAACGGAAACTTATTTGAGCGATTTGGCGCAGGTTGCTCGTAAATATATACGATTGAATGCAGTAACAAAAAAAATGTTTGCAGAGAGTATGGAAAAGCTATTTCCTGTAGATTTTCGTACGAAGCGTATTTTAGGTGTGCATGTTCGTGGTACGGATTTTGCCCTAAATTGGAAGGATCATCCTAATATGGTAACGCCGGATGAGTTTTTTTCTGTTACAGATCATCTGCTCGATGGTGACGAGGCTTTTGATTATATTTTCCTTGCAACGGATGACAGTTCTCGCTTGAACACCTTCAAAGAGCGGTATGGGGAGAAACTTCTCTATTATGAAGATGTCCATCGCGAGGATGGGACACAGAATGTTGCTCTTAGCACGCTGGATCGTGAGAATACGCATTATCTGGACGGACTTGAAGCTTTGCGGGATATCTACACCTTGGCGGAATGTAATGGACTGATCGCAGGACTTTCTCAAATATCAATTGCATCGCGGATTGTCAGGTTGGCTGAGAAAGGGCCGTTTGCTTATATGAAGATTTTGGACAAGGGAATTTACCAGGGATAAACAATGCGAGTAGCTAATGTATTGCGCAACAGTATGTACTCCATGATGCTTTATGTTGTACTGGCTGTTCTCGGCATATTGATACGGCAGGCGTTCACACGAAATCTGCCCATTGAGCTCCTTGGCCTTGAGGGGCTGTTTACGAATGTGATATCCTTGCTGTCCATCGCTGAAATGGGCATCAGTACCGTGATCAGCTATGGACTCTATCGGGAAATTGCAAACAAGAACGAAGCCGAAGTCAATATGCTGATGAGTATCTATCGATATATTTATCTCATCATCGGTACAATGGTTGCTCTGATTGGCGTTATCCTGTTTTTCTTTTTGCCGTGGATTGTACGGGATAACAGTATCGCGTGGAGTTATGTTCAACTTGTTTATGTCATCCAGATTTGTACCGTACTTAGCACCTATTTTCTGGCATATCGGCGCACTTTGTTTGCAGCGGATCAGAAGGACTATATCTGCGTTCGTATCGATCTGGTCTGCACATTTGCGGCGAATCTCGTGAAGTTTGCTGCGATTGTTGTCTGGCAGAGCTATACGATGTATGCGCTCTCTGCGCTTGGGTTCAATATCTTGGCGAACTTGATCATCTCGCATCGCCTAGGGAAGGAGTATCCATTTCTCCATACTGTCAAGGTTACAGTACAAGATCTACGGCAGAGAAAATTTTTTGTGGATGTGAAAAATTTTCTAATTCATAAGCTCTCCTATGCCGTTTATTTCGGAACAGATGCGATTGTTATTTCGTCTATTCTTGGACTTAGAACAGCGGGCTTGGTAGCGAACTATGTCCTTCTTTGCGATGGTGTCTATAAACTCTTGTATAAAATGTTGCAGGGAATTATTCCCTCTGTCGCGAATCTTGTCTATACGGACGATAGGGAAAAGAGCTATCGCGTTTACCGCATGTTGGATTTTGCCTACTTCTTGATGGGAGGATATATTGCCTGTATCTATTTCATCGTGCTGCAGCCTTTTGTGGCATTGTTTTTTGGGACGGAATTCCTGCTTGACGACGCCTATGTGATGGCCTTGGCTGTAAATGTTTTTCTTGGTATGCAGTTTGAAAATGCATACAATTTCCGAAGCACACACGGTGTCTTTGAAAATGATCGCGGCTATATGGTTCTGTCTGCTGTGACGAATTTGATTCTATCGGTGATATTGGCTCAGTATCTTGGTGTTGTCGGCGTTATGATCGGTACGATTGCAGGGCTAGGGTTTATCGTATATGGTCGCGTTCAGTTTGTCTTTCGTGTGATCTTTCGACGAAGTATGAAGACTTACTGGTGGAATCATGCATGGTGGAGTATCGTGGTTTTGCTGGAAGTTCTGCTGATTGACCAGATATTAAGTGCTCCTTTTTTCTCATCGACGTATATGGGACTGATGATCAAGTGTTTCTGTGCGGCCGGTTTGATGCTTGGAATGCAAATTCTTGTGTTTCATCGGCGTGAGGAGTTTCGAAGCATGTGTGTGTACGCAGGCGAAGCACGGGCAGTTCTTATGAGTAAAATTCGGGGGAGGAAATCTCAGTGAAAAAAGCGTTGATTACAGGAATTACAGGACAGGATGGCTCGTATCTTACAGAATTGTTGTTGGAAAAGGGATATGAGGTACACGGTATCATTCGCAGACAGAGCAGTCAGAATACGGAGCGGATCGATCATATTTTAGGCGATCCGGTATTTGCTGATCGCGTTTTCCTGCACTATGGCGATATGACGGATTCAAGCAATGCACACCGCTTGATTCAGGAGATCCGGCCGGATGAAGTCTATAATCTTGCGGCGCAGTCCCATGTGGCAGTATCGTTTGAGGTGCCGGAGTATACGGCAGAGGCAACAGGTGTCGGTACGATTCGTCTGCTTGAGGCAGTACGCCAGAGCGGGCTGCCGATACGCTTCTATCAAGCATCGACTTCAGAACTTTTTGGGGGCTTGCCCGAGACGGCGCCTCAGAGCGAGGCAACTCCATTCTATCCGAAGAGTCCTTATGGGGCGGCAAAGCTCTATTCCTTTTGGATTACAAAGAACTACCGCGAGTCCTATGGAATGTTTGCGTGCAACGGAATCCTTTTCAACCATGAGTCACCGCGTCGCGGGGAGACATTTGTGACACGCAAGATTACGCTTGCAGTTGCTCGGATTACGAAGGGCTTGCAGGAGAAACTGACCCTTGGAAATCTTGAGGCGAAGCGCGATTGGGGCTTTGCGGGGGATTACGTAGAGGGGATGTGGCGGATACTTCAGCAGGAGCATCCGGAGGACTATGTACTTGCCACGAATGAGACCCATACTGTGCGTGAGTTTGTGGAGAAAGCTTTTGCTGAGACGGGCGTTTCGATTCGCTGGGAAGGTGAGGGCATCAATGAGAAAGGCTACGATGCCAAAACGGGAAAGCTTCTTGTCGATGTGGCAGAGCAGTTCTATCGTCCGGCAGAGGTCGAGCTTCTTTGGGGAGATTCGACGAAGGCAGAGAGAGAGCTAGGCTGGAAGCGCAAGATTGGATTTGCCGAGTTGGTCAAGATGATGGTCACAGCGGATTTGGCAAAAACGCACGCCTGAAAGGAGGGGGATGAGATTGCCGAGTGTAAGAGATGCGTTCTTTTCTGAAATCTATCGGATGACGGAACAGGGAGAAGATATCGTTATTGTATCTGCGGACTTAGGCGCGCCGAGTTTGGATGAATTTCGGCGTAAATTTCCGCACCGCTTTGTCAATGTTGGCATTGCAGAGCAGAACCTCCTCTCGGTTGCGACCGGTCTTGCGCTGAGTGGGAAGCATGTCATTGCTTTTGGTCTGAATCCTTTCCCTGTGACGCGTGCGTACGACCAGCTGCGCAATTTCTTGGGCGATCTTAGGATTCCGGTTACTGTTGCAGCGCTCAATACAGGGACATGCTCGGCAGAATGTGGATACACACATATGCCGCTCGAAGACTTTGCGATGGTTCGCATGATCCCTTCCATAAAGATGGTAAATCCATCCGATACTTCTATTGCACAAGTGGCAGCGCGTGAGTTGGTGATGTCCTCGTTGCCGACGTATATTCGATTTGATAAATTTTTAACGGAAGCGTATTATCAAGAGAGTGAGGTGGATTTCCAAAAGGGATTTTTTGAGATGCAAGCATCAGAACTATTTGCCGTCATTACGACCGGGAATTTTTCTTCTATGCTGAAAAATAGCATCAACACAATTAAGATTCAGGGCGAACCCCCGAGCCTTTTTGATTGCTATGCGTTCCCTCTGGATACGGATTTGCTAGCGGAACGATTGAAATCGTTTTCATGTATTGTGACACTTGAGGATCAGACGCCTTGTGCGGGGCTTGGTTCACTTATTATGGAAATTCTCTCTAAGCATGGGATCGTAAAGCCGATTCGGTCTTTGGGCATTGAACCGAAGCACTGGGAAGGGCGTATTATGAACCGCAATGAGATCTATGATGAAATGGGATATGATATAAAATCGCTTGAAAAAAGATTGCAAAAAACCTTTGAGGAGATGATGGATAATGGCTGAAGCACGTGAATTTGAATCGTTGTACGCATTGTCCTATCAGATGCGGAAGCGTTTTTTGGAAATCTTTACGCGACTCGGATTCGGTCACGTGACGACCGCTTTTTCGGCAACGGAAATTTTGGTAACACTCTATAAGGAAGTTTTATGTTACCAAGCAGAAAATCCGAACTGGGGAGGTAGGGATCGGTTCGTCCTGAGCAAGGGACATGGTGCGGGTATGCTTTTTCCGATCTTTGAGGAGATTGGCTATCTTTCCCCCGAACAGACCGATGACATGATCCGCATTGGAGGAGACTACGAGTATATTCGCAGCCTGTTTTTGCCCGGCTATGATTTTTATGGCGGTTCTCTCGGGCACGGCTTAGGGATTGCGGCAGGATTGGCACTTGGTGCACGTTTGAACCGAGAGAATTGGTACACATATTGCCTCGTTGGCGATGCGGAGTGTTGTGAAGGCTCTGTTTGGGAGGCGGCTATGTTTGCGGGGCATCAAGGTCTGAGCAACCTTGTTGCCATTGTAGATCGCAATGCACTTGGGTGTTCAGATTTTACTGAGCGCATGCTACGTATGGAACCTTTTGCTGAGAAATGGAGTGCTTGTAATTGGGATGTGCAGAAGGTCGATGGACATACGTATGAAGAGCTTGTTCCTGTGCTGAAAGCGAGTCATTCTCCTCGTAGATCCAGACCGCTTTGCATTATTGCTAATACCATTAAAGGGAAAGGGCTCGAATATCTTTATGACAAGCCCTTAATGCATGGTTATATGCCCAATAAACCAGAGGATGTCGAAAAGGCGTTTCGCGAACTCCAAAAGTATTGATATAGATATGGAGGTTGGCGTGTATTCCATTGATTTAGATGTCAGGAAAATCTATTCGGGGAAAATGCCCGTTCCTTACGAATTAAAAGGAAAGCGGATTTTGCTTCTTGGGGCGACAGGCGTGGTGTTGTCGTATGCGGCGCGGTTTCTGCTGGAGCTAAATCGTTTATATGGATTGAATATTCAAGTTGTTTGTCATGGGCGATCAAAAGATCGTCTTGAGAGCCTGTTTTCAGACTTGCTTCATGAAGAGTGTATTTGTTTTGAAGTTTTTGACTTGGAACAGGGGATTCCTGAACAGCTTAATGTGGATTTTGTCATTCATGGTGCGAGTCCCGCCAATGGCACCGCGTTTGTCAAACAGCCGGTGGAAACGATACTCCCTAATGTTATTGGAACGAAATCTGTTATGGAGTACGCGAAAAAACGGGAGGGGACGTGCGTTCTCTATATGAGCTCTGCGGCGGTTTATGGCGATGTACATATTTTAGGCAAGGCTCTTTTGACGGAACAAGATTATGGTATTGTGAATCCGTTGAATGATCGATCATCGTATGTGGAATCGAAACGATTAGGAGAACAAATGTGTTCAGCCTATGCACGGGAATATGGTGTTAGAACAATTATTGCCCGTATTCCGTATACATACGCCCCAACCTATTTGCTTGCCCATGATACGCGTTTTATTCCAAGGATATTGAACCGTATGTTGCATGAGGAAAATGTATCCATCAATCACGAAGAGGATACGATACAATATACTTACGCGGGTGATGTTGTCTCGGCAATGCTTCTTCTGTTGCTGAAAGGAGTTTCCGGAAACGCATATAATATATGCATTCGAGAGTCATATCCTGTAGAAATATTGCTTCAATATATGTATGAGGCGCTTTCTCCTGCGGGAACTTTTGAAATCCTGCACGCAAACAATTTGAATCCTGATTCGAAGGGGAATGTTACCACGAATCAAAAAATGGATCCTAGTGCGTTGGAAGCTTTGGGGTGGGAATGTCAGTTTTCTCTGCAAGAGGGAGCGAATGCAGTTATCCGAGGAATTAAATCTCTATATAGTACATCTTGATGAACTTCGAAAAAACGGATATGAAATATAATTCTCGGGAGGTAAGCATGGAAAATACGGATAAAATCTACGTTCCAGGGCATACAGGAATGGTTGGTTCTGCCATTGTCCGTTATCTGCAAAAGAGCGGGTATCATAACCTGCTGCTGAGAACGCATCGTGAACTTGATTTGACAGATCAGCAGGCGACAAAGATTTTTTTTGAGCGGGAACGGCCTGACTATGTATTTATCGCTGCGGCGAAGGTCGGTGGAATACAGGCGAACAGTTCTTTTCCCGCTGATTTTCTGTATGTCAACTTGATGATCAATGCGAATATTATTCATGCAGCACATGAAGTCGGTGTCAAAAAGCTTTTGGCTTTGGGGAGTTCCTGCATTTATCCGAAGTTTGCCGAACAGCCGATTCGAGAGGAAGCCCTTTTGGATGGGAAGCCTGAGCCTACAAATGAGGGGTATGCCATTGCGAAGATTTCGGCGCTGGAATTGGTGAAATTCTTCCACCGTCAATACAATGATCCATTTATCAGCTGTATGCCGACGAATATCTATGGTGAGAATGACAACTTTGATTTGCAGGGGTCACATGTTATCCCTGCAATGATTCGCAAGTTCCATACGGCAAAAGCAGAAGGCGCGGACTCTGTTACTCTCTGGGGGACGGGGAGCCCGAAGCGTGAGTTCCTCTATGTAGATGATCTTGCGGATGCTTGCGTTTTCCTTATGGAGAATTACGATGAAGAGGGGCATATCAACATCGGTAGTGGTGAGGAAGTGTCCATGAAGGAGCTGGCCGAGGAGATTGCATCCGTTGTCGGTTTTTATGGAAAGCTGATATATGATACGGAGAAGCCGGATGGAGCACCTCGCCGTCTTGTGGATTCTACCCGTATTCATGAACTTGGATGGCAGCATAAGGTGGCGTTGCGCGAGGGGATTGAGCGCTCGTATCAGTATTTCCTGAATAGCTGCGTAGACTAAGAGATTTCTTTCATGAAGTGGGTGTAATATATGGAGCGGTATCGAGATCCTGTTCATGGTTTTATCTAGGTACGACCACTGGAGAAGAAGATCACTGATTCTGCTCCATTTCAGCGTTTGCGCCATATCAAGCAGCTTGCCATGACAAATCTTGTGTTCCATGGGGCAGAGCATACACGTTTCGGACATTCGCTTGGTGTGATGCACTTTGAATATGCTTGAAAAATATGCATTCCTTATAGGAGATATTTGTAAGGATCATCAGACTGGCAAGAAGAAGCTGCAGAAGCTTATGTATCTGATTGAGCGAAAGGGTGTTCAATTAGACTTAAGATATTCGATTCACTTTTTTTGGTCCGTATAGTGCAAGGTTGGATCATGTTATCCGTATTCTCGAAAATGAGGAGTGGTTGGATATTGATACATCTGGACAGACACATTGGATTATCATGAAAGAATCGGCAAGCACTCAAATTGAAGAGGAAAGTGCACTTGCAGAAGAGGAAAGTGCGCTCGTTGACATGGTGCGCAGAGCTTTTTATGATAGAACTCCGATGGAGCTGGAGGCACTGACAACAATAGATTACGTTGCAAATACGTTACTGTCTGGAAAGGCTGTAAGAGAAGCTGTCATTAAACAGGTGCAGGTGATAAAAGGAAAGAAATTTTCTCGTGAGTATTTAGAAAAAGAGTATGATGTCCTGATTGAGCAAGGGTATCTTTCGGCATAAGAATATTTTAGGAGGAGAGCACGAATATGGAGAAGATCGGTGTAGGATATGCATATGTCAGTGATGCTGAGAAACGCTATGTCAATGAAGCATTGGATGCAGGACGTCTTTCGCAGGGGAAGATGGTTCATAAGTTTGAGAAAGAGTTCGCGCGGCTTCATGATCAGAAATATGGAGTTGCCTGTAATAGTGGAACATCTGCCTTGCATGTTTGCTTGGAGGCAATGAAAGAAGTCTATGGTTGGGAAGATGGCAGCGAAGTTCTCGTCCCGGCGATTACCTTCATTGCGACATCGAATGCTTGCATTCACGCGGGGTTGAAGCCTGTGTTTGTGGATGTGGATCCGATTTCTTATAACATGGATGCTTCTAAAATGGAAGAACGCATCACGGATCGGACGGTCGCAGCGATTCCAGTGCATACATTCGGACAGCCATGTGAGATGGATGCAATCATGGCTGTGGCAGAAAAACACAAGCTACGTATATTAGAGGACTGTGCAGAAGCTCATTTTGCAACATATAAGAACAAGAAGATCGGAAGCTTTGGCGATATGGCTGCGTTCAGTACCTATGTTGCGCATACGATTACCACAGGAATCGGTGGGGTTATCACGACGAATAATCTGGTGTTGACGGAAATTTCCCGCTCGCTTATCGCGCATGGACGTGCCTGTACCTGTGAGACATGCTTGGCGTCTGATCCCAGGCAGGTCTGTAAGCTGCGCATGCAGACGGAAATGGATAAGCGCTTTATGATGGTTCGTATGGGCTACAGCTACCGCATTGGCGAGCTGGAAGGTGCTCTGGGACTCGGTCAGCTGGAAAATCGCGATCTGATTATGAATACGCGCAAGGAAAATGCGCATTATCTTAGCGAGAAACTGAAGGGAACAGAGAAGTATTTACAGCTTCCTGAGTATCCGGATTATGTCGATCATTCGTTTATGATGTATCCGCTTGTTATAAAGAAAGATGCACCTTTTACGCGGGATGAGTTTACACATTTCTTGGAGAAGAATAATATCGAAACACGCCCGATGCTTCCGCTGTTGAACCAGCCCGTGTATAAAAAGTTGTTTGGTGACATCGAAAGCGACTACCCTGTTGCGGAGTGGTTGGATCACTATGGACTCTATGTCGGCTGTCATCATGGACTGAGCAAGGAGCAGCTGGATAAGGTTGTGGCGGCAATTAAAGAGTTCTTGCAGGATAAAGCGTAAAATGAAATACGGGAAGCCTTTGTAAAGGTTTCCCGTATTTCATACGTTATCTCGTCATGAGAATGACGAAAACTGATTGTAACAATGGAGTGGATACCAAGATGCAAATTGTATTACTCTCAGGTGGGGCAGGTAAGCGGCTATGGCCGCTCTCCAATGATCTATATTCTAAGCAATTTCTTCGTCTATTAAAGCGAGAAGATGGAGCACGGGAGTCGATGATTCAGCGTGTTTGCCGTCAGATACAAAATGCTGCCCCTGACGTTCCTATCACGGTTGCAACGGGACGGGAGCAGACTTCGCTGATTCGTCGGCAGCTTGGCAAGGATGTGAATATCTCCATCGAGCCGTGCAGACGGGACACCTTCCCTGCGATAGCCTTAGTTTCTGCATATTTGCATGAGGTGCGTGGTGTCCCTCTCGATGAGGCTGTGGCGATTTGTCCTGCCGACCCCTATGTCGATGAAGGATATTTTCGTGCCGTTGTGCAGTTGCTCGAGGAAGCTGAACGGGAAGGTTCTGCGAATCTTATCTTAATGGGCATCGAGCCGACGTATCCGAGTGAGAAGTATGGCTATATCATGCCTGTTTCGCAGGAAAAACAAAGTAAGGTGCAGGAGTTCAAAGAAAAACCGGATAAGGAAACCGCTGAGAAATACATTGCGCAGGGAGCATTATGGAACAGCGGCGTTTTTGCGTTCAAACTCGGCTATGCACTCGATAAGGCTCGTGAGCTGCTGGACTATACGGACTACGAGGATCTTTTCAATCGCTATGAGGAGTTGACTAAAATCAGCTTTGACTATGCGGTTGTTGAAAAGGAATCCAGTATTGTTGTGCAGCGTTATAGTGGCACTTGGCTCGATATAGGAACGTGGAATACGCTTGCCGAGGTGATGCCGGAGCATACGATCGGTCGCGTTACGATGGACGAAACTTGCAGGAATTCTCATGTTGTGAATACATTGCCGATGCCCATTCTTTGTATGGGTCTGAAGGATGTCGTCGTCGCAGCGAGCCCGGAGGGCATTCTTATTTCGGACAAGGAACGATCCAGTGCGATGAAACCATATGCGGAGCGTTTGCATACACCTGTGATGTATGCAGAAAAATCATGGGGCGAGTTCCGTATCATCGACGCAGAAACTGAGAGTCTCACGATCAAGATAACGCTGAGTCCCGGACACTCACTGACTTACCATCTGCATGAACGACGCGATGAAACGTGGACAGTGATCGAGGGGCGCGGTTGGGTGAAGCTCGACGGCAATGAGTTCGCAGTGGCCGAGGGGCAGACGGTGCGGATTCCGAGAGGTTCTTTCCATACGATCCGGGCTGAGACGCTGCTGAAGGTGATGGAGATTCAGACGGGGGAGGATATTGATGTGGAGGATAAGATTGTGTGGGGAAAGGCATAGTGGGAGGACTTTTCATGAGCATACGGCAGGGGGGAGCTACAAAATTATATTTTTCAAGCTGTGACGAATGCTTTTGATATGCGAAGGTTGAGTTTGGTTACGAAAAATACTTGATACATAGTCGCACTAAATCCTACAATTTGTCTATGCGAAGAAAAGTATATGCGCTAAAAGAACACATGCTTTCTTTAAATGCCTGTATCAAACAGCGAAGAACCACAAAAAATGACGATGCCGTGAAGAGGGATTCAAGGATGAAAATTTCTCGCTGAGAAAACCTTGTGCCTACGGGGATATTTGGAGAAAATTTAAGATTATATGGGAGAATAATAATAATGAGAGTTTATATTAGTGCTGATTATGCTGAAGATAGTGGTGATCGGCAGGTGGTTGATATTCTGAATGCTTGGGGAAAGGATGCTCTACATAAAGTTGAGTTTGTAGATACTGCAAAAGTTAAGTCGGGTAGTGTTTCAAAGAAGTCGGATTGTCGAATTTGTGATTTGAAGGCGGAGTTCAATCGACAAATTAATGTATCTTCGCATGTTATTATTGTGATTGGGGATAGAACGGCTCAACGAATGGCCGGGAGTAAATGCGAGCGCAATAAAAAGTGTCAACGAGATTGTTTCTGCACACCATATAAGCAGAATATCAATGGACTGTGTCAGTGTAAAGTATACGATACATGTCCCGCAGTTGACGATGTTGGATATATTAATAATTATTCTTATCTTCGGCATGAATTTGAGCAAGCTAAGAAAAAGAAAAAGAAGATGATAGTTGTATATAATTCTCTCTATAAAGAAACTTGTTGGTTGCCTGATTATATGAGTGAATATGCACCTCTGGCAGGACCGTTTTGGATAAAAAATGAAGCAGGAACGAAGATTGGTAATTATGGATTTATAAAGAGAGAATTAGGCTATGAATAAATTTGTAAAAATCTTCTTTAATAGGGGAAGTTCTCTTGCATATGCAATAATTACAGCAGTTTTTACTGTCGTGCCAGAAGGAGCATTTTCATCATTTAAGGTTTATGCTGATTGGTCCGATGTCATGAGCGGTATGGTTAATCGACTAATCGTTGGCGCATTTATCTTTTTTCTAGTGAATATTCTATATTGCGTTTATCGTGGAAAGCGGAGAAAGGTTTCCGTGAGAGGACATAATTTTTCTGTTAAAATTGAATACGGAGATATTTTTAATATAACTGGTGGTAAAAAAGTAATCGCATTTGATGAGTGCTTTACGGTTAAAATTGGCGATAGACCTGAAGATGTAAAGGAAAATTCTGTTTGTGGACAGTATTTGAGAAGATCTCCGATGTTGAATATTCAAGAATTGATTGATGCTGCGAAAATAAAACCTACAGAGAGCAAATCAGCATTTAATGGGAAAACAAGATACGGATTAGGAACACTAGTACCTAATGGTGAATTCCTTTTAATGGCATTTACTAAATTGGATGAAAATGGACGAGGCTATTTGACATATGAGGATTATTTAGGTTGCCTTGAGAAACTTTGGGAACAGATAGATATTTATCATGGGACAGATGATGTTTACATCACGATTCTCGGATCTAAAATAACGCGGTTTGATATGGAACTTACTCAGCAACAACTTTTGGATATAATGATTAGTTCTTACAGATTAAGCCCAAAGAAAATGCAAAGTCAATATACGTTACATATTATATGCAAAAAGTGTGAAGGCTTTTCTTTGAATAATATATTTGGTGCAGACTGAAAATAAATTTGATATTGGTAGATTGCAAGAATAAGTTGCACGGTAAAAAAGACTAGCAAATCGAAGCCTTACGACACTCATTCAGGAAACATTCCTGTGCCGTGTGGTAACCGAGTTTCTTGCGAGGCAGGTCTCTGAGCCATTGTTGTATCGCAATGATCTCATTTTCCGTGCAATCCTCCAAACGCTTTCCCTTTGGGATAAAACGTCGTATGATGCGATTCATGTTCTCGATCATCCCTTTGTCACTCGGACAATATGGATGCGCGTAGTAGATGCGAAGATTACAACCTTCCTCAAGTTCTGGAAGCCGCGAAAACTCCGTCCCATGATCCGTTGTAATCG
Organism: Selenomonas timonae; assembly: GCF_014250475.1. Taxonomy (NCBI): domain Bacteria; kingdom Bacillati; phylum Bacillota; class Negativicutes; order Selenomonadales; family Selenomonadaceae; genus Centipeda; species Centipeda timonae. The sequence goes on along the minus strand of NZ_CP060204.1, from coordinate 130,783 downwards.
TCTCAAAAAGTTCTTCGAAAGAGCCACCAAACTCTTCTTGGATGGCTCGCAGTGCCTCCATGATCGAACTGCTCTTTTTGTCCTTCACCTTGCGCAAACATGGAAATCGGCTTTTGCGTTCCGCAATGGACAGAAGTGCTTCCTTTCCCCTGCTTCCACCAAGCATGAGGTCGGGTTTGATATTGTCAAGAACAGTTGACAAATTTCTCACAAGGGAACGAACGTTTAAGTGGTTGCGGCAATGGAGGCGATCGCGATGAGTGAGACGGCAATCAACACGGCGTGGGACAGGATCGAAGCATTCATGCGGGACGCGGGACAGAGGCGCAAGTATGAACTGAGAGAAAAGTATGAGCATGACTATGTGAGTGATATGGAAGGTTCGTGGAAGCGGGGGAGATTGGAGGGCGTAGAGCAAGGTATAAAGCAAGGGCTGCAGCGAGGGATCAGGCAGGGACGCCGTGAAGGTCTGGTTGAAGGGCGTGCTGAAGGGCGTGCTGAAGGGCGTCAACTTGGAATTGCGCAGATGGCGATGAACATGGTTCGTGCGGGAACACCGATTGCGACAGTGGCACAGATGGCAGAACTTCCGGAGTCTGTTATTCGACAGATGGCAGAGGAACACGGGATTCGGCTTCCATAGAGACGAGGGGCAGAAAGGCTTCTGTTAAGCGGACGTGAGGTTTTAAGGAATTATTGATAGAATAGACATTTAGGGAAGCGAGGATGATTTAGAGCGAAATTCAGAACAAATCGTTTTATTGTTATGTGGGAGGCATTATGAACTATCATACCATTCAATTTCCAAACAACAGTTTATTTCTTGTCACAGGAGGCGCGGGCTTTATCGGCTCAAATCTAGCCGAAGCGCTGCTCAATATGGGGCATAGGGTTCGCGTGCTCGATAATCTGTCGACGGGGTATTCGAAGAATATTGCAGGATTTCGGGAGAATCCGAAGTTTGAGTTCGTGGAGGGGGATATCAGGGATGCGGAGCTCTGCAATCGTGTGTGCGAGGGCGTGGACTATGTGCTGCATCAGGCGGCGGCGGTGAGTGTGCCGGAGAGTATCGAGCAGCCGGTGGAGTATACGCTGACGAATATTGTGGGTACGGTCAACATGATGGAGGCGGCGGCGAAAAATGGCGTGAAGAAGTTCACCTACGCATCAAGCGCTGCGGTCTACGGCGATGACGAGACGATGCCGAAGCAGGAGGAGACTGTCGGCAATCGTCTCTCGACGTATGCGGTGACGAAGTTTGTAGCGGAGGAGTACGCGCATCAGTACACGATGCACTACGGCCTCGACTGCTATGGAATGCGGTACTTCAATGTCTACGGACGACGTCAGGATCCGAATGGTGCGTATGCGGCGGTGATTCCGAAGTTCATCGAGTGTCTGCTGCGCGATGAGCCGCCAACGATCAACGGCGACGGGGAGCAGTCGCGTGATTTCGTCTATGTGGAGGATGTTGTTCAGGCGAATCTCCTCGCGTGCGTTGCATCGCATGAGGCAGCGGGCGAGGCCTATAATGTCGCGGCGGGCAAGCGCTCGAGTCTGAACGAGATGTATGCGGTGCTCAGTGACTTGTTCGGCAAAGATCTAAAGCCGATCTTCGGTCCGGAGCGCAAGGGAGATATTCGCCACAGCGGGGCGGACATCTCGAAGATCTGTAAGAATCTCGGCTATGCGCCGGAGTATGATTTCGAGAAGGGGATCAAGGAAGCGATCCAGTGGTATAAAGAGAATCTGTAAACTAAATGGCAGTACCGTATTCTACCTCACACTAGAATACGGTACTGTCGTTTTTGCTTGGCATGCTTCTGTGGAGAAGGTGATTTGTTTTACAGAGAGAATATATACAATACTGAAATTGTCCGATTGGAGTGATAAGATGTGTATGGATTAACGAGTGCACAATGGAAGCAAATCTATCATATCTTAGATCGGCATCGCGATCAGATCCACCAGGTTAGGCTTTTTGGTTCAAGGGCACGTGGAGATTACCGTGTGACATCCGATGTCGATTTAGCGATAGAAAACGATCAAGACATAAGAAGCACCTTGTTAGAGGAATTTGAGCAGAGCAATTTACCCTATACATTCGATATTGTTTTTTACGATCACCAAACGAATGAAAAGCTGCGAGATGCAATTGATCGAGGGGGAAAACTCCTTTTTTGTGTGGAGGCAGGGAGAAGTGTTATGACAGTGGAGCGGATTCGCCTGAAAGCGGAAGATTATCATCGGGCATTATTGCGATTGCAGACAGCGCTGAAAAAAGAAGCCGATCTGGATGATATGTATTTGGATGCAACGATTCAGCGTTTTGAATTTTGTTTTGAGCTTGCGTGGAAGTTGATGAAGGCAGTTTTGGAGTATGAAGGTATCGAGGCAAACAGTCCGCGCAGCAGCATCCGAGAAGGATGGAAGCAGGGGCTGATTTCGGATGCTGAAGAGTGGCTGGATATGATGGAGAAGCGTAATCTATCATCGCATACCTATGATGAGAATGTGGCGCGGGATATTTATCATGAGGTGAGGGAACGGTATGCTGATCTCTTGGAAGTGCTGGATCGAAGGATAAATCAGTGGCTTATGGATGTGAATGTGTAAAAAAGCATAACAGAGCTGTTGCACGAGTTAAAAAGACTTCCCACAATAGCTCTTTGCAAATCAAAGTAACGGCTAGATTTTGTTGGAGGTAAGGTGTTCGAGATCGCTCACGACTCCCTCCTCCGTCACAATCGCCGTAATCAGCTCATGATCTGTGACATCAAACGCGGGGTTGTAGACGTTCACGTCCTTCGGCGCCATGCGCTCCTTGTACCACATGTCGGTGACTTCCTTCGGTGCGCGCTGTTCGATGTGGATGTCCTTGCCGGTTGGGGTGTTCATGTCGATGGTGGAACTGGGAGCACAGACGTAGAAGGGAATGCCGTAGTGTTTGGCGAGGATGGCGACACCTGAGGTGCCGATTTTGTTGGCGACGTCGCCGTTGGCGGCAACGCGGTCGCAGCCGACGAATACGGCGTCAATCCAGCCGTTTTTCATGACAGTTGATGCCATGTTGTCACAGATGAGGGTGACGTCCATGCCGGCGGCGCTGAGTTCGTATGCGGTGAGACGTGCGCCCTGCAGGAGGGGGCGTGTTTCGTCGGCGTAGATTTTGAAGTTGTAGCCTTTTTGGTGACCGAGGTACATGACGGCGGTTGCGGTGCCGTATTTGGCTGTGGCGAGCTGTCCTGCGTTGCAGTGGGTGAGCAGGCCGTATCCGGGCTTGACGAGGGTGAGCGCATGCTCGCCTATTTTTTTGCAGATGTCGATGTCTTCCTGCTTGATGCGCAGCGCCTCGTTGCGCAGGAGACTGCGAATCTCGGGGATGGATTTGCCTGCTGCGTTCTTGACGACGGCTTCCATACGGTTCAGCGCCCATGAGAGGTTGACGGCGGTGGGGCGGGAGGAGTTGAGGTAGTCGGCGGTGGCGTGGAAGCGGCGTGCAAATTCATCGTAGTCGTCGGTGTCGATCTCGAGCGCGGCGAGGTAGATGCCGATGGCAGCGGCGTCGCCGATGGCGGGCGCACCGCGCACTTGGAGCTCACGGATTGCCGTCCAGATTTCGCCCTGTGTTTTGAGATGCAGGTATTCGGCTCTATTCGGGAGTTTGGTCTGGTCGATGATGACAAGGGCACGCTCCTCTTCGTCGAGGGCGAGGGTTTCCATGTCGAGGATGTTGGTGCTCATGCGATGCCTCTTTCCGTAGAAAATACAGACGGTTCAACTGATGTTTCTATTTTAACGAAAATTTGCGCGCTGTGGCAAGCGATTTTTACATTTGGATAAAATGTTGCGTGAAAAGCACTCTGTGCAAGATAAATGATTTGACTTTTATTGGGAATGGTTTATAATATAAATCGTATGAAGAGCGCGGCGGCAAAAGGCATGCGGCGCCAATAATTAGGGACTCAACAGGGGGTATTTCAATGGCAGTAAAAGTTGCTATCAATGGTTTTGGCCGTATCGGTCGTCTCGCGTTCCGTCAGATGTTCGATGCTCCCGGCTATGAGGTCGTCGCGATCAACGATCTGACGAGCCCGACGATGCTCGCTCATCTCCTGAAGTATGACTCCACGCAGGGGCGTTATAAGTATGCGGATTCGGTCACGGCGGGTGACGATTCCATCACGGTCAACGGCAAGAAGATCAATATCTACGCACAGGCGGATGCATCGCAGATCCCCTGGGGCAAGCATGATGTCGATGTCGTGCTCGAGTGCACGGGCTTCTACACGGCAAAGGCAAAGGCTGAGGCACATCTGAAGGCCGGCGCAAAGAAGGTTGTTATCTCCGCTCCTGCGGGCAATGACCTCCCGACGATTGTCTACAACGTCAACCACAAGAACCTCACGAAGGACGACAAGGTTATCTCGGCTGCTTCCTGCACGACGAACTGCCTTGCTCCGATGGCGAAGGCGCTGAATGATCTCGCTCCGATCAAGAGCGGCATCATGGCGACGATCCATGCGTATACGGGTGATCAGATGCCTCTCGACGGCCCGCAGCGCAAGGGCGATCTGCGCCGCAGCCGTGCAGCAGCACTCAACATCGTTCCGAACTCCACGGGCGCAGCGAAGGCAATCGGTCTCGTCATCCCCGAGCTGAACGGCAAGCTCATCGGCTCGGCACAGCGCGTTCCGACCCCGACGGGCTCCACGACGCTCCTCTATGCAGTGGTCGATGGCAAGGTCACGGTCGATCAGGTCAACGCGCAGATGAAGAAGGAAGCAACGGAGTCGTTCGCATACAACACGGACGAGATCGTCTCCAGCGACATCATCGGTACGACGTACGGTTCGATCTTCGACGCGACGCAGACGATGGTCAGCGACACGGGCGACGGCAACACGCTCGTTCAGGTGGTCTCCTGGTATGACAACGAGAACAGCTACACGAGCCAGATGGTTCGCACGATCAAGTACTTTGCGGAACTCGGCTGACAAGTAAACAGAGATATATGGGACGTGGATGCGGATAGCTAGCGTTTGCTCCATGGTACCGTATGCATACGATCTTTCACGAGGTCCGGCCGACGTTTGGGCCGGATCTCGTTTCTTTATGGAGGGGACAATATGAACAAAAAGACAATGCTTCACATTGAGCCGCACGGGAAAAAGGTATTTGTCCGCGTGGACTTCAACGTGCCGATGGATGAGAATCAGCACATTACGAACGACACGCGCATCCGCGCGACGCTCCCGACGATTCAGCATCTCCTGAATGCGGGTGCAGCGGTCATCCTTGCCTGCCATGTCGGCCGTCCGACGGAGGCACGCGAGCCGCAGTTCTCGACACGTCCGATTGTGGCGCGCCTTGAGGAGTGCCTCGGACAGCCTGTAAAATGGGCGCCTGACTGTGTGGGTCCTGAGGCGGAGAAGGCTGCTGCCGATCTGAAGCCGGGCGAGGTGCTGCTCCTCGAGAACCTGCGCTATCACAAGGCAGAGAAGAAGAACGATCCTGAGTTTGCAAAGCAGCTGGCTTCGCTTGCAGACATTGCTGTGGACGATGCCTTCGGTGTTGCACACCGCGCGCATGCCTCGAACGTCGGCATCACGGCGTATCTCGAGACGGTCGCGGGCTTCCTCATGGAGAAGGAGATCAACTACATCGGCAAGACGCTCGAGAACCCGAAGCGTCCGTTTGTCGCCATCATCGGCGGCGCGAAGGTCTCGGACAAGATCGGCGTCATCGAGAACATGATCGACAAGGTCGACACGATCATCATCGGCGGCGGTATGGCGCATACCTTTGACGCATCGAAGGGCTATCCGGTCGGCGACTCTCTCGTCGAGCGCGATAAGATCGACCTCGCGAAGGAGCTGCTCGAGAAGGCGGAGAAGAAGGGCGTGAAGGTCGTTCTGCCCGTCGATCTCGTCATTGCGGACAAGTTCGCGGCGGATGCCAATACGAAGATTGTCGATGTGGACAAGGTGCCCGACGGCTGGCAGGCGCTTGACAGCGGCCCGAAGACCTCCCAGGAGTACGTCAATGCACTGAAGGGCGCAAAGACGGTCATCTGGAACGGTCCCATGGGCGTGTTCGAGTTTGATGCTTTTGCAAAGGGCACGGAGGCGGTTGCACGCGCTGTGGCGCAGGCGACGAAGGAGGGCGCAATCTCCATCGTCGGCGGCGGCGACTCCATCGCGGCGCTGAAGAAGACGGGGCTCTCGGAGAAGATCTCGCACATCTCGACGGGCGGCGGCGCAACGCTGGAGCTGCTCGAGGGCAAGGTGCTCCCGGGCATTGCGGCACTCGCGGACGAATAAGACGAACGATAGAGGAGAATCATACATATGGCAAGAACACCGATCATTGCAGGCAACTGGAAGATGAACAACACTGTTGCGGCGGGCGTCGCGCTTGTGAAGGAGCTCGCTCCGCTCGTCAAGGACGCAAAGGCGACGGTCGTCGTCTGCCCAACGGCAACGGCTCTCGCGGGTGTCACCGAGGCGGTCAAGGGGACGAACATCGCAGTCGGCGCACAGAATGTGCACTGGGAGAAGAGCGGCGCGTATACGGGCGAGATCTCGACGGATATGCTCACGGAGCTCGGTGTCTCCTACTGCGTGCTCGGCCACAGCGAGCGTCGCGACTACTTCGGCGAGACGAACGAGGGCGTGAACAAGCGTGCCCATGCGGCGTATGCGGCGGGTATCACACCGATCATCTGCTGCGGCGAGTCACTCGAGATCCGCGAGGCGGGCACGTACCTTGCCTACGTCGCCTATCAGATCGAGGCTGCACTTGCGGGTTTCGAGGCGGCAGACGTGGCGAAGCTCGTCATTGCCTACGAGCCGATCTGGGCGATCGGGACGGGCAAGACGGCGACGTTCGAGCAGGCGGAGGAGGTCTGCGCCCACATCCGCAAGACCATCGAGGCAAAGTACGGCGCGGCGGCAGCCGAGGGCGTACGCATCCAGTACGGCGGCAGCGTGAAGCCCGCAACGATCGCAGGCCTCATGGAGAAGCCGAATGTCGACGGCGCGCTCGTCGGCGGTGCGGCACTCAAGGCGCAGGATTTCGCAGCGATCGTCAATTTCTGATTTCAAAAAGGTTTATACACTTGCTTGGTTGGCGCGGATGCTTCGTTTTGCGGAGAATCTGCGCCTCCTGAGTATTGAGCGAAAGCTCTTAGAAAGAATCAAATATTATGGCAAAACTTAAGAATGCACCGGTCGCTCTTATCATCATGGACGGCTTCGGCAACGGCGACCCGAACGATATGAAGTACAACGCCATCGCCATGGCGAATACACCGATCCTTGACGGGCTGAAGAAAACATACAAATACAATCAGATCTTTGCCTCGGGTGAGTATGTCGGGCTGCCGGATGGGCAGATGGGCAACTCCGAGGTCGGTCACACGAACATCGGCGCAGGCCGCATCGTCTATCAGCAGCTTACGCGCATCACGCGCGACATCAAGAACGGCGACTTCTTCAAGAACGAGGCGCTGCTCACGATCGTGCGCGGCGTGCGTGAGCGCGGTGGGGCACTGCACGTCATGGGGCTCGTCTCTCCGGGCGGCGTGCACAGCCATGACGATCATCTCTTCGGCGTGCTCGAGCTGGCGAAGCGCGAGGGGCTGACCGAGGTCTGGATTCATGCGTTCCTCGACGGCCGTGACGTGCCGCCCAAGAGCGCGCAGGAATATCTCGAGGCAGTTGAAAAGAAGGCGGCGGAGATCGGCGTCGGCAAGATTGCAACGGTCAGCGGACGCTACTACGCGATGGATCGCGACCACCGCTGGGAGCGCGAGCAGCTCGCCTATGAGGCGATTGCACACGCCAAGGCAAAGACTGTGGCAAAGACGGCGGTCGACGGCGTGCTCGCCTCCTACGCCGATACGAGCGAGAAGCCCGAGGGCGTGACGGATGAGTTCGTCGTCCCGTTCGTGGTCGAGGGATACCCCGGCATGAAGAACGGTGACGGCGCGATCTTCTACAACTTCCGTCCCGACCGTGCGCGCCAGCTCACACACGCATTCGTCGATGAGAAGTTTGACGGCTTCCGGCGTGACGAGTCGCTGAAGATCCCATTTGCGACGTTCTCGCAGTACGAGGCGGGGATGAACGCGCTCGTGGCGTTCCCGCCCGAGGAGATCGACAACACGTTCGGTCAGTATGTGCAGGATCTCGGCTACACGCAGCTGCGCATCGCCGAGACGGAGAAATACGCACACGTCACGTTCTTCTTCAACGGCGGCGTCGAGGAACCGTACAAGGGCGAGGATCGCATCCTCGTGCACTCCCCGAAGGTTGCGACCTACGATCTGCAGCCCGAGATGAGCGCGATCGAGGTCACGGACAAGGTGGTCGAGGCGATCAAGTCGAAGAAGTATGACTTCATCATCCTCAACTATGCGAACTGCGACATGGTCGGTCATACGGGTGTCGTCCCTGCGGTTGTGAAGGCGGTTGAGACGGTCGACACCTGCGTTGGGCGTTTTGTCGACGCCATCCGCGAGGTCGGCGGCGAGGTCTGCATCACGGCGGATCACGGCAACGCCGACAAGATGTGGGACTACGAGACGAATCAGCCGTTCACGAAACACACGACAAACCCCGTGCCGTTCATCGTGGTCTCCGACCGCGTGAAGGAAGTGCATACGGGTGCACTCTGCGACATCGCACCGACGCTTCTGACGCTCGCAGGGCTTCCCATTCCGAAGGAGATGACGGGCAAGCCGCTCATTACGCTTGCGTAAAAATCTTTGAACCTATCCAAAAGGGCAGATGCCGTTGCGCGTCTGCCCTTTTCATTTCCATTTGAAAGAGGGCGGGCGGAATGGTATACTGAGCATAATGATATGAAATGATCGGAGGTTTCTATGCTGCGATTCTTGGTGCTGCTGCGTGCATTGCGGCGCGATATCGCCGTGCTGCTCTTTGCGATGGTGCGGCGCGATACGCCGCGTGCGGTGAAGTTTCTCTTCCCGCTTGCACTGCTCTACCTTGTCAGCCCGATTGACATCATACCCGATACGATTCCGCTGCTCGGTGCGGTGGATGATATGGTGATCCTGCCGGCAGCGACGGAGCTGCTCGTGCGGATGCTGCCCCCCGACGCGCGTGCGGAGGGCGAGCGGCGCGTGGCGCGCTACGGGACGCTCATACTCGTTGTGGCATCCATTGTCGTGATTCTCTGGTTTGTCCTCCTCATCTGGGCGCTCTCGAAGGTGTTTGCATGAGGCTCTACATCGCGGAGAAGCCGAGCGTCGGGCGTGCACTTGCCGCGTGTCTGCCGCAGCCGCATCGCAAGGGACAGGGATGGATCGAGACGGGCGGCGGCGTGGTGACGTGGCTCTTCGGTCACGTCCTGCGGCAGGCGGAGCCGGAGGAATACGATCCGAAACTAAAGCGCTGGCGCGCGGAGGATCTGCCGATCCTGCCCACCGAGTGGCGGCTCGTCGTGAACGAGAGCGCAGCGCAGCAGTTCGCCGTGGTCAAGGGGCTGATCGAGCGTGCGGATGAGATCGTGCACGGCGGTGACCCCGACCGCGAGGGGCAGCTGCTTGTAGATGAGGTACTGGACTATCTTGGCAACGAGAAGCCCGTGCGCCGCATCCTCATCAACGCGCTCGACGATAAGAGCATCCACGATGCGCTCGGCGATCTGCGCGACAATCGGGACTTCCTGCCGCTCAAGCGCTCGGCGCTCGCGCGTGCGCGTGCGGACTGGCTCATCGGGATGAATCTCTCGCGCGCCTATACGCTTGCGGCGCGGCGTGCGGGGCATGACCGGCTCGTGCTTCCCATCGGGCGGGTTAAGACGCCGACGCTCGCCCTCGTTGTGCGACGCGAGCGCGAGATCGAGAACTTTAAGCCCGCAACCTACTATCTGCTCGACGCTGTATTTCGTCATGAGAAGATGGGCGAATCGTTTCGTGCACGGTGGAAGCCGTCGGAGGAGCGCACGACGCTCGATCCCGAGGGACGGCTTGTAGACGAGAGCGCCGCACGCGCTGCGTTGGAGGCGTTCGGCGGCGATCCGCAGGACGCGAAGATCACGCGCTATGAGCGCAAGAAGAAGGAGGAGCCGCCGCCGCTCCCATTTTCTCTCTCGGCATTGCAGGTGCTCGCGGGCAAGCGATACGGCTACGAGCCGCAGCAGGTGCTCGATACGGCGCAGAAGCTCTATGAGGAGAAGTTGACGAGCTACCCGCGCTCGGATGCGGAGTATCTGCCCGTGAATCAGCACAAGGACGCGCCAAAGATCCTCGGCAATCTCGCTGCGCTCGCGGACACGCCGCTCGGTGCATGGGCGCGTGAGGCGGATGCAAAGCAGAAATCGCGCGCGTGGAACGATGCGAAGATCTCGGCGCATCACGCGATCATTCCGACGACCGTGCCCGTGAACCTCGCGCGACTGAGTGCGGTGGAGCGCAATATCTACGAGCTGATTGCACGCGCCTACATTGCGCAGTTTCATCCGAACTATGTCTACGATCAGACGAAGGTCGAGGTCACCTATCACGGAGAGCTGTTCTCGGTGAGCGGGCGCACGGAGCGCGCGGCGGGGTGGCGTGCGATGTATCGTACGGCGAAAAACGAGGAGGATGCGGAGAAAGAGGACGAAGAAAGTGCCGTCCTGCCGCCGATGAAAAAGGGCGACGCGGCGGACTATATGTCCGTAGAGCTCGGCACGCGCCAGACGAAGCCGCCCACACGCTTTACGCCCGCGACTCTCCTGCAGGGTATGAAGGAGATCCACAAATACGTCAAGGACGAAGCTGCGAAGAAGATGCTGCGCGATGTCTCCGGCATCGGCACAGAGGCGACGCGTGCGAGCATCATCGAGGATCTGATTCGGCGGAAGTTCCTAAATGCGGCGGGCAAGAAAAAGGTGCTGACGCCGACGGAGGCGGCGTATCTCCTCATTGACGCCCTGCCCGACACGATGACCTATCCGGACGCAACGGCGGTCTGGGAGGATCGTCTGCACTCGATGGCGGAGGGCGAGGGGACGCCCGAGGAATTCCTTGCGGGACAGGCGGCGTTTGCGCGCGAGCTCTGCAATGCTGCATTGTCAGCGAAGATTGCGGGCGGCGGGGGCATTCCCTGTCCTGCGTGCGGGCGCGGCGTCATGCAGAAGCGCAAGGGAAAACACGGCGATTTTTGGGGCTGTTCCGCATTCCCTCGGTGCCGCATGACGGCAAATGATGTGGACGGCAAGCCTGATTTTGCGGGGCGGCGCATTCCACGTGCATTGGGCGCACAGGAGGGCGGCGCACCTGCCGCAGCAATGACGGGGCGGCGCAGCTATACGCCGACAGCGGACGAGCAGGCGGAGATGGATGCAATCTTTTTTGGAGAATAACATGACAACATTTACATCTCTCGGCGTGCCCGAGAGCTTTGCGGCGGCGCTCGAGAAACGCGGCATTACGGTGCCGACCGAGATACAGGCGGCGTTCATCCCCGCCGCATGCGCGGGGGAGAACCTCATCGGCACGGCACCGACGGGCACGGGCAAGACGCTCGCCTATCTCCTGCCGCTCCTCACGCGCATCGACCCTGCCGAGCGTACAGCACAGGCACTCATCCTCGCACCGACGCACGAGCTTGCCATGCAGATTGCGACCGTTGCGCGCGAACTCGTACAGGCGGCTGGACTCGCGTTCGGCGTACAGGCGCTCATCGGCGGCGCGAATGTCAAGCGGCAGATCGAAGCGCTCAAGAAGAAGCCCGCCGTCATCGTCGGTTCTGCACCGCGCATTGCAGAGATGCACCGCCTCGGCAAGCTGAAGCTCGCGGGCGTAAAGTTGCTCGTTTTGGACGAGTTCGATCACCTCTTCGGCAAGCAGCAGCTGGACGAGGTGCGCGCCGTCGTCCGCCTCCTGCCGCCCGAGCGTCAGGCGCTCCTACTCTCGGCGACAGCGGGCACGGCGGCGGTGCGCATGGCGGAGAGCCTCTTTGCGCCGCGCCTCATCCGCGCGGAGAGCACGAACGGGGGCTATGAAAACTACTATCATATTGTATCGTTTCGTGATAAAATAAAGGCAGTACAGAAGCTGACACGCCGTCTGCCGGTGAGGCGCGGACTTGTCTTCGTCGGGCGCAGCTTCGATGCGGCGCACGCGCTCGAAAAGCTGCGCTACGAGGGCATCAAGGCGGTCGCGCTCCTCGGACAGGAGCGGCGCGATCAGCGGCGCGCGGCACTGGACGCGATTCGTGCGGGGCGCGCCGAGCTGCTGATTTCCACCGATCTCGCCGCGCGCGGACTTGACATCGAGAATGTGGACTATGTCATCCACCTCGATCTGCCCGAGGACGTGCGCACCTACCGCCACCGCGCGGGGCGCACGGCACGCGCGGGCAAGGCGGGCGCGGTCATCTCGCTCGTGGATGAGAAGGAGATGGACAAACTGAAGGCGCTCGCTGCGCGCATGGAGATTGAACTCTCCCGTCTGCCGCGCGCCTGATGACATGCTCCGATTTCCACCGTTTTCCAAAGGAGGCCTCCGTTCGTGGACATCGTGCCCACATTATTGGATATACTGCTTGTAGCCTTTCTGATCTTCATGAACGGCTTCTTTGTTGCGGCGGAGTTCTGCTGCGTGAAGATCCGCACCTCGCGCCTTGAGACCCTCATTGCGGAGGGCAGCAGCCGCGCAAAATACGCCAAGCAGCTCACGGAGCATCTCGACTACTCCCTTTCGGTGACACAGTTCGGCATCACGCTCGCCTCGCTCGGCCTCGGCTGGGTGGGTGAACCGGCACTCGCAACGCTGATCCTTCCAGTGACGCGCGCCGTCGGGCTGCCCGATGAGGTCGGGCATACGGTCGCGCTCGCAGTCGCCTTCACGATCATCACCTCGCTGCACATCGTGCTCGGCGAGCTCACGCCGAAGTCGATGGCGATTGCAAATGTCGAGAACATCATGCTCTCCATCGCGTTTCCAATGGTGCTCTTTGGACGTGTCATGCGACCGTTTGTCTGGATCCTGAACACAGTTGCAAATGCAATTAGCCGTCGCTTTGGCTACGATGTAAAGGGGGAGAATGAGGACGCGCACACAGAGGAGGAGATCCGCCTCCTGATGAAGGAAAGCTATCGGCAGGGACTCATCAACAGCACCGAGGCGGACTTCGTGGACAATGTATTCTCGTTCACGGAGCTGAATGCGCGCGAGATCATGGTGCCGCGCACGGATATGATCTGCCTCTACCTCGACGACACGCCCACCGAGCGCATCAAGACGATCCTCGAGGAGCAGCAGACGCGCTATCCCGTCTGCTACGAGGACAAGGATCACATCATCGGCTTTATCCATGTCAAGGATCTCCTGCCGCCGCTCGTCCGAGGGGAGCGGCTGAACCTGCGCCGCTACATCCGCAAGGCGCTTGTTGTGCCCGAGAGCATGGACGGCAGTGTCCTCCTGCGCACGATGCAGGAGCAAGGGTCGCAGCTTGCGATCGTGGTCGACGAATACGGCGGCACGGCGGGGATGGTAACGGTCGAAGACATCATCGAACAGATCGTCGGCGATATCCGCGACGAGTTCGATGAGGAGCGCGAGAGTGTCGAGTGGCGCGCAGGCGCTGTCTGCTCGATTGACGCAAAGCTGCTGCTCGAAGAGGTCGCCGATCTCCTCGGCGTGCGCATCGAGGACGAGGATGTGGACAGCATCGGCGGTTGGCTCTACGACCAGCTGGGCGAGGCTCCGCGCATCGGGCAGATGGCGGCGCACGCAGGGACACTGTTTTACGTCGAGGAGGTCGACGGCGTGCGCATCACGCGCGTGCTCGTCCATCTCCTGCATACGGTATTGGAGGCGCAGGGGGAGATCGCGCCGCATGAGGAGGAGTAAAAATGGCATTCGATCCCGTGCTTTACGATGAAATCATCGCTGCGTTTACGGTGGATGCGGAGCATCTGCACGAGGCGGCGGCAAACTTCCGTCAGGATATGCGCCTTGGCCTCTCCGGTTCCCCCGACTCCTCGCTGCGCATGTTGCCCTCCTATCTCGGACTGCCGACGGGAAAAGAGCGCGGCGACTATCTCGCGCTCGACTTCGGCGGGACGAATGTGCGCGTCCTGCTCTATCGTCTCGAGGGCAATGGGAAATACGAGATACTCTCCCACGTCGCAAAGCCGCTCAAGGTCGACGGCGTCTATGACTTCATCGGCGCGGAGGCGACGGGCGAGCAGATGTTTGACTTCATCGCGGCGCTCGTCGACGAGGCAGTCGGCGGCGACCATGAGACGCCGTACCTCCTCGGACACACCTTCTCCTTCCCGTCCGCGCAGACGAATATCAGCGACGCGCGGCTCATCATCTGGACGAAGGAATTCGCAGCGCGCGGTGTTGAGGGCGAGGTTGTCAACGATCTCCTGCGTGCGGCACTCGTGCGGCAGGGGCTGACGAATGTCACGCCGAACTCCGTCATCAACGACACGGTTGCCGTGCTCCTCGCTGCCGCCTACATCCACGGCGAGACCGCCATCGGCGCAATCTACGCGACGGGGCACAACACCTGCTACCTCGAGCCGTATACGGGTATGGCGCAGCCACCGATGATCCTCAACATGGAGTCGGGCGGCTTCTCCAAGCTCGTGCCGAACCGCTTCGACGTGGCGCTCGACGCAGCGTCTGAGAAAAAGGGGGAGCAGCGCCTCGAAAAGATGGTCTCGGGTCGCTACATGGGAGAGCTCTTCGAGATGGCGCTTGCCGAGCTCCTTGGTGCAGCGGGTAGCAAATACGGCTTTACGAGCGTTGATCTCAGCCGCATGCTCGAGGATGTGAGCGAGGATGCGACATCGGCGGCGACCCTTGTCGAGGTGCTGACGGGACAGCGGCTTACGGCTGAGGATGCCTTGCGCGCGCGCGGCCTTGCGCGCGCCATCGTTGTACGCTCCGCGCGCCTCATTGCGGCGACATTTGTCGGGACACTCTGGCAGGTGACGGGCAGCGGGGAGATACGTGCGCAGCACATCGCCGTCGACGGCTCGGTCTATGAGAAGATGCCGCTCGTCAAGGAGCAGATGGCGAACGTCTTTGCGGAACTCCTCGGCGCGGATGCGGGCAAGGTTGACACCATTCTCGCGAGCGGCGGATCGGGACTCGGTGCGGCGCTCGCGGCGGCAATGGCGGAGCGCGGATGAAAACTGCTTGCCACTGCGGCGCGGTCTGTGCTATGATAGACGAATATAATATCTTGCAGAAGGAAGGGGCTTTTTCTTGCTCACGCTTTTAATGGTACTTGATGCAATCGTTGCAATCATCCTAATCGCATCCGTGCTCGGGCAGGAGGCAAAGTCCGCCGGCATGGGCGGGCTCGACGGCGGCGGCGATACGGTCTTTTCGGGCAAGGCACGCGGAATGGACGCGCTGCTTGCGCGCGTGACGATCATATTTGCGATTTTGTTCGGTGTGATTACGATTGTGATTGCGCGGATGTCGAGCTGATCGAAAAGGGAATATCCCTGTACCGCTATGCGGGGCAGGGATTTTTTCAAACAGGGAACGATCAGGAAGAGGAGGGAATGTCATGCACTTAGTGGGCGCGGAGCCATTTTTCCTGCCGGGTGGGCGGCATGGCGTGCTTCTCATTCACGGCTTTACGGGTCTGCCGGCAGAGCTGCGCCTGCTCGGTGCGTATCTGAACGAGCGCGGATTCACAGTGCTTGCGATACGCCTTGCGGGGCACGGGACGACGGTCGAGGATTTGAGCCGCATGGAGCACGAGGATTGGATGGACTCCGTGCGCGACGGCTATGCCATCCTCAGCGGTGCATGTGATCGGATCTCCGTCGTCGGACATTCGATGGGTGCGGTATTTGCCCTCCTGCTCTCCGTCGAGGCGGAGGTTGCCCACGTTGTCAGCCTCGGTGCGCCGATCATGATTGCGCCCGAGCAGGGACTCGAGCATCTGCCCACGCGCGAGGCGTGCATTGACCGCTATGTACCAAAGGCACGCAGGAAACTCAGGGACGTGCCGCAGGGCGCGAACAACACCTATCGGCGCATGCCGCTCGTCTCCATTCATGAGCTCTTGGATGTTGTCGCAATCCTCTGCCGTCAGATCGGGCGCGTGACGGCGCCGCTCCTGATTGTACACGGGGAGCGGGATCATACGGCGGATCCGAAGAGTGCGGACTATCTCTATGAGAACGTGGGGAGTCCTCACTGCGAGAAATTCATCCTGCCCGATGCGGGGCATCTGCTGCCGCTCGATACGGGGGTCAGAGAGCGCGTCTTTGCGCGCACGGCGGCGTTTTTGACGGGGGATACTCTGTAAATTTTGTAGGAACGGAAATAGGAACGGGAAAACGAGGAAATTATGGAACAGGAACAACTGGATACACTGAAAGAGCGCGTACACGCCTTTATGCGGGAGGACGCCTATCGCCCGCTGCCCGAGGCTGAGGTGCGGACGGAACTCGGGCTGCCCGAATCGGAGGAGCAGCTTCTTTCGTCTGCCCTCGCGGCACTTGAGGCGGAGGGCGCGATCATCCGCAACCGCAGCGGCCTCTATGGTCTGCCGAGCCGCATGAATCTCGTCGTCGGGCGGCTCTCCATGTCGCCGAAGGGCTTCGGCTTCATCATCCCCGACGTGCGTGCGACGGAGGACGAGTCGGATGTATTTGTACCAGGCTCTGCGCTCGCGACCGCCATGCACGGCGACCGCGTGGTTGCACGCGTTACGCCGTCCGAGATGCCGGGGCGCGCGCGTGAGGGCGAGATCATCCGCATCCTCGAGCGTGCGAACACGCATATTGTCGGCACATTCGAGCGCAGCAAGGCGTTTGGCTTTGTGACGCCCGACAGCGCGAAGATCGGGCGCGATATCTTTGTTTTGAAAAAGGACTTCGGCGGCGCAAAGACAGGGAGCAAGGTTGTCGTCGAGATTACGAAGTGGCCGGAGGAGCGCCGCAGCGCCGAGGGGCGCGTCATCGAGGTGCTCGGCAAGACGGGCGACCCGGGGGTCGATGTGCTCGCCGTTATGCGCGCCTACGATCTCGATGAGAACTTTCCGCCCGCCGTGGCGGAGGCAGCCGCGCACTGTCCGACGCATCCGCTGCCGGAGGAGTATGCGGGACGGCGTGACCGCCGCGATTTCCCCATTGTCACGATTGATGGCGAGGATACGAAGGACATCGACGACGGCATCTATGCGTATGAGAAGGACGGCGGCTTCTTCCTCGGCGTCTACATCGCGGACGTGAGCCACTATGTCCGCGCGGGCGAGCCGCTCGACAACGAGGCGGCGCGGCGCGGGACGAGTGTCTATCTGGTCGACCGCGTCATCCCCATGCTGCCAAAGGAACTGTCGAACGGCATATGCAGCCTGAACGAGGGCGTTGACCGCCTCTCGATGGCGTGCGAGATGGAGATCGGTGCGGACGGCGAGGTGCGCAGCTACGAGATCGTGCCGTGCGTCATCCACGTTGCGCGCCGCCTCACCTATACGCTCGTCAACCGCGTGCTCGCGGGCGAGGAGCCGTTTGTCTCCGACAACGAGGACATCCGCCCCATGCTCGAGACGCTGCGCCGTCTGCGTGAGGCACTGCGCGCAAAGCGCCACCGTCGTGGATCGATCGACTTCGAGCTGCCCGAGATCAAGGTAAAGCTCGACGCCGAGGGGCATCCCGTTGCGCTCGTGAAGCGCACGGGCTCGGTCGGCGAGTCCATCATCGAGGAGTGCATGCTCATCGCGAACGAGACGGTTGCGCGCCATATGGAACTGAAGGAGGAGCCGTTCGTCTATCGCGTCCACGAGACGCCAAACAGCGAGAAAATCGAACGCTTTCAGAGTCTCCTCGCCGCGCTCGGGCTGCGCCTCCACATCGACGAGGACGGCAAGGTGCGCCCGCGCGACATTCAGCAGGTGCTCGACCGTGTGAAGGGGGCGCCCGAGGAGCGCATCATCGGCGCGGTCGCGCTGCGCTCCATGCAGCAGGCGCGCTATGCAACGGCGAGTCTCGGACATTTCGGGCTTGCCGCGCGCTACTATACGCATTTCACCTCGCCCATTCGCCGCTACCCCGACCTCCTTGTCCACCGCCTCCTGCGCGAGACGTTTGCGACAGGGCATATCCCGCCCGAGAAGCGGGAGCGGCTGCGCGCGACCCTCGCCGAGGCGGCGGAGCATTCCTCCGCGCGCGAGCGCATTGCCATCGAGGCGGAGCGCGAGACCACGGATATGAAGAAGATTGAGTACATGGCGCAGTTCGTCGGTGAGACCTTCGAGGGAATCATCAGCGGCGTCACGGCATTCGGCATCTTTGTTGAGCTCGAGAACGGCGTCGAGGGGCTTGTCCACGTCTCGACGATGGTGAACGATTACTACAGCTACGTCGAGGAGCAGTATGCGATGGTCGGCGAGCGCACGGGCACGCGCTATCGCCTCGGCGACGCCGTGACCGTCATCATCACGCGCGCGGACGTACAGGCGCGGACGCTCGACTTCGTGTTGAAGGACAACGGCGTTTACGAGCCGAACATGGCGAAACCTGCGAAAACTGCAGTAAAGCCGAAGGCGGAGGGTGAAAAAAATAAAGACGGGCGCCGACGTTGCTCCCGTAAAAAGAAGAATGAGAAACGGCATGAGCCAATTATCGCGGATGTCGCCGCAACGCCCGCCGAGCGCCGCAAGAAGACGCGCGGCGCTCACGGTACGCAGGGCAAGCGCGTGCAGGAGGGCGAGCGTGCGGCGCGCACGGCGGCGGCAAGCGTGCCCGCAAAGCCGCGTGCAACTGCACAGAGGGCGGACGGTGCGCGCGGGCAGCGTCCTGCGCGTGCACCGCAGGCGGGCGCAGAGTGGCGTGACCGCGGGCGTGGCAGATCCTCGGATCGCTATGATGACGAGCGCGGCTCGCGCGACTATCACCGCGTCAAGGTCACGGGGCTGAATAGCGCCGTCTGGCCGGATCCGCCGGGCTACCGCGCGCAGAGACCTGACGCGGAGCCGTCGGAGAAGCCTCGTCGCGCGCCGCGTCCCGCACGCCGCATGAACCGCAAGACAGAGGGCGGCACCGGCAACGCCGAGTGAGGAATTTCTATGGGAAAGAAGAACGAAAGCATCAAGATCGCCTGCGAGAACCGCAAGGCGCGTCATGATTATTTTATCCACGAAACTTACGAAGCGGGCATGGAGCTCGTCGGGACGGAGGTCAAGTCCCTGCGTGCAGGGCGCGCGAATCTGCGCGACAGCTACGCCTATATCAAGAACGGGGAAGTATTCCTCGACCATATGCACATCAGCCCCTACGAGCAGGGCAACCAGTTCAACCACGACCCGCTGCGCGTCCGCCGCCTCCTCATGCACAAGGCGGAGATTCTGAAACTCTTCGGCAAGACACGCGAGAAGGGCATGACCCTCGTCCCTCTGAAGGTCTATTTCAAGCGCGGGCGGGCAAAGCTGGAACTCGCGCTTGCAAGCGGCAAGCACAACTACGACAAGCGTCAGACGCTCAAGGCGAAGTCTGCAAAACGTGAGGTGGAGCAGGCGCTCAAGGAACGTCAGCGCGGCTAGATAGGAGCATATATGCAGGAAAAGGAAGCATCGCCCGTCCTGAGGCGCGGGCTGAAGAACAGACATCTCCAGATGATCGCGCTCGGCGGCGCAATCGGGACGGGACTTTTCTACGGCTCGGCATCCACCATCGCGCTTGCGGGGCCTGCGGTCATGCTCGCCTATCTCCTCGGCGGCATCATGATTTTCTTCATCATGCGCATGCTCGGAGAGATGGCGGTCGATGAGCCCGTCTCCGGCTCGTTCAGTCACTACGCGGGCAAATACTGGGGCGATTTCCCGGGCTTCCTCTCCGGCTGGAATTATTGGTTCAACTACATCATCGTCTCGATGGCGGAGCTTGCGGCGGTCGGCATCTACATGAATTTCTGGCTGCCCGACCTCCCGCAGTGGCTCTCGGCGCTCATCTGCCTTGCCGTCATCACCGCGCTCAACCTCACGAATGTGCGCGCGTACGGCGAGACGGAGTTTTGGATGGCACTCGTGAAGATCACGGCGATTGTCCTCATGATCGGACTCGGCGGCTGGCTGCTCGTTACAGGTGCGCCGTTCCCCGAGAACGTCAGCAATCTCTGGGAACACGGCGGCTTCCTGCCGAACGGATGGTGGGGATTCTTCCTCGGCACCGCCGTCGTCATGTTCTCGTTCGGCGGCATCGAGCTGATCGGCATCACGGCGGGTGAGGCGGAGGATCCCGACCGCACAATCCCGCAGGCGATCAATCAGGTCATCTGGCGCATCCTGATTTTCTATGTCGGCACGATGGCGGTGCTTATGGCACTCTGGCCGTGGAACGAGGTCGGCATGGAGGCAAGCCCCTTCGTGCAGATTTTCCAGAACGTCGGCATTCCTGCCGCCGCGCATATTCTGAACTTCGTCGTGCTGACGGCGGCAATCTCCGTCTACAACTCTGCGATCTACAGCAACAGCCGTATGCTCTACGGACTGGCGCAGCGCGGGGACGCGCCGCAGGTGCTGAGGAGTCTCTCCGTGCGCGGTGTGCCCGTGCTCGGCATATTGATTTCTTCGGGCTTTACGCTCATTGTTGTATTCCTCAACTATTTCTTCCCGGGGGATGCATTCCTCTATCTCATCTCGATTGCTACCTGCGCCGCCGTCATCAGTTGGGTGATGATCGTTGTGACACATCTGAAATTTCGTCGCAAGATGGAGCACGAAGGAACGCCGATCAAATTCCGCGCACCGTTCTGCCCGTGGATCAACTATCTCTGTCTCTTCTTCCTCATCGGCGTTGTCGTCATGATGGCGCAGATTCCGGGCATGCAGCTCGCTGTGCCAATCCTGCCCACATGGCTGCTCGTACTGTGGATTGGGTATCGTTCGAGGCGCAGAAGAGGATAATAATGGAATGCCAAGGGACATGCACAAACTGTGTGTGTCCCTTTCTTGTATACCGTCTTTTTCATTAGACAAAAAAATAAATTTGTGTTAGAATATGTAATAAAATTTTGACAGCAAGGAGGAATATCATATGATCTGCAAAGAATGCGGCGAAAAAATTGAAGGGCTGACGCGTATTTGCCCGCATTGTGGCGAGCGGGCGCTGATCGACGATGAACTCGAAACATGGAACTTCATTGCTGATACGGCGGACAAACATCGGCGCGAAATGCCCGCAGAGATTGTGCTGAACGAACCCGTACCGATCCCCGACGAACGCACGGCGCAGATCGACGGACTGGAGCGCCTGAAGGACTACTTCGTTCAGCACAGCAACCTTTACAAGATTGTTGAGGATCTGGACTACATCGAGAGCGGTCTGCACCGTCCGTCCTTTGTGCTCTGGCTGCTCTCCGGCGGACTGGTCGCGGCACTCGTCTACTTCCCTCTCTCCCCATTCCTGCCGGATTTCATCTGGGCATACTACTTCGTGCTCTGGGGCGCGGTCACCACTGTCGGCTATCTGCGTGCCGGCCGCCGCTACGAACGCCGTAAGGCGGAGTACGCGCTCCTGCGCCGCGATGCAGAGAACGACCTGCGTGCGATGTACAACGACTGCGCGGACTGTTTCCTGCCTCTGGCATGGACGCCTCCACCGCGCATCAACCGCATGATTGACGCACTTCGCTCAGGGAAGTTTGACTCGGTGCGCGCATATATGGAACGGGAGGCGGGCTGAATGGCTGAGATTCGAATCAAACGTATTTATGAGGCAATGTCTGCGGATGACGGCTTTCGTGTGCTCGTTGACCGCCTCTGGCCGCGCGGTATCTCAAAGGAACGTGCGGCACTCGATGACTGGTGGAAGGATATTGCTCCATCGCCGGAACTCCGTACGTGGTTTGGACACAAGGCGGAGCATTTTGAGGAATTTGCTGTGAAATATCGCGTGGAACTCTCGACAGGAAGGGCTGCACCAACTCATATGGTAACGGTAGCTGAACATCTTGCAGCAGGGGAAAATGTAACGTTGCTCTATGGGGCGAAAGATCCCGCGGTCAACCATGCCCGTGTCTTGCAGGAATGGATGTATGCGATGATGGATAAGTGAGAAGATATCATCACTTATGAGATGAATACTTCACGTATGTGACGATAAAAACTGAAAATGACCGAAAAACGCTGTGGAATGCAAAATCCACAGCGTTTTTACTTGCCATATTTTCGGTTTCAGGATATATTCAGGTTGTCAGGATGACAAAAGCGCTAAATAATCACAAATGTGAAGGTAAATACTCTCGGGAGGAAAACAATATGCAGGCCGTGGATAAACGGATCCTTATCAAGGCGGCAAACCTTTACTACACCGACGGTCTGAAACAGGGGGAGATTGCGGCACGTCTCGGCGTTGACCGCACAACGGTGAGCAAGTATCTGAAGCGTGCCCTTGCGGCGGGGATTGTACGCATCACCGTCGAGACGGACAACAACGAGGAGCTAGAGAGCGCGCTCGAACGACGCTTTGGGCTTCGTGAAGCGTACGTTGTCGCACGCAGCATTGATCTCGAGCAGGTCAAGCGACGCATGGCGCAGGCGGGGCTGAGTCTCCTGCGTCGCATTGTCGCCAAAGGACAGACCATTGGTCTTGCATGGGGGACGAGCATCCGCGAGCTGACGCGCTGCGCGGCGGCGGAGCGCCTTCACCCCGTGAGCGCGGACTTCGTACCGCTTGACGGCGGGCCTGAGAGCCTCGACAGCGATCTCCACGTGAACACGCTCTGCTACGAACTCGCAAACGCATTCGGCGGACGCAGCCACTACATTTATGCCCCCGCGATTGCGCGCACGGCAGAGATTGCGGCGGCAATCCGGCAGGATGTGAACTTCGAGCAGATCATGAATCTCTGGGCGCGGCTCGACATCGGCATCGTCGGCATCGGCGCACCTGTAAAGTCCTCGAACCTCGTCTGGATGGGTAGCTTCGGTCGCGAGGCGATCGAAAGCCTCCTGCGCGAGCGCGTGGTCGGGGAGATCTGCTCCATGTTCTATGACATCGAGGGGCGTCCCGTCCAGACGGAGTTTCAGGATCGCATCATCGCCGTTGAGCTCGAGCGCCTCCGTGCGCTAGACTACAGCATCGGCATGGCGGCGTCGCGCGAGAAGGTACCCGCCATCCTCGGGGCACTGCGCGGGCGCTACATTAACGTCCTCATCACAGATGATGAGACAGCGAAGATTCTGCTGAACGAGTGAACAGATTAAGAAAGGAACGATGAGAATGCTCTGGCTTGTTTTGATTGCCGTAGGCATGTGGGTGCTCCAGCTGGTTCTGAGCATTCTGCAGTTCCGCCGCTTTGCCTCACATGTGAAGGAGATGCGCCGCGAAGGGCGCGTTGCCATCGGCAAGGCGAAGGGGCGCTTCGTTGCGGGGGCGATTGTCCTCTTTGTGATTGATGCAGAGTGCAATATTCTGCGCGGCGAGATCATGAAGGGTGTCACCGTATTTGCGGGCTTTCGCCCATTTGAGGACTTCACGGGCAAGAATTTGCTCGATCTCGACGAGGAGAGCGTCGCGGGCTATGACCGTCAGACGCGCCGCGCCGTGCTCGGTGCTCGTGAGGAGTACATCATCTATCAGGAGCAGGGCGAGACCCTTGCCAGTCATGCATAAAGGCTTTGTTTCCACTGAAAGGAGAAACACATGGATACTCTGATTCTCTTTGCCGAGGGATTCATCGGCATGTTCAACAAGGGCGGCGAAACCCTGATCGGGTGGGTCACGGGCATCATCCCGACCCTTGTCTGCCTGCTCGTCGCGATGAATGCGATCGTGCTCTTTGTCGGCAATGAGCGCGTTGAGAGATTTGCCCACCTCTGTGCCGGCAATCCCATCTCTCGCTACGTTGTACTACCGTTCATCGGCGTGTTCTTCCTCTGCAACCCGATGGCGCTCTCGCTCGGCAAATTCATGCCCGAGTATTACAAGCCCTCTTACTATGCAGCAGCTTCGTCTGCATGCCACACGATGAACGGTATGTTCCCGCACGTCAACCCCGGTGAGATGTTCGTCTTCCTCGGCGTTGCAAACGGTATCACGACCCTCGGTCTTCCGTACACGGATCTGGCGCTTCGCTATCTGCTCGTCGGACTCATCGTCAACTTCCTGCGCGGCTGGCTCACAGACTTCACAGTCGCCTATGTCCAACGTCAGCAGGGCGTAAAGCTCAGCAAAGAACCCGCCGTCCTCAAGTCGTAAGGAAAGCCGAAAGGAGAAATTATCATGAGCGAATACAAGAGCGTCATCGTGTCGGCAGGCTCGGGCGGATTTGGCGGCCCGCTGACCCTTACGCCGGATGAGAAGAAGAACAAGATCGTCAACATCACGGGCGGTGTGATCTCGGATGTTGCCGTACGCCTCGGCGAAATGACGGGTGCGGAGGTCGTGGACGGCTTCAAGACCAGTGTTCCCGAGGATGAGATCCTCGCGGCGGTTATCGACTGCGGCGGCACGCTGCGCTGCGGCATCTATCCGCAGAAGCGCATCTTTACCGTCAACATCAAGCAGACGGGACCCTCGGGACCCCTTGCCCAGTACATCAAAGAGGACATCTACGTCTCGGCAGTAAAGCCCGCAAACATCGCATTCAGCGACGGCACGGCAGCTCCTGCAGCAGCACCTGCCGCAGCGCTCGCAGAAGAAGAGAACAAGCCGAAGTATGATACCTCGAAGAAGATCACGGAGCAGTCCGGCAGCCTCATGGCAAAGGTCGGGCAGATGATGGGCGGCATCGTTGCTACCTTCTATCAGGCAGGCCGTGAGTCCATCAACACGCTTATCACGACGATCCTGCCCTTCATGGCATTCGTCTCCATGCTCATCGGTGTCATCCTCGGTTCGGGCTTCGGCGACTTCGTCGCGCACTTCGTTTCGCCGCTTGCCGCGTCGCCGATCGGGCTCGTCATCCTCGCGCTGATCTGCTCCTTCCCACTCCTTTCCCCGTTCCTTGGACCAGGGGCGGTCATCGCGCAGGTCGTTGGCGTTCTCATCGGCGTCGAGATCGGTCTCGGGCACATCCCGCCGAACCTTGCGCTTCCCGCAGTCTTTGCCATCAACGTACAGTGCGCCTGCGACTTCATCCCCGTCGGACTCGGCCTTGCCGAGGCAGATGCCAAGACCGTTGAGATCGGTGTGCCCGCTGTCCTCTACTCGCGCTTCATGACCGGCCCTCTCGCCGTCATCATTGCGTGGATTGCCAGTGCAGGCCTCTACGAGAGCTAAGTTTTTCGCTGAACACAGAGCAGTGCAGAAGGAGAATCTATTATGAGTTGGTTGAATCTCGAAGAAAAAACTGCCATCGTCACGGGCGGTGCATCGGGCATCGGTAAGGCCGTTGTGGAGGAGTTCCTGGCACAGGGCGCGAACGTGGTTGTTTGCGATATGAACCCGGAGGCACCCGCATTTGATGCAAAGAACGGCAAGGTTCTCTATGTTGTCACCGATGTCACGAAGCGCGAGAGCGTCGAGGCAATGGTCGCAGAGGCGAAGAAGAC
Organism: Selenomonas timonae; assembly: GCF_014250475.1. NCBI lineage: Bacteria > Bacillati > Bacillota > Negativicutes > Selenomonadales > Selenomonadaceae > Centipeda > Centipeda timonae. Next base: position 105,293 of record NZ_CP060204.1, on the reverse strand, counting down.
GTTCGGTGCGATCGACATCCTCGTCAACAACGCGGGTATCAACATCCCGCGCCTCCTCGTCGACCCGAAGGATCCGCATGGGAAGTACGAGCTGGACGACGCCGTCTTCGACAAGGTCACGGCAGTCAACCTCAAGGGCGTCTACCTCTGCGCACAGGCGGTCGGACGCGAGCTCGTCGCACAGGGACACGGCGTGATCATCAACATGAGCTCCGAGAGCGGCATTGAGGGCTCTGAGGGGCAGAGCATCTACGCTGCAACGAAGAATGCCGTCAACTCCTTCACGCGTTCGTGGGCGAAGGAGTTCGGCAAGTACGGCGTACGCGTCATCGGCGTCGCACCTGGCATCCTCGAGGCAACGGGGCTCCGCACTCTCGCCTATGAGGAAGCACTCGCCTACACGCGCGGCATCACCGTCGATGACCTGCGCAAGGGGTACGCGAGTACGAAGACCACGCCGCTCGGACGCAGCGGCAAACTCTCCGAGGTCGCCGACCTCGTCGCCTACCTCGCCTCCGAGCGCGCCTCCTACATCCACGGCGTTACCTACAACGTCGCGGGCGGCAAGACACGCGGGTAAAAACCTGACATTGAAAAACGCTCCTTACAGATGTGCATGACTGCCGTCTGCAAGGAGCGTTTTGCTGTCTCATGGAGGAATGGGATGAGTCGAAATTTTCATTCTTGACAAGAACCCTTGTTTTCCATAATATGATAGTATCAAAGGAGAAAGAGGCGAATCAATGAGTATCATCAAGAAGAATGTTCCGGCGGAATATCTTGCATTGATTCAGAAACTCCGTTTGATAGATGACACGTTTTTCAATGTATGTTTCGACAACAACACCGAGGGAATACAGCTTCTGTTGCGCATCTTCCTTGATCGGGACGATCTCGTGGTAAAGCGTGTCGTTACACAGCAGAGCGTTGATAATCTCTATGGACGCGGCGTTCGTTTCGATGTGCTCGCTGAGGACAGCGATGGGAAGCTCTACGACTGCGAGGTTCAGCGGGCAAACGAGGGTGCAGTCGCGCGTCGTGCGCGATACAACAGCAGCATGATGGATACGCGTGAGCTGGAAAAATCTGCAAAATTCTCCGCACTGCCCGAAACGTGGGTGATCTTTATCACGGAGAATGACATATACCGCGCGGGGCATCCGCTCTACCATGTGGAGCGCGTCATTCAAGAGCTTCAACGTCCGTTTGACGACGGCGCGCATATTCTCTATGTGAACGGGGCGAATCGTGAGGACACGCCTCTCGGTCGTCTGATGCAGGATTTCTTTTGTGAGCGTGCGGAGCAGATGCACTACAAGGAACTTGCAAAACGCGCCAGTTACTTTAAGGCGGAAGTGGAGGGGGTAAATACCATGTGCGAACTGATGGAAAAGTTTGGAGAGAAGAAGATGGAAGAGGGGCGTGCCGAGGGGCGTGCCGAGGGACGCGCCGAGGGACGGTTGGAGTCGGCTCGTGCAACGGCGCTGGCGTTGATTTCCTTGGGAAAATTGACGATTTCCCAGATTGCCGCAGCGACCCAGCTGCCGCTTGAGGAAGTTGAACAGATGGCGAGAGCCTAATGCTTTGAGTCTTTTTGCCACCGGATACACATAGAATCTGGATAGTTTTTTTGAAAAAAGTAATGTATAATACATAACGCCGCCGATGGGGTTGTACCTCATCGGCGGCGTTTGTATTTAGTAGATCGTATTTACTTCTCTGCAGATGTCACGCGTGTGGAAATTGCTGCCATTGTGAGGGCGAGGGTAGCGATGCCGACGGTGAGGCCGATGTAGCCGTTGCCCGTGAGTCCGTCGGCAATGTAGCCGACGAGGGAGCAGGAGGCGACAACGCCGACGTAGGGCAGCTGTGTCGATACATGGTCGAGGTGGTGACACTGTGCGCCCGCCGAAGCGAGGATGGTGGTATCCGAGATGGGCGAGGCGTGGTCGCCGCAGACCGCGCCCGAGAGGATGGCGGCGACGGAAACGACGAGGATGTCAGGAGCTGTCTGCCCGAGGACGGCAATGGCGATCGGAATCAGGATGCCGAACGTGCCCCAGCTCGTGCCCGTCGCGAAGGCAAGCCCTGCTGCGACGAGGAAGAAGAGCGGCGGCAGGAACATGACGACGCCCGCATTCGCCGAGACGACGGAGCCAACGAAGCCGCCGAGGTCAAGGTACTCCTTGCTGCAGATACCCGAGAGCGTCCACGCGAGGCAGAGAATGAAGATGGCGGGGGTCATCGCCTTGAAGCCCCAGCCGAAGCTGTCGCAGAACACGTTGAACGAGACAACGCGGCGCGGCAGATAGAGCAGCCCAGTAAAGACGAAGGCGATGAACGAGCCGAGCACGAGCGACTTTGACGAGTCGCAGTTGGCAAATGCGTCCGCAATACTCCTGCCCTCGTGGATACCGCCCGTGTAGAGCATGCCGTAGATACACGCGCCGATGAGGACGAGCAGCGGCAGCATGAGGTCGATCATCTTGCCGCGCCCCTCGCTCGCTGCGCTTGCAGATGCCTCCGCCGTGTCCTGATACTCCTTCGGAATCTCGAAATGAACATTTGACTTCTCTACGCTCTGCCGCATTGCCCCGAAGTCGCGCCCCGTCCAGATGACAAAGAGCATGAAGAGAATCGTCAGCCATGCGTAGAGGTTGAAGGGAATCGTCTGCAGAAAGAGCATGAAGCCGTCGATGTGACTGTCCTCGGGCAGCGAGGAACCGACTGCCGCCGCCCAACTCGAGACGGGGGCGATGATGCAGATCGGCGCGGCGGTCGCGTCGATGATGTAGGCGAGCTTCGTGCGCGCAATCTGGAATTTATCCGTGACAGGGCGCATGACCGTGCCGACCGTGAGACAGTTGAAGTAGTCGTCGATGAAGATGACGATGCCGAGCAGGACGGTGACGAGGGAGGCGCTGCGCTTGCCCTTGATCGTTCGCGTCGCCCACTCGCCGTAGGCGTTCATTGCGCCCGAGCGCGTGATGGCTGCGACGAGGATGCCGAGGATGACGAGAAAGACGAGGATGTTGACATTGCTGCCGACCTTGTCCGCCATGACTTGAAACATCGTGAGCGTCGCCTGCAGGAAATTCCCGCCCGCGAAGAGCATTGCGCCCGAGAAGATGCCGATGATGAGCGACATATAGACTTCCTTCGTCCAGAGCGCGAGGACGATGGTGATGATCGGCGGCAGAATCGACCATGCGGTTGCTGTCATGAGTTAGATACACTCCCTATATAGATTGATATCCGATAAAGACCGTTTCCCATTATAACAAAAAAACAGGATTTGGCAAAATATCCTCACGCAAAAATTCATTCCTCCTCCGTCGCTTCGCTATTGAAGCGGTAGCCTGCGCCCCAGACGGTCTGAAGCCAGCGTGGGTGCGACGGATCGTCCTCAATCTTTTCGCGCAGGCGGTTCATGTGGACGGAGACGGTGGAGGTATTGCCCATCGCGTCCAGATCCCAGACGCGGTCGTAGAGCGTCTCCTTGCTGAATACGATCTGCGGGTGCTCCGCGAGAAAGAGGAGCAGATCGAACTCGCGTGCGGCGAGATGTACCTCGCGTCCCGCGACAAAGACGCGGTGCGTCCACGGCTGGATCTCGAGCGCGCCAAACCGCAGGACGGTGGGCGTCGTCTGTGCGCCGCCCTTGAGGCGCTCATAGCGCGTGATATGCGCCTTGACGCGCGCGGCGAGTTCGCTCGGGCTGAACGGCTTGACGATGTAGTCATCTGCGCCGAGACCAAGCGCGCGGATCTTGTCCACGTCCTCGAGGCGCGCCGAGACCATGAGGATCGGGATGTCGAGCGTCTTGCGGACATCGCGGCAGATGGCAAAGCCGTCTGCGCCCGGCAGCATGACATCCAGCAGGAGGAGCCTGTACTCGCCCGTGAGCGCGCGGCGCTTGCCCTCGTCGCCGTCGGATACGATGTCGACGGCGAAACCGCTCGCCTCGAGATAGTCGCGCTCGAGTTCAGCGATGTCGTTATCATCCTCAACCAGTAATATCTTTTTCATTTCATATCTCCCTCGCTTGCAATGGGCAGGAGGAGCACCATGCACAGCCCTCCCTCGATCGACACTTCTGCGCGCACGCTGCCGCCGAATGCTGTCATGATCCGCCGTACGATGGCAAGCCCCAGCCCGCTGCCGCCCGCGACGTTCGTGCGTGCCGTGTCCGTGCGGTAGAAGCTGTCAAAGAGCTTCGGCAGCTCTGCAGCATCGACGCCGATGCCGTCGTCATCGCAGCGGATGGCGAGCTGCCGTCCTTCTTCGCTGAGCGACATACATACGTGTACCTCTGCGCCGCGCCGATACTTGCTGCTGTTCTCCCACAGATTTTTGAGAACGCGGGCGAACTCCCCGTGGTCAATCCGTATCTTTGCCGCTGTATTCGTCTTCTCCATCAAGATATGCACGCCGTCCTCGGCAAGGGCGGGGGCGTGTTCATGGATGTATTCTGTGAGAAAATCCCTTGCGCTGACCGTCTCCCATGTGAGCGGCAGCTCATCCGTGTCGAGGCGCAGGAACTCGCGCAGACGCGTCGTCAGGCGCTCCATTGTTGCGGCGGATTGGCTGATGCGTTCGGCGTAGGTACGCTGCTTCTCGGGCGTGCGTGCAATGCCGTCGAGAATGCCGCTCGCATAGCCCTTGATCGCGGTGAGCGGGGTTGCGATGTCGTGGAGGATGCCAATGAAGAGCTCTCTGCGCCGTGCCTCCTCGCGCTCCTCACGCATGCGAGCGCGCAGGAGCTCCCTGCGCATCTCGTCGAATGCATGGCAGGTTGCGCCCACCTCGTCGCTGCCCATCGGCGGGAGTTCATGACTCAGATCGCCTCGTTGGATTGCGGCCGCCGCACGGCGCATCTCCTCGAGCGGGGTGAGAATCTGCGCGGAGAGGAGGCGCGCGAGGTAGCGACCGAGGAGCAGGATGCCCGCCGAGGTCGTGAGGATGAGGAGGATGAGTGCGGCATTCAGGATGAAGTCTCGCGTATCGTGCGGAATCGGCGGCGGTTCATCGCCGCGCATCATGGGTACATCGCCGACGCCCATGATGACTGTACCGCTGCGCAGACCCTCATAGCGGAAGACAAGACCGTCCATGTCCCAGCTGAGCGCGGAGCCGCGCACGCCGCATTTGCGTGCAACGATGTGCTGAAGCTCATCCGGATTGCTCCCGGGCGTCAGATAGGCGCTGTCCTTCTCCTTTGCCACGGTGAGGATGCGCACCCCCGCTCCTTCGAGGACGTGGATGTCGCGTTCGATATTATCCAGCTTGAACTTGCGTTTCTCTGACTCGGCGCGCAGAGAGCTGAGTGCGACCTGCACGGAGAGCGTCCGTCCCTCCTCCGGCCAGAGGAGGGCAAGTGCTTGCTGCTGAAGGGTGCCCGCGTGGCGCAGACCGCCGAGCAGCACCGCGCCGATGGCGATGAGCACGACAATCGGGATGACGATCATGAGCGCGTTCGTCACGAGCAGTTTTTTCTTGAGGGACAGGTCGCGGAGCCGCATGGAGAACCTCACTTTCCGTTGGGGAGTGCGAGGCGCCCCTATCGGCTCGCAAGCTCGCCACTTCTACACGTTCCGCGCACATGCCCCGTTTCGACGGGGGAAGCTAATACGCTGTAACTCAAAGCCTCCCCCGTTTGACGGGGGAGAGGGATCGCAATGCGGTGGAAGGGGTACAATAAACAGACCTATTATAACCGAAATGCGCAAAAAAATCTGCGCGCTGTGAGGAATTTCAAAAAAGTTATTTTTGTGTTTACACTTTGTTTAAACTTTCCCCGTATGATGTACCCATCAGCAATGATAAACACAAACATGAACGCCGAAAGGCAGAGGAGGAAAACATCATGGAAATGCAGAATGTCAAGAATCAGGTCACGAATATCTTTACCCCCGCGCGTCTCAAAAAGGCAGTGGCGTTCGCCGTACTCGTCGGCGTCGTCACTGCGGGTGGTGCGTACTACCACCACGGCCAGGCGGAAGCACGCTCGGTCGCCGAAAAGCAGGCACGCTCCGAAATGATTGCAGTGCAGGCGCAGCAGCGTGGCATCGTGCTCCTCGATGAGGCAAAGGTGCGGTCGATTGCGGCGGAGGCGATCGGGAAGTCCGAGACGGAGCTGGACTTCCGCTCCGTCTATCTGACGGAGAAGGATCACGACAGAGACGGAAAGCATCACAAAAATCATCGTGACGACAAACATGGAAACAAACATGGAAACAAACATGATGACTGGCGCGATGGAAAGCACGATGACAGGGAGCACCGTGACGGACGCTGTATGCATGATCGCGGCGAGCATCCCGGTATGATGCCGCAGGCAGCACCGGCACAGGCGCCGGATGCCGGAAACGGTCAGCCCGCACCGCCGGCAGACGACGCGGCGAATGCGCCCACACCGCAGCCGATGTTCCATCCGGTCTACAAGGTGAAGTGCTATGCGGGTAGCGTCGAGTACAAGATCCGCATCGACGCCGTGACGGGAACAGTACTTTCGAGCGAAGTGGATGTGGACGACGATATTTTCTAATGACAAAATACGGCATACAGAAACAGCGATCCGATGGGGGCGCTATTTTTGTGCATAAAACGCAAATAAAATTTTCCTTAGCAGGAAAAAATAAGTATGTGGCGAATTAAAATTATCGTATACTAAAGTTATTTTTGACGGCAGCATGCGCTGCTGTCTTTGCGCACGGTTATGGCAAGGTGCTCCTCGTTCTGTGTCGGAATGGCCGGGTGCTGGGGAAAGGAGAGAATATTTTGCAAGAACAAGGGCAGAAAAGGGGAAGGGGTATTGGCTTCCAGCTGAACGCGATCACGCTCATCGGGATTGTTGTGATGGTGACGATCCTTGTCTCGTTCGTTGGCTACAGAGCTTATGATGAGCTTCTCGAGATGGGGACGGTGGCGCAGTACAACGAATTGGGTGAGCGTTCAAAGGCGGTCATTAGCCGCTATGAGTCTGTCCAGCAGTCGGGAGAGGATGTGCGCCAGCGCATCTATACGTATATGCAGCAGCATCCGCCTGCAGCGCGCAGCCGCGAGGCGCTGAACGAGATGTTTGCAGATGCGGCTGCTTCGAATGACAATCTCTCGGGAATTGGTGTCGTGTTTGAGCCGAACGCCTTCGATGGGCAGGATGCGGCACATGTCGGGGATCCGCTTTCGGATGAGTCCGGGCGCGTGATGCCCTATGCGAACCGTGAGGGAAATGCAGTCGAGTTTGAGGGCTGCACGGGCTATGAGACCGAGACGTGGTACCAGAAGCCAAAGTCTACGTCCAAGCAGGTTCTCTCGGAGGCATACTATGACGAAGTAAACGGGAAAAAAGCTCTGCTCGTCTCCATCGGCATGCCGCTCATTGTGGATGGGCGCTTCGTCGGTGCGCTCTCGCTCGACTTCGATGTCACGCAGCTTCAGGAGGATCTTGCCAAGATCAGTACGCCGGACAACATCTATCTGCTGATGGACAACGAGGGCGATCTCGTCGCGCATGGGACGAGCCCGGAGTCGATCATGAAGAACGCCTTCACGATCATGCAGTCTCCGGAGGAGGAAAAGAAGGAAGCCTTCTCGGAGGCTCCGTACAGCAAGTCGCAGGTTTCGCCGACGACGGGCAAGGACTCGGTCTACATTTTCCGCTCAGTCCACTTTGCAGGTGTGGATACGCCGTGGTCGATCTTCTCCATTACGGACAAGGATAAGTTCACCGGTGCCGCGCGCGATATGGTGATCTTCTCCGTGGTACTTGCCGTGATCTGTACCGTGGTGCTTGCCATTGCACTTGCTGTGTTCATTCAGCGGCGTCTGATCGTTCCCATTGGGGATGTGACGGATATTTTGACACGTTTTTCCGATCTCGATCTGGATCGCGAGAAGGGTAAGCATGCCGTGATCTATCTGGAGCGTTCCGATGAGGTCGGTGCGATGGTTCGCTCGCTCGGGCGTATGGCGAACAGCCTGCGCGAGATCATCGGCAAGATCAACGGCGCGTCCCAGTCGGTTGCGGCAACGAGCGAGGAACTGACAGCGACGGCGCAGAACACGGCGCACTCGGCGGAGACGGTGCGCAAGGGCATCCATGACATTGCCGAGAGCGCGCGCGTGCAGGTTGCGGACACGCAGAACGCGGTCGATCATACGGATGAAATCCTCCAGCTGCTCGAGGACAACCGCAAGGTCATGACGGAGATGAACGAGGCGACGGAGAACATCCATAAACGCCAGACCGAGGGCGCGGAGATTCTCGCCGACCTCATGAAGAAGTCTGCCGAGACCGCCGATGCCACACAGGAGGTCTCGCGTGTGGTCGAGGAGACGAATCAGCGTGCGGATCGCATCGAAGAGGCGAGCGCGATGATTCAGTCCATCTCCGAGCAGACAAACCTCCTCGCGCTCAACGCTGCCATCGAGGCAGCGCGTGCGGGCGAGGCAGGACGCGGATTCGCCGTCGTTGCCGAGGAGATCCGCAAGCTTGCCGAGCAGTCGCGCGGCTTTACGGATGAGATCAACGGCATCATCGGTGAGCTCAAGATGAAGTCGCAGCAGGCAGTCGATACGATGGAGGTCTCCAAGAAGCTTGTCGAGGAGAGCAATGTCAACCTCGAGCGTACACAGCGCCGCTTTGACATGATTGCCGAGGCTGTCCAAGGTGCGAACAGCGTTGTGAAGAAGCTCAACACCTCCTCCGAGAAGCTGACGGAGAAGAACAAGGCGATTGCCGACCTCAGCCGCAAGCTGATGGATATGGCACGTGAGAATGATGCGACGACGGATGAGGCTGAGTCCTCCGTTGACACGCAGACGCAGGCGCTTGCGGATATCGCCGAGGCGAGCGAGAGCTTGGCGCAGATCGCGACGGATCTGCAGAACGAGATCTCGCGCTTCCGCGTTTGATCTGCCGTTCGAACGCATACAGTATGCAGAAAGCCCTGCCGCGATGCGGCAGGGCTTTTGTGATGCCTCGCATAAGGTTCAGCGCAGGAAAAAGAACAGTGCAGGGTAGACGATGAAGAAGAATGCAATGCTTGTTGTGAGGAAGCCAGAGATCGTGTAGTCGACGTTCAGATGATAGAGCTTCGCCGCCGTGACGGAGTTAATCGCACCCGGAGTGACGGAGAAGACGAGGATTGCGCCGAGGAGGACGGGATCGCGGACGAAGGGATAGCTGACCGCCATCATGAACGCAGGCAGGATGAGGAAGCGCAGGGCAAAGAGGTCGAGGGTGTACGGTGCATAGCGTCGTGCGCGGTGGAGATTGACAAGCGCGCCGACGGGTAGCATGCCGAACCATGCGCCGAAGTGGATGAGTCCCTCGAATGCCGTGCCGACTGCAGGAGGGCGCTCGATGCCCGCTGCGTTGAGCGCGAGCCCCGCCGCCATGCCGATGATGCTGAGCTGGTTCCACGAGAGGAAGATGTCGAGGAAGCGCATGTGAATCCTGCCGCCGCGCCCATGGTTTTTGTGCTGCAGATAGTAATACTGCGCCATCGGAAAGACGGCGAGGACAAGCATCAGCGTCTGAAAGATGCCCATGATCTGCGCGTAGGCAAAGCCCTGCTCACCGTAGATGATGTAAGCACAGACGCCGCCGAGCGTGGTGATGTTGGACATCATCGCGTTCGAGAGATACGCGCCGCGATCGAGCGGGTTGTGATATTTGCGGATGAAGAACGCCCAGCCGACAAGTCCCGGAAAGAGGACGATGAGGATGCCGTAGATCGGAATGAGGGCGAGATCCCACGAGATGGGGAGCGTCCAGCAGCTCATGAGGGCGAGCACGGTGTAGATGATGATGACGTTCAGGCGCAGGATGCGGCTGATGAGGGCGTCGGAGATCTTGCCGTGCCGATAGAGCAGATAGCCGACGATGAGCGGTGCGAGGAGGTCGGTGAAGAGGTAGATGATGCGGAAATCAGAATTGTCCAAGAGAAACGCCTCTTTCTAACGAAACAGGAAAAATGTCACGGGGAAAAGCACGGTGAGGTAGAGCACTGTCGTCACGAGGAAGACGGCAATCGTATAGTCGACGTTGAGATGGTAGAGACGCGCGGTGAGCGTCGCGTTGATCGCTCCCGGGGCGCTCGCGAAGATCACGAGTGCGTTCTGCACGGTCGGGTCGCTGATGAGGAGGAGCGCGGCGGCAAAGGTGACAATGGGAACGACGAGGAAGCGGAGCGCGATCATGTCGAGCGTCAGATAGACGAAATGGCGCGCGCGGCGAAAGTTGATGAGCGAGCCGATGGGCAGCATGCCGAACCACGCCGCAATGTGGATGATGCAGCCGAATGCATCCGACAGGACAGGCGGACGCGCGATGCCCGAGGCGTTCAGCAGGAGTCCCGCCGTCATGCCGAGGATGCTGAGCTGATTCCACGAGAGGAGGAGCCCGAGGAAGCCGCGCCCCTCGAGACGTGGCGCACGTCCACGCGCCTTGTGAAGCAGATAGAAGTACTGTGCGATCGGGAATGCGAGCAGAACGAGCACGAGGTTCTGGCACGCGCCGCCGATCTGCGCATAGGCAAAGCCGCGTTCTCCGTAGATGATGTAGGCGCAGATGCCGCCGAGCGTGCCGATGTTCGAGAGCAGTGCGGATATGAGATGCGTGCCGCGGTCGATGGGACTGTGAAAGCGCCGTCCGAGAAATCGCCAGCTGATGAAGCCCGGGAAGAGGATAATGAATGCGAAGAACGCGGGCAGAATGAAGAGATCCCGCGTGAGCGGCAACGCCCAGAAGCTGAAGAGCGAGAGCAGGGTAAAGAATACGATGACATTGATGCGGATGAGCAGGTTGACGGCCGCATCCGAGAGGAGGCGACGCTGATAGAGGAGATAGCCGACGATGAGTGGCAGGATCAGATCGGTGAAGAGATAGATCAGGCGCGCATTGATTCCGTCCATAAGATTCCCAGCCTTTCCCAATCAATTCGGATGGTGCGTTCATCCTAGCACAAGTCACAGGCGTTGTAAACATTTACAATCCGTGGAAAAAATGGCAAGAAAAGTTCGTAAGATTTTGATGTGAGAGAGAGGAAAAGGAGGAAAGGGCGGCGAATATTTACCCTATGTTATATAGTGTTTTGTTATGACCCGGAGACTCCGCATCAAATGGAGCGGAAGGGTGTTTGTGGGACGCCGAGGGGGCTTCCCATGGAGGAGGGGACGTTACATGGCAGTGACAGACAAAGGTTTTGGCGCATACGATGTACGCGGTATCTATCCCGACGAGGTGAACGAGGAGCTCGCTTACCGTGTCGGACGCAGTTTCCCCACGCTGTTCGGCGCGAAGAAGGTTGCCGTCGGACATGACATTCGTCTCTCGGGACCTGCGATCCGCGACGCACTTGCAAAGGGGCTCACGGAGGCGGGTTGCGATGTTGTCGACATCGGTCAGTGTGGCACGGAGATGATCTACTTCGCGACGGCGCATCTCGGGCTCGGCGGCGGCATCATGATTACGGCGAGCCACAATCCGAAGCAGTACAACGGCATGAAGTTCGTGCGCGAGGAGTCGCGTCCGATCTCCAGCGACACGGGGCTCAAGGACATTGCGGCAATGGCGGTCGGCGAGACCTATCCCGCACCCGCAGCGACGCCCGGCAAGATCGAGCAGGTGGACATACTCAATGAGTATGTGAAGCACATCCTTACCTATGTCGATGTGAGCAAACTGAAGCCGTACAAGATCGTCGTCAACACGGGCAACGGCGCGGCGGGGCCCATCATCAACGCAATGGAGAAGTTCCTCCCGTTCGAACTGGTCAAGGTCTACAACGAGCCGGACGGCAATTTCCCGAACGGCGTACCGAATCCGATCCTGCAGGAGAACCGCGAGGCGACGGCAAAGGTCGTGCGCGAGACCGGCGCGGACTTCGGCGTTGCATGGGATGGCGACTTCGACCGCTGCTTCCTCTTTGACGAGAAGGGCGGCTTCATCGAAGGGTACTACATGGTCGGCTTCCTCTCCGAGGCATTCCTCAAGAAGAACAAGGGCGCGAGCGTGATCTACGATCCGCGTCTCATTTGGAACACGATCGAGATCGCCGAGAGCCTCGGCGGCAAGCCCGTCATGTGCAAGAGCGGTCACGCGTTCATCAAGGACAAGATGCGTAAGGTCAATGCGATCTACGGCGGCGAGATGAGCGCACATCACTATTTCCGCGACTTCTCGTACTGCGACAGCGGTCAGATTCCGTGGCTGCTCGTGGCGGAGCTGATGAGTGCATCGGGCGGCAAGACGCTCTCCGAGCTGATGAAGGCGCGCATGGATCGCTATCCGACCTCGGGTGAGATCAACAGCAAGGTCACGGACGCAAAGGCGGTCATGGATCGCATCGAGGCGAAGTACGGTTCCTCCGGCAAGGTGACGAAGGTGGACGGTCTTTCCATCGAGTTTGATAAATGGCGCTTCAACCTGCGTATGTCGAACACGGAGCCCGTTATCCGCCTGAACGTCGAGACGCGGCAGGATAAGGCACTGCTGAAGGAAAAGACGGACGAACTGCTTGCAGAGATTCGTGCCTGATCGCGTACTGGTACAGGAAGGAGTTTTTTGATGAGCCTTGTACTGAAATCCGGATTTACATTTGACTATGACAATCTCTATGGCGAGGGCAAGGTGACGGACGCCGACCTCGCATTCTATGCGGACGATCTCAAGAAGGCGCATGAGGCGATGAAGGTGATGCGCAAGAACGGCTTCATCCGTGGACATCTCTCGAAGGACGGCGAGCCTGAGAAGGTGCTCTTCTCGCAGACACCCTACATAGAGGACGGGCATATCAACTCACCTGCGTCGATTGCACGTCTGAAGGAACTCGGGAAGCATGCGCAGGAGCATACGGATGTCCTTATCTCGCTCGGCATCGGCGGCTCGTTCCTCGGGAACAAGGTACTGTTCGATGTGCACTGCGGCGAGCTTTGGAACTCGCTCTCGAACGAGCAGCGCGACAATTACCCGCGCATCTACTTCAGCGGCAACAACATTGACCCGCGCCGCACAGGCGACATCATCAATCATCTGAAAGACGTTGCCCAGATCAAGAAAACGCATGGCGGACAGCCGCTGCGCATCATGCTCCTCGTCATCTCGAAGTCGGGCGGCACGCTCGATACGATGTCGAACTTCATGGTCATGTATGACGAATTCATGAAGGCGGATAATGTCGAGGTCGAGGTGGTTGCGGTCACCGACCCGAACGAGGCGAAGCCGACGCTGCTGAAAAAACTCGCGATGGACAAGGGGTGGAAGCAGTTTGCCGTGCCGGACGGCGTAGGCGGGCGCTTCACGGTGTTCACCGAGGTCGGACTGACGCTTGCCGCGTGCATCGGCTTTGACATCGAGAACTTCCTTGCGGGCGCACGTGATATGGATGCGGCATGTCAGAATGACGATCTCTGGCAGAACCCTGCAATGCTCAATGCGGCGCTGAAGTTTGCCGCGTCGGAGAAGCACGGGCGCGACATTGAGGTCATGATGCCGTATGGAGACTATCTGAAATCCGTCTCCGAGTGGTACATCCAGCTGCTTGCCGAATCCCTCGGAAAGCAGTTCAACAAGGAGGGCAAGGAGGTCTGCTACGGGCGCACGCCGGTTGTCGCCGTCGGCACGACCGATATGCACGCACAGACGCAGCAGCACCAGGAGGGCAAACTCAACAAGGTTGTGCAGTTTATCCGCGTGGATAAATGGGCGGATGATCTCGTCATCCCGAACGTCTTCCCCGATGTGAAGAAGCTCGCGGATATTGCGGGCGTCACGATGGGGGCGGCGCTCGAGGTTGCGCGTCAGTCAAACGCGGACGCACTTGCGTCGAACAAGCGCTACAGCGCCGTCTTTGCTCTGCCGGAGCTGACGCCGTACCATCTCGGCGAGCTGCTCTACCTGCTTGCGATGTCTGTCGCCTACGAGGGCGAGCTCGCGGATGTGGACGCATTCGATCAGCCGGGTGTGGAGGCGTACAAGCGGATCATGGGGCCGAAGCTTCAGGCGCTGAAGGGATAAATTTTCGAAGGTGGATGCCTTCATGAGGGGAGGGGCTGCTGCGGCAGTCCCTTTCTGTGTGTTAGGAAATAGCGGGAGGTTCTTGTGATCGAAATGTGGCGTGCGCGTCTGCGCGAATTGTCTGCGCGACAGATGGTACTCATTGGTGCATTTCTTTTGGGCGGAATCAGCGGCATTGCGCTCCTGTGGACAGATGATACGGAGACTGTCGTCACACTTCAACAGGAGCCTGTGCCGCAGTCAGCAACGGAGATTGCAGGACTTTCTGCAGCGGCGCAGAAAATGCCGCTGCGCAATCCTTTTTCGTACGCGCATGAGACGATTGCGGAGACTTCTCCTGCTATAGAAAATTCCAAGGGTGACGGACATCCACCGCTGCAGTCTGTTTCACTGGCACAGCCTTCACCTGCAAGCACTCCTCCCGCACCTCCTCCCGCGCCGCTCGTCCTGCGCGGTGTGGTGACGGATGCGAACGGCGTGCGCATCGCCATCCTCGGCAAGGGGACAGAGGGTGCGGCACTGAGCGTTGGAGAGACGTGGGAGGGACATACCCTCCGAGGACTGACGGACACATCTGCGACATTGGAGACGATGTCGGGCAGCATCACGGTAGCGAGGGAGTAGAACTGTATGAAACGATGGATGACAGCAGCAGCTCTTGTGTGGACACTCCTCCTCTCCGTTCCTGCCGCCGCTGCACCCGTGACGATCGACGTGACGGGCGGCGATGTGCGTGCCGTTCTGCTTGCTGTTGCACGCATGGCGAATATCCCCCTCATCGTTGACGACGGTGTGGCGGGGGCGGTGACAGCGCATCTGACAGGCGAGGGCGAGGAGGTTCTGCGCCTCGTGGCTGCCGCACGCGGCATTCACATCGAGCGGCACGGTTCGGTCTTTCTTGCACTTTCTGCAGACGCACGCACGGAGAATCGGCGCGTGCACGTCTACACCGTGCGCTATGCCGACCCGGAGGAATTGGCACATGCTGCAAATTTATCCCTAACAGGTGAAGGAAAACGGGCAATAGTGTCGAAAAATAACGAAGAGAGATGGAATGAGGGCTCAGATTCTGATACCCAGCGGCGTGTGCTCGTCGATCGGGCAACGAATACGCTTCTCTTTTATGGGACAGAATCTGAGGCTCTTTCCGTGCGCGAAATTATCTCCGCACTCGATGTCGCTCCACGGCAGGTATCGCTTGAGGCTCGTGTCATTGCTATCTCTAAGCAGGCGGCAAAGGAACTCGGCGTGGACTGGTCATGGTCAGCGCTCCCGCAGTATCCGCGTGTTAGGCGCGGCGATGATGGCGCATGGGAGGTTGGCGGGCGGAATGCCGGAAACGAGGGGACGAGCGCACCGGGGATCATCCGCTTTGGCAGAGGACCCGAGGGTGTTCCCTTCGAGTTCTACTACTCCGCGGCGATTCGCGCGCTCATCACGGACGGCAGGGCAAAGATGCTTGCACGTCCGAACATCACGACAGTGCAGGGACACGAGGCGCTCATCAACATCGGCGCGGAGGTACCTGTACCGCGCACGACGACCTCGAATACCGTCACCACGACAGGCATTGACTACCGCGAGGCGGGAATCATCCTGCGCTATACGCCGCGTGTCACCGCAGACGGCAACATTGTCGCGCGTGTGCACACAGAAGTCAGCACGCCTGTCTTTGTCGAGGATCTCAAGGCGTACCGCTTTCAGAAACGGAGTGCAGACACGACCGTCCGTCTGAAAAATGGCGAGACGATGGTGATCGGCGGCCTCATCGACAGTGATGAATCACGATCGCTTTCAAAAATACCGTTTCTCGGAGACATTCCCATACTTGGCGCGTTTTTCCGCTCCGTGCGGACGAGCAAGACCGAGACCGAACTCATGATTTTTCTCACAGCTCACGTGTTGGATGAAGAATAGATATATAAGGAATCAGTGATTATCAGTGATTCCTAAATGCAGGATGCATGGAAAAGAGGAGATGTCAGTGGCAATCAGGATATTACTTGCGGATGATCACGCACTTTTGCGGCAGGGAATCAAGCGTGTGTTGAACTTCGAGGATGATCTCGAGGTCGTCGGCGAAGCGGAGGACGGACAGGAAGCCCTCGCGCGCACGCTCATGCTGAAGCCTGACATCCTCCTGCTCGACATCAATATGCCGGGGCTGACGGGACTCGATGTCACGAAGCAGCTCAAGCAGGCGCGCTCGCGCACGAAGATCATTGCGCTCACAATTCATGACAGCGACAACTATGTGCTCGAGCTCCTGAAGAACGGCGCGCTCGGCTACCTGCTGAAGGATGTTGAGCCGAACGTCCTCATCAAGGCAATCCACATGGTCAACGAGGGCAATCCATTCGTCTATCCGAAGCTCGCGGAGCGCCTCTTTGGCAGCACCGCGGTCTACGGCGATGTCAGCCGGATGGCAAAGGAGATCTGGGATGAGAGCCGCGGCGAACGCCTCACACCGCGCGAGATGGATGTGCTCGGCTGTATCGCAAAGGGACTCTCGAATCAGGATATCGGCAAGGCTCTTGGCCTCAGCGAAAAGACCGTCAAGAACCATTTGACGAGCATCTTTCACAAGCTCAAGGTCAATGACCGTACACAGGCACTCGTCTACGTGCTCAAGAATAAGATCGTCACGTTGGAATAATCATACGAAGCGGCTCAGCTCTTATGGGAGAGGAGTCGCTCTTTTTTGCAATATTATTGAAAAAATTATCATTTGTGAATAAGAAGTGACCGTGCTATAATATCCGTCATGAGGTGAACACTTATGTTGGATATTTTTCAAGGATTGATGATACCGTTCATCGGCACGGCGCTCGGTGCGGGCTGCGTATTCTTTCTCAAGGGGGCGCTGAACCGCAACGTGCAGCGCGGGCTGACGGGCTTTGCAGCGGGCGTGATGGTTGCGGCGTCGATCTGGAGTCTGCTGATCCCCGCGATGGAAGGCTCTGCGGAGATGGGGCAGCTTGCGTTTGTACCTGCCGTTGTGGGCTTCTGGGCAGGAACCCTCTTCCTGCTTGCGCTCGACCACATCATCCCGCATCTGCACATGAACGCAAAGAAAGCAGAGGGACCGCACAGCCGCCTCTCGCGGACGACGATGCTCTGTCTTGCAGTGACGCTCCACAATATCCCAGAGGGGATGGCGGTCGGCGCGATCTATGCGGGGTGGATGAGCGGCAGCGAGGGGATTACGCTCGGCGCAGCGCTCGCGCTCTCGCTCGGCATTGCAATTCAGAACTTTCCCGAGGGCGCGATCATATCCATGCCGCTGCGTGCGGCGGGGATGGGGAAGTGGCGTGCGTTCGGCGGCGGCGTCCTATCTGGCGCAGTAGAGCCGATCGGCGGTGCTCTCACTATTCTCGCGACGGCTCTCGTCGTGCCGATTCTGCCATATGCACTCGCATTTGCAGCGGGTGCGATGCTTTACGTCGTCGTCGAGGAGTTGATTCCGGAGATGAGTGAGGGGGAGCATTCGGATGTGGGCGTCATCTCGTTCGCAGCGGGCTTCTCGCTCATGATGATGCTCGATGTCGCACTCGGATAAAATCGGATAAAAAAGAAAATAGAAAAAGAGCCGTTGGCGGGGTGCCAAGCGGCTCTTTTTCCTGGAAAGGGATGCGCGCAGGTCGGGAAAAACCTGCGGCTTGAGAAATGGGATGTAAGGGTTATTTGCCTTACAATGAGGAACGCAGGGAAACGTTCCTATAGAGGGATGATCAACGGGGAAAATGTCGGGGAGGACGTTTCGTAGTTCCCGTTGACATCTGTATTATATCATATTATTTTTGAAAATTTTGTAACCCAAGTCACACAATACAAAAAAAGATACATTAAGAATGAAAAATATCGAAAATTTTTGTGTGATCGATGTACTGTGCAGTGCTTGAAGAATTTCTTAGAAATATCTCAGATATGGGACTCTGCATGCGGCTCCTGCATTGCTTTTTGAGAAAAAAAATCGTATAATATCGAGAAGGAGAATACGCTCCATAGAGTGGCGTATTCGGAGGGGATGCTCCCTTTGTTTGGTGATGAGGAGGAATATTCATGCGTGATTACTTAAGAATCGCTCAGGTTATCGGCCGTGAGATCATCGACTCACGTGGCAATCCGACCGTTGAGGCGGAGGTTGTGCTCGAGGACGGCACGATCGGCCGTGGTGCGTCCCCGTCGGGCGCGTCCACGGGTGAGTTCGAGGCGCTTGAGCTGCGTGACGGCGACAAGTCGAAGTTCGGCGGCAAGGGTGTCTCCAAGGCGGTTGAGAACGTAAACGAGAAGATTGCGCCCGCCCTCATCGGCATTGAGGCGAGCGACATCTATGCAGTCGATCAGGCGATGTTCGATGTGGACGGCACGAAGGATAAGTCCAAGCTCGGTGCGAATGCGATCCTCGCAGTCTCGATTGCGGCGTCGGATGCGGCGGCAAAGTCCGAGGATATCCCTCTCTATCGCTTCCTCGGCGGTCTGCAGGCGAACGTCCTGCCCGTACCGATGATGAACATCCTGAATGGCGGCGCACATGCGTCGAACTCCGTGGACACGCAGGAGTTCATGATTATGCCCGCAGGTGCTCCGACATTCCGCGAGGCGCTGCGCTGGTCGACCGAGGTCTTCCACTCCCTTCAGTCCCTCCTCAAGAAGGAAGGCAAGACGACGGCGGTCGGCGACGAGGGCGGTTTTGCGCCTGACCTCGACTCCGATGAGGACACGATCGAGCACATCCTCAAGGCGATTGAGAATGCCGGCTACAAGCCAGGCACGGATTTCGTCCTCGCGATGGATGCGGCGTCGTCCGAGTGGAAGGATCGCGAGAAGGGCAAGGGCTTCTACCATCAGCCGAAGTCCGGCAAGAAGTTCACGTCCGATGAGCTCATCAAGCATTGGGAGTCGCTCGTCGACCAGTTCCCGATCTACTCGATCGAGGACGGTCTTGATGAGGAGGACTGGGACGGCTGGAAGGCGATGACGAAGGCGCTCGGCCACAAGGTTCAGCTCGTTGGCGACGACCTCTTCGTCACGAATACGGAGCGTCTGAAGAAGGGCATCGAGCTCGGCGCAGGCAACTCCATCCTCATCAAGCTCAACCAGATCGGCTCTGTCTCCGAGACGCTCGAGGCGATCAAGATGGCGCACAAGGCTGGCTATACGGCGGTCACGTCGCATCGCTCGGGCGAGACCGAGGACACGACGATTGCCGACCTCGCTGTCGCACTCAACACGGGGCAGATCAAGACGGGTGCACCGTCCCGCTCCGAGCGCGTTGCGAAGTACAACCAGCTTCTCCGCATCGAGGAAGAGCTCGGCAGCAGTGCGGTCTATCCGGGCAAGCGCGCGTTCAGCTTCATGAAGTAAGATATTCCATTACGGATGAAAAATCCCCCGCTGCGGCGGGGGATTTTTGTGTATGTGGGGCGCTCTTACAATATCTCTACCAGCTCCACAGCAGCTTTACGCTGTGTGTGGCGCGGGGAGGGGACGCCCTTCTCTGTGGCATAGCCGATGGGGAAGATGGCGATGAGGTCGTAGTCTGCCATCTGAGGGAATGCCTCCTTGAGTTTTGGCGCATCGAAATGTCCGACCCACGTAGAGCGCAGTCCCTCATTGTGAATGGCGAGCATGATGTAGGTTGCGACGATGCTTGCATCCACGTCGGCGAAGTTGCGTTCGTCGTATTGTCGCACCCATGCGTCTTCGTGCTTTCCACCGACAACGAGGAAAACACCCGCACCGAAGGTGTAGTTTGTCGTCTCCGCGAGCTTTGCCCGTGCCTCGGGGCTTTCGACTGCCCAGATTTTGAACGGCTGCTTGTTGACCGCCGTGGGGGCGACGCGTGCCGCCTCGAAGATGCGGTCGAGTGATTCGTGAGGGATCTCGCTGTCCGAGAGGGCGCGGCAGGAGAAGCGATCCTGAATGAGTTCATTGAATTCCATGATGATTACCTCCTCGTGTAGATTCTTCTTAAAGTATAGCATAAAACAGAGAGAATCGGCGGGATTTTTCGGAACATCCCTTGAAATTGCAGGAAATAGGGGACGTACAACGAATTATTATTACTGTTGAATGTCTTTCACGTCTATGAGGGGGATTTCAAATGAAGAAATATATGGCAGTGACCCTTTCGGCAGCTGTGCTGGGCATGGGAAGCACGGTACTCGTTTCTCCGACAGAGGCCGCGGGGGTCTTTTTTGCGGATGCTCCCGTGGTATCGCCTACGGTGACTGCGCCTACTTCGGCGCCCGGTGCACGTCCCACGATCCACATCCCCGGACAGATTACCACACCGTTTGTGGATCGCGACCTTACGACGGATGAAAATATGTTCTTCCTTGCCATCGAGAAGGCGGACTACAATACGATGCAGCTGATGCTCGACAAGGGCGTTGACATCAATGCCTACTACACAAAAAAAGGGACGACGCCGCTCGGGCGCGCCATGGCGCTCAACAACCGTACGACGATTCAGTTCCTTCTCGAGCGCGGCGCAGATGTGCAGGGCTATGTCTTTCATCGCGGAGAGAACCGCACGCACTCCTATCTGGTAGAAGCCGCCGATAAGGGAGATCTTGCACTTGTGCAGTATCTGCACAACTGGGGCGCGGACATCAATGGCGTTTCGTGGGATTGGGGAACGGGTTTTTTCAATGCTCTTTTTACGCTGGGTACGTCATCCGATGATATGAATATTCGGCGCTATCTCATTGCACAGGGAATCAATGTAAACTATGTGACGAGCGAGGGCGGTGCAACACCGCTCATCAATGCTGCGGCGAAGTATATTTCTTCAGGAGAGCGTCAGAACCTCCTCAAAATGCTGCTCGATGCAGGCGCGGATCCCGACGTTCGGAACAAGTCCGGAAAGACGGCGGTCGACTACTGCATTGAACAGAACGATCTCGAGAGTGCGCGTTATATCCAGACCTATCAGCGTCAGTAATCGTCATGAACTCCTTCGGTACGGGCAAATCCGGCGGATCACATCTGCCGTTTGCCCGTGCCTTTTGTATTGCGTCTTTCAGTCTGTTTTAGGAAACAACTGCTATACTGAGCCTCGATCAGACAGAAATGTGAGGTGAAAGATGCGGAAAACAGCGGCAGCAATGCTTTCGGTTCTCGTGATTGCGGCAGCGGTACTCCTTCCTCCTGCGCGCGCAGAGGCGATTGATGCGTGGGGGATTGCGGCGCAGGCACTCGGTGTGCTCGGTGCATACCACTCGGCACTCGGTGCGGTACTTGCGCTCGGCAACGATGTCCACGCGCAGGTGCAGAGTAAGCGGCAGGATGTTGCGGAAAACGGGCGCGCGCGGAATGCACGCGACATCGAACTTGTGGACAGCATCATGGAACGCCTCGTGAAGGATGGCGACTATGTGCTGCGTGTGAACTCACTGCCATTTACATGGGCGGTGACGGACAGCCCTGTCTTTAACGCCGCTTGCTATCCGACGGACTACGTGAGCATCAACCGCGGGCTGATCCGTGGGCTGAACGGCAATGTGGATGAGCTTGCCGCCGTGCTCGGGCACGAGATGACGCACGGCATCCGTCAGCACAGCGCGCACAACTATGCCAAGGCGGCAGCGCAGTTCTACGGGCTCAGCTTCCTCAACATGAATTTTGGCCTGATGGACTGGAACAAGCTTAACGCGCTCGTGGGATACTCCATTGCGAAAAATGTTACGCTCCCCACGGAATACGAGGCGGATGAGGGCGGCTTCCGCATTATGACGAGTGCGGGCTTCAACCCCGGCGGCGGGGCGGCGGCAATGGCGCGTATGGGCTACTACCTGACCTATGTGACGCAGGAACTCCAGGAGTACCAAGATCCAACACAGAAGGATCTGCCGCAGGATGATTTCTCCGATCACCCTGCGACGGAACGGCGTGAGGCAAAGCTGGCGGAGTTCATGACAGACTACAGCGCGGGTCATGTAACGGTTATTGATCGAAAAACAATTTGTATTGACGGTACGCCGCTCCTGACTGTTACGTGGACGAATGAGGACTATGACAACAGTCCCGAGAATGCCTATCTCACGGCGGGTGCACTTGCGCGTGCCTTCCATGACTATGACCGTGCGGAGGATTGGAACCTCGCACTGACGCGGGATGGTGGGGCAACTCTCGGCGGCGATTCGCGTGTGAATGAACTGCTTGTGCATTTTCTCGCAAAGGAGCGAGCGGGGGCGCAGCTTATTTCGCTTGTTCATGAGGCATATGCACGTGAGGCGGAGACGGGTGCACGTGAGAAGCTGCGCGCAGAGGAGAAGGCACGTGCGGACGCACGAGCGGCAGAGCGCAGTGAGGTCGAGAATGCTGATGCAAAGGCGATCAAGAAGATGCGTGAGAACAGTGATGCATACAGCGACTACGGCGACAGTCAGCGGGCGCTCGCGCTGATGAAGCGCGTCTTTACCTCAGAGCACGATGACAGCCGTGCGCAGAGCTTCGTCATCCGCGCACGTGCGTATGCCGTGCAGGGCGATGCGGCGCAGGCACGCGCGGATGCCGATCGCGGCGTTACGGATGACCCGAAGGATGTCTACACGTGGCTGAACCGCTCGGATGTGCGCCGCATGCTCGGCGACCGCACGGGTGCGCTCTCGGATGCATTGAAGGCGATTGAGGTGGATGCGAAGAATCCGTACGGCTATCTGATTGCCGCCGAGCTCTATGATGAGATGGGGGAGAAGGCACAGGCGCAGGAGTATTTCAAGAAGCTCTATGCAGTCGAAAAGGATGCCTTGGGGCGCATTCCGGACGAGTATCTCGAGGCGGTGGACAAGCGTGCCTACGAGAAGCGGATGATGGAGAAGAAGAAAGCGCGTGAGGCGCATGAGAAGGAGCTGCGGGAGCAGCTCGACAAAAAAAGCCGTCCGACGGACGGCAGTACAGATTGATGAGGGGCGCGGCTCTGTGCCGCGCCTTTTACGTGCGTGCAGATCTGCGCCACAGTGCGTAGCAGACTGCGCCGAGCGCAATGACCGCAACGTCGACGATGCTGTAGGTGAATGCGTAGCCGTAGGTGACGGCGACAACGCCGAGCCCTGCGGCGGCAAGCCCGACGCTGATGTCGAGTGACCAGAAGTAGGTCGCCGTAGCGACACCTGCACGTGCGGGCGGCGCGCTGCGAACGGCGAGCGTCTGGAGGGCGGGCGTGACGGCACCAAAGCCGGCACCGAGCAGCAGTGAAGCTGCGATCAGACCCGATAACCCCTCGATATTTCCGAGGAGGAACATCCCCGCCGCGAAGAGGGCAAGCCCCGGATAGACGGTGTAGTCTGATCCCTTTCGGTCGAAGATGCGCCCGACGAAGGGGCGTGTCACGAGAATTGCGCCCGCATAGCACGCGTAGAAGAGGCTCGTCTCGGAGGAGAGACCGAGGCTGCGCGTGTAGAGCGGGATGAAGGTGAGCACGCTGCCGTACGCGAAGAAGAGAATCCCTGCAATGAGCGCGGGCGCGAGCGCACGCCGTTCGATGAATGTAGTGACGGAGAGTGCGCGCCCTGTCTTCGCGGGCAGGATGATCTCGTCCGGTAGACGATGCGCCCCGCCAGCTGCGATGGAGATGGCGGCGAGTACGCTGAGCGCGGCAAAGAGTACGGTTGGGGTGAAATACTCCAAGATCAAAAGTCCGATCATGGGACCTGCGACCATCGCAAGATTCGTCGAGAGGGCGAAGTAGCCGATGCCCTCACCCTTGCGTGCGGGCGGGAGGATGAGAGCGGCGAGCGCTGCCGCTGTCGTGGTTGCAACGGCAAAGACGACTCCGTGCACGAGGCGCAGACCGTAGAGTGCGGAGAGCGTCGCAGCGAATGCAAAGCTGCACATGAGGATGAAGAATACTGTCAGAATGGAAATCATGAGCCTCCGCTTGTTGACGGCATCGATGAGGATGCCTGCACAGGGGCGGGCGACGACCGTGCCGATCTGGAAGAAGGTCATCGCAAGACCCGCCTCGACATCGCCGCCGCCGTACTCCGTCATGATAACAATCGGCAGCGCCGCGATCATGGCATACTGTGCAACATAGATGAAGGTGTTGCTCAGGCTCATCCCGATAAACTCGCGCGTCCAAATTTTTTGGCGTTCGCCCTGTTGATTCATAAGTGTCTCCTGTTTCCCCTTTTTAACGGTGCTTTTCAATATACTACGAAGAAAACATTGTGTAAAGGCGGTACTTGCTTTTTTGCCATGCTGTGATAGAATGGCAGAAGTTTTTTGCGCGCCGTTCGGGCGGCATGCAGCTAGGGGGGGAATGGAAATGACGGAATTTGGAGAACGAGAGACGAAGATTGGCGACCGCGAGGCAAACGCGACGCGTGCGATCTTCTTTGTCAGCGGCTTTGGCGCGGCATCGTGGGCACCGCTCGTGCCTGTTCTGCGTGAGCGCCTCGTAATCGGGGATGATCTTCTGGGGCTGCTTCTCCTCTGTATCGGAATTGGGTCAATCGTCACCATGCCGCTTGCGGGAACGCTTGCTGAGCGCATCGGATGTAGGCGCGTGCTGATCGTGGGGGCAGTCCTCTATGCAGTGAGTCTTCTCTCTATCTGCTTTGTAGACTCCTTCCGGGTCGCTGTTCCCGTCATCTTCCTATTCGGCGGACTGATGGGCTGTGTCGATGTTGTCATGAATATTGCGGCGGTCATCGTGGAGCAGGGGATCGGGCGGCGCATCATGAGCGGCATGCATGCCTTTTGGAGTCTCGGCGGCTTCGTCGGCGCGGGTCTCTACGGCGTCTGGGTTGGTCTCGTGGGGCTGACGCCGCTTCAGTCAACCCTGATTGCCGCAGCACTCATGCTCACGCTGACGGCTGCGTTCGGCAGGTATCTCATTCCCTATGGCGGGGGCGGTGGCACACTCATCGCCATCCCACGCGGGATTGTCGCCTTCATCGGCGTGGCGGCGTTCATCGCATTCCTCAGTGAGGGCGCGGTTATGGATTGGAGCGGCGTCTACCTCACGACGGTGCGCGGCATGGATTTCTCGCTTGCCGGCGTTGGCTTCTCCGTCTTCTCCGCTGCCATGCTGCTCATGCGCTTCCTCGGCGACCGCACCACGCAGAAGGTCGGTCAGTGCCCCGTCGCCGTGGGCGGTGCACTGCTCACGTTCGTCGGCATCCTGCTCGTCATGTTCGCGCCCGTGGATGCGCTCCTGTATCTCGGTTTCTTCGCCATCGGCATCGGCAGTGCGAACATCGTGCCCGTCTTCTTCTCCCTCATGGGGCGGCAGAACGTTATGCCCGTCGGCACGGCGGTCTCTGCGGTCAGCACGATGGGCTATCTCGGCGTACTCGCAGGTCCTGCCGCCATCGGCTTCGTCTCCGCGCATACGAGCCTCACGACAGCATTTGGCATGCTCGCCGCGCTCAGCATCCTGCAGGCGACTGTTGGCTTCTATGTATTCAGGAAGCTGGTCTGAGGTCAATGGGTACAGGAGATTTTCGGACGAAAAATGGGATTGTTGTACGAAAAATTCGTATACAGTATAAGTAGGGATCAAATGGAGGTTGTGACATGAGCACACATGATGAAATCAAAGCCGAAGAGATTGAAAATCTCGATATTGAGAAGTACAGGGACAAGTACTCCGAGGAGGGGCTTTGGGAGAAGATCCGCAAGAACATCGCGAAAATCGGTGTGAAGGTCATCTATCAGGCGCTGCTCCTCTTCTATGTGGCGCAGTCGCCGAACTGTCCCACGAAGATCAAGGCGGGCATCATCGGTGCGCTTGGCTATCTGATCTCGCCGCTCGATCTCGTTCCGGACTTTATGCCGGGCATCGGTTTCGCCGACGATGCGGCGGCGATTGCGGCGGCTGTTGCACTTGCGCAGGTCTATATCAATGATGAGATTCGCGCGCAGGCACGTGCGAAGATCGTCGACCTGCTCGGTGAGGATGCGCTCGAAAATCTTGATGATTAAATTTGAGAATTTTTATTGATTAGCACACGGTAACATATGTTACGTCTATGGAGAGACTCCTTTGCTATAATCAACACAACAAATGTGTATTGTATATGACAGCAAAGGAGAGTTTCTCATGGATGCTAAAATGTTTTGTTATCAGTGTCAGGAGACGGCGGGCGGCAAGGGCTGCACGGTGCAGGGCGTCTGCGGAAAGAAGCCGGATGTCGCGGAGATGCAGGATCTGCTCGTCTATGTGACGAAGGGGCTCGGCGCGGTGACGACGGCACTGCGCGCAGAGGGCAAGAAGGTTGCGATTGAGGTCAACCATCGCGTGACGATGAACCTCTTCATTACGATCACGAATGCGAATTTCGACCGTGAGGCAATCATCGATGTGATCGAGGAGACGCTCGCGCTGAAGTCGGATCTGCTCGCACAGCTTGCCGATGCATCGAAGCTGCCCGAGGCGGCACATTGGACGGCTCCGCGCGCGGACTTCGAGGCGAAGGCAAAGACGGTCGGCGTACTCGCGACGGAGAACGAGGATGTCCGCAGTCTGCGCGAACTGACGATGTACGGCCTGAAGGGGCTGTCCGCCTACGTTGAGCATGCGAATGCACTCGGCCACGAGAACGAGGAGATCGATGCGTTCATGCAGCGTGCGCTTGCGCAGCTTCTCGACGATACGATGGATGGCGACGCGCTGACGGCACTTGTGCTTGAGACGGGCAAGTGGGGCGTGGACGGTATGGCTCTGCTCGATGGCGCGAACACGAGCACGTATGGACATCCCGAGA
The DNA here is from genome assembly GCF_014250475.1 of Selenomonas timonae. Classification (NCBI taxonomy): domain Bacteria; kingdom Bacillati; phylum Bacillota; class Negativicutes; order Selenomonadales; family Selenomonadaceae; genus Centipeda; species Centipeda timonae. The sequence continues at coordinate 78,551 of NZ_CP060204.1, read as the reverse complement.
TCTCGAAGGTGAAGCTCGGTGTCGGCAGCCGCCCCGGGATTCTCATCTCAGGACATGATCTCAAGGATCTCGAGCGTCTCTTGGAGCAGACGAAGGGCACGGGGGTCGATGTCTATACGCACGGCGAGATGATTCCCGCACATTACTACCCCGCATTCAAGAAGTACGACAACCTCGTCGGCAACTACGGCAACGCATGGTGGCTGCAGAAAGAGGAGTTCGAGAAGTTCAACGGCGCGATTCTCATGACGACGAACTGCGTTGTTCCGCCGAAGGACAGCTACAAGGATCGTCTCTTCACAACGGCTGCGGTTGGCGTGCCGGGCTGCACGCACATTCCTCTCGTGAACGGTGAGAAGGACTTTACGCCTGTAATCGAGTGTGCGAAGAAGTGCGCGCCTCCGACGGAACTGGAGACGGGCGAGATCGTCGGCGGCTTCGCGCATGAGCAGGTCTTTGCTGTCGCGGATAAGGTCGTCGAGGCGGTGAAGAGCGGTGCGATCAAGAAGTTCGTCGTCATGGCAGGCTGCGACGGCCGCATGAAGTCGCGTGAGTACTACGGTGAGTTCGCGGAGGCTCTGCCGCACGACACGGTTATCCTCACGGCGGGCTGCGCGAAGTACAAGTACATCAAGAAGGATCTCGGCGACATCGGCGGCATCCCGCGCGTCCTCGATGCGGGGCAGTGCAACGACTCCTATTCGCTTGCACTGATCGCGCTGAAGCTCAAGGAAGTATTCGGTCTGGATGATGTGAACAAGCTCCCGATTGCGTACAACATTGCGTGGTATGAGCAGAAGGCGGTCATCGTTCTCCTCGCGCTGCTCCACCTCGGTGTGAAGAACATCCACCTCGGCCCCACGCTTCCCGCGTTCCTCTCTCCGAATGTCGCAAAGGTACTCGTCGAGACTTTCGGCATCGGCGGCATCACGAATGTTGAGGATGATATGGCAATGTTTGGCATTGAGGTGAATGTGCCCGAAGCCGCTGCTGTGTAAGAAAAATAGAATGATATAAACGAGGGGGCTCGCACGAAATAATATTCGTGCGAGCCCCCTCGTTATGCTTTGTATAATGGGGTAAGGAATCGCTGATAAAGCTGAATTTATCAGTGCTTCCTATAATGCCGCCCGCAGGAGATTCCGCGTATAGTCCTCGCTTGGTTCTCTGAGGACGCGGCTGGTCTCGCCCTGTTCGACGATGCGGCCATTCTGCATGATGAGAACGCGGTCGGCGATGGAGCTGACGAGCGGCAGATCGTGTGAGATGAAGAGGAGACTCATGCCATGCTCTCGCTGCAGATGCAGGAGTAGGGAGATGATCTTTGCCTGTACGGACACGTCGAGTGCTGAGGTCGCCTCGTCGCAGACGAGAATTTCGGGGTGAACTGCCATCGCCCGCGCAATTGCCGCCCGCTGGCACTCGCCGCCGCTCATCTCGTGCGGGTAGCGCGTGGCATAGGATGTGGGAAGCCCTACCTCCGTAAGGAGCTCGGCGACACGTTTTTCTGTTGCGCGTGCGTCCGGTGTGCAGAGGCGGCAGATGGTCTCGCCGATCATTGCACCAACAGTGCGACGCGGGTTGAACGAGCCCACTGCGTCCTGAAACACCATCTGGATGCGCGTGTAGAGCGTGCGCCGCTCCTTTCCGACTGCGTGGGTGATATCCTTGCCGTCGAGGAGAATCTTCCCGCCCGTCGGTGTATGCAGTCCCGTGAGCAGTTTTGCAATGGTAGATTTGCCGCTGCCGCTCTCGCCGACAATGCCGAGGAGTTCGCGCCGCGCAAGGGAGAAGGAGATGCCGTCGATTGCCTGGACGCGTCCCGCCGCATCGTCAAAGTGCATGGAGACGTTATCAAAGCGCAGGAGGTCTTGGAAATGGGCGCCCCTTCCACTGCTTATGCGGTCCTCCTCTCCCGTCGTGACGGGGGAGGCTATCGGGACGGCATTTTCCTCTGTATGATCTCTGCGGTCGCAGTCCATATGTGTCGCAGCGGACATCTTCGGTACGGCTGCAAGCAGTTCCCGCGTATAGGGATGCTGCGGATTTTCGAGCACCTCCGTGACACTGCCCTGCTCGACGATCCTCCCTTTGCACATGACGGCGACGCGGTCAGCGATGTGCCGCACGACGCCGATGTTGTGCGTGATGAGGAGGATTGCCGTGCCCGTGCGCTCTTTGAGCGCACGCAGCTCGTCGAGGACTTGCAGCTGGATTGTCGCGTCGAGTGCCGAGGTCGGCTCATCGGCGAGGAGGAGCTGCGGGCGCAGGATAACGGCAAGTGCGATGGCCGCACGCTGTGCCATGCCGCCCGAGAGTTCGAACGGATACGTTGCGAGGATACGACGCACGTCGGGAAACCCCATGCCGCCGAATACCTCTGCCGCGCGTGCGTAGATTTCCTCACGCGACAGATCGGTGTGTGCACGCATCGTCTCAACGAGCTGTGTGCCAATCTGCCGCGTAGGATTCAGCGATGCACCTGCATACTGAAACACCATTGCGATCTCCTCGCCGCGCAGTCTGCGCCGCTCTCCCTCGGAGAGTACGGCAAGGTTCTTCGTGTCAAAGGAGACTGTACCTGCGTGAATCTCGGTGGAGAGCCCGCGAATCTGCGCGATTGCCTTGAGCAGGGTGGATTTGCCGCTGCCGCTCTCGCCGACAATACCAAGCACCTCGCCCGTGTGAAGGCTGATGCTGATGTCCTCGATCACGGCATCGCCGCCGTACCCCGCAGTCAAATGGTCAATTCGTAAGAGTTCCTGCATGATGCTGCTCCGCTGTGCGCTGTGTGTGCGCTCACTTCTTGTCCAGATCCTTTGTCACATGATAGTAGTCGCTCGGCGTGGAGAGGAATCCGCTGACCTTCTTCGAGATGCCGACCTGCATATTGTTGAACCCAATGAAGTCCATTGCCGCATCGTCGATCACCTGCTGCTGAATGTGGTTGACGAGCGCGATGCGCTTTGTCGAGTCAAATGTATTCGGCAGGTCGGCCAGCAGCTGCTCCACGATGGGGTTCGTGTAGTGCCCAAAGTTTGCAACGCCCTTTGCGCTCAGCACGTCACGCAGGAATGCATACGGGTCGCCCGTTGGCATGGTGATGACGGAGTAAAGACCGATTTCGTATTCGCCCGCCTTGTAGTAGTTCGATTTCTCATGCGAAACAATGTTGACATTGATGCCGATTTTCTTGAGCTGTGCCTGCATCTCCGTTGTGATGTTCTCGTTGAAGAGACGCTTGTAGACACCCATCTCGACGGTCAGCGGCTGTCCGTTCTTCTCGACAATGCCGTCGCCGTTCGTGTCCGTATATCCTGCCGCCGCAAGCACCTGCTTTGCCTTTTCGGGATCGTAGGAGCGTGCCTTGAGCGCGGGATCGCCATAGGGCGTGGAGGCGAGGAACGCACTGTTCGACGCTGTCATTGCGCCCTTGAGGTACTGGTCGCCGATGGTCTTTTTGTCGACACCGTACATGATCGCCTGACGAACCGCAGGATCGGTGAGCTTATCGAGATTCATGTAGAGCTGATAGGTACGCGTCTGCGGTGTCTTGACAACCGTAAACTTGTCATTCGCCGCAATCGTCTCTGCCGTCTCGGGGCTGAGATCCAGTGCTACGTCGATCTCATCGCCCTGCAGTGCCATTGCGAGCGTGTTGAAGTCTGCGATCTTCGTATACTCGACCTCGTCGACTTTCACGTCACCGCCCCAATACTTCGGGTTCTTCGTCATGACGGCGTGCTTGTCTGCTTCAAAGCTGCTCATGACAAACGGCCCCGTGCAGATGGGTGCATTCTCAAAGTCCTTCGTGCCTGCGACATCGACGATGACAGCGTACGGGTCGCACAGATCGTTGACGAGGGTCGCATACGGCTCTTTCGTACGGATCGTGAGGACATTTCCCTCTGCCGTGTACTCTGCATCCTTCAGCCATGCGGCGCGGTCGTTCGTCTCCGCCGTGCGTTTGAGCGAGGCGATGACCTTGTCCGCCGTCATCTTCTCCCCGTTGGAGAACGTGACATTGTCCTTCAGTGTGATGCGCCAGACGGTCGGCTCGACATTCTCCGCCTTCTCTGCGAGCCACGGCTGCGGCTTCATACTGTCATCGAGACGGAAGAGTGTTTCGCCGACACCGTAGCGTACGGCATACCAGCCCATCCACTCCTTCGCGGGATCCATCGAGCTCGTCACGGCGACTGTGCCGCCGACGCGCACGATTTTCTTGCTGTCTGCCGCCTGATCCGAGCCGCCGCAGCCGCTCATGGTGAGCGGAACGGCGAGCAGGAGCGCGGCGCAGAGACGTTTCAGTGTTTTGTTCATGGTTCCTCCTATTAGAAATGCACAAGGGATGATAATATGTGGTAATATGATGCCATGTCCTAAAGCGAATCCTAGTGGAGCAAACGGAGAAAAGCGTGCGACCCGCCCCCTGCGGATTTCTTTCGTCCAAGCGAAGCGCGTTTAAGAAGTCCGCAGGTATTTAGGCGGACGAGCACGCGACCGTTTGCGTAACGAGGTGTTTGCGTAGGACTTGCATCATAAAACTGCCTTTACACTTGTTTTTCCCGCATCTTGGGATCGAGCAGGTCACGCAGCTGATCGCCAAACATATTGAACACCATCATGACGGCGACCATCACCGCGCTCGGTGCGAGTGCCGCCCACGGTGCCTGTTGGAGATATTTCTGCCCCTCGCTGATCATCGCCCCCCACTCGGCAGCGGGAATCTGAACGCCAATGCCGAGGTAGGACAGCCCCGCGAGCCCCATCATCATTGTGCTGACGTGGAGCACAGCGGTGACGACGAGAGGCCCCGCGATGTTCGGCAGGATGTGTCCGAAGAGGATTCGCGTATCGCTGCATCCTGAGAGGCGTGCCGCCTGTATGTATGTCTCCTCCTTTGCCGCGACCGCCGCGCTCCGCGCAATGCGCGCGTACTGTGTCCATGTCGTAAGGATGAGTGCGAGTACAGCGTTCACAAGTCCGCCGCCGAGCACACCCGCAACCGCAATGGCAAGGACGATGTCGGGGAATGCCTGAAAGATGTCGGTTACGCGCATCAGCATTGCATCCATCCGCCCCCGGTAGTAGCCCGCGAGCAGTCCGATGAGACTGCCGAGCGAGCCGGCGACGAGAATGATGAAGAGCGCGGCAAAGATGCTCGTTTTTCCACCCGCGAGAATGCGCGAGAGGATGTCCCTGCCGTAGTTGTCCGTGCCGAGGAGATGCTCTGCAGACGGTGCCTTTAGGATCAGCTGCGGATCGGTCACATACGGGTCATAGGGGGCAAGCTGCGCGGAGAAGAGGCTTACGATCAGGATAAGTGCCGCGAGAAACGCGAACGTGCGAAAGAGGAGCGGCGTTTGCAGAAAGAACTTCATCATTTAGAGATCCTTGATTTTCGGATTGAAATAACGATAGGAGAGGTCGGCGATGAGATTTACAAGGAAGAATGCGAGTGCCATCCAGACGACCACCGCCTGAATGACGGGATAGTCGCGATTCCCGATTGCCCCCATGATGAGGCTGCCGATGCCCGGCCAGTTAAAGATGGTCTCAATAATCACCGTGCCGCCGAGGAGCGAGCCGATGGAGATGCCCGTGAGTGTGATGACGATGACCATGATGTTCTTCAGGACATTGCGGAACAGGATCACGCGCTCCGTGATGCCGCGTGCGCGCAGCCCGATCACATAGTCCTTTGCCAGTTCGTCGAGTGCCGCTGCACGAATCTGGCGGATGTAGCGTGAGGACATGACGAGTCCAAGCGTCAGCGCGGGCAGGATCATGCCGATCGGCTTCGTCGTTGCGAGTACGGGAATCCATCCGAGCCGATAGGAAAAGATAAACATGAGGACAATCCCGATGATAAAGCCGGGCGTCGCATTCAGGACGAATGTGAGAAAGCGAACGACATAGTCCATGCGGCTGTTGCGGCACGCGGCGATGGCGATGCCGAGCGGCAGGGAGATGAGGAGTGTGAGCCCCATCGCCGTACCCGCCATACGGAGCGTGTAGGGGAGTGCCTTCCAAAACGTTGCAGCGACAGGCAGGTCGGTGATGTAGGATTTGCCCATATCGCCCTGGAGGAAATGGATGAGCCAGTGTCCGTACTGCACGAGAAATGGCTGATCGAGCCCCATCTCCGCACGCATCCGCTCCACGAGCTGCGGATCGGCGGCGATGCCGCCCGCCGAGAGACGGATGCCGACGGGATCGCCGGGGGCGATGTAGATGAGTCCAAAGGAAAGCAGGGTGACGCCGAAAAAGACGGGGATGAATTGCAGACATCGCCCGAGGATGGTCTTGTATGTCATAGGTACTCCATTATATTGTAGGTTTTTGAGGTGGACGATTGTTTTTTATCATTTATCTGTTAGACAATGGTTCTTAGTATATCGCCCATGGAAGAAGATTGTCAACCGAAGCGTAAAGATATGAATATGCGTGAATTTATCGGCGTTTTTTCAAGTATTTGACACACGTCGCCCCTTTTGTCTATAATGAAGCTCACACGGTGCAAATAGACTGCGGTGCTGTGCCGCATGGGAGGGCTTACGGATGAAGATTTTGGCTGCGGATGGGATTTCGCCCGAGGGGATCGGGCTGCTGGCGGAGTATGAGGTCGACGTACGCGATAAGATTGCGCACGAGGAGCTCGTGGAGATCATCGGCGACTACGATGCGCTCATGGTGCGCTCTGCGTCGAAGGTATCGGCGGATGTGCTCGCGCGCGCGGATAAACTCAAGATCATCGGACGTGCAGGTGTCGGCGTGGACAACATCGATGTAAAGGCGGCGACGGAGCGCGGGATCATTGTCATCAACTCGCCGGGCGGCAATACAATCGCCGCGACGGAGCACACGATGGCGATGATGCTCTCGCTCGCACGCAAGATTCCTGCGGCGGATGCGACGATGCACGCGGGGGCGTGGGATCGCAAGTCATTCGTCGGCGTGGAGCTGCGCGGCAAGACGCTCGGCGTGATCGGCATGGGGCGTATCGGCAGCGGTGTCGCAAAGCGTGCGCTCGCCTTCGATATGAACATCATTGCGTATGACCCGTACATCAATGAGGAGCGTGCAAAGGCACTCGGCGTGACCGTCGGGACGCTCGACGACATCTTTGCGGCGGCAGACTTTATCACAGTACATATGCCACTGACGAAGGAGACGCGCGGCATGATCTCGATGCCGGAGCTGCGTAAGATGAAGAAGGGCGTGCGCCTCGTCAACTGCGCGCGCGGCGGCATTATCAACGAAAGTGATTTGGCGGCGGCGGTCAAGGATGGGATCGTCACGGGGGCGGCGATCGACGTGTTCGAGAGCGAGCCGCTTGCAGAGGATCATCCGCTGCGCGGCGTCCCGGGCATTGTGCTCACACCGCACCTCGGCGCATCTACCGTGGAGGCACAGATCGGTGTGTCCGTCGATGTGGCGGAGGGTATTCGTGCGGCTCTGCGCGGCGAACCCGTGACGGCGGCGGTCAACATGGCACCCGTCTCGAAGGAAGTCATGCGCGTCATTCGTCCCTACATCACGCTTGCGGAGCAGCTTGGCTGCACCGTTTGCTCGCTCGCCGAAGGGCCCATCTCCCATGTGGAGGTCGTCTACAACGGCGAGATCACAGAGGTCAATACGAGTTTTCTTACGACGGCACTCCTCAAGGGAATGCTCAACCCGATCCTTGAGAGCGAGATCAACTATGTCAACGCGCCGAGTGTTGCGAAGTCGCGCGGCATCAAGGTGACGGAGATCAAGGAAAAGGAAACGTCGCACTATTCGACGCTCATCACCGTGCGTGTCACGACGGCGGCGGGGACGGCAGAAGCGGGCACGGCAGAGGTGCAGGGCACGCTCTTCGGCACGGAGGGGCGCATCGTACGGATCAACGGATTCCGTGTGGACATCGACCCGCACGAACGCCTCCTCATCTGTCCGCATATCAACCGTCCCGGTGTCATCGGCACGGTCGGCTCCATCATGGGCGAGGCAGGCATCAACATCTCGTCGATGCAGGTCGGCAAGTCCAAGCGTGAGGGCATGAGCATCATGGCACTCACGATCGACCATGACATCCCCGATGATACGCTTGCGCGTGTGCTTGCGATCGATGGCATCTTCGATGCAAAATTTGTCAACTTTGAGACGATATAAAACGAAATTCCTGTGCAAGCCCCACGCGAACGATTAAGGAATGTACATTGGAATCAACGTAAGAATTTCATCCTTTTTCCATAATCAATCTGTATGATATAGTCAAAAGGACAAAGACTTGATTGATAAGGGAGGCAGAAGCCTATGAATACACTCAAGACCACAATGCTCATGGCGCTCCTCATGGCACTCATGGTTGCCCTCGGCGGTATCTTCGCCGGACATACAGGCATGACCGTCATGCTCATCATCGCACTTGGTATGAACTTTTTCTCATACTGGTTCTCCGACCGCATGGTGCTCAGCATGTATAACGCGCAGGAGGTTGACCGCTCGAGTGCACCTGAACTCTACGGATTGGTGGAGAAACTTGCGGGGCGTGCGGAGCTGCCCATGCCGCGCGTCTACATCATCAACGAGGATGCGCCGAATGCATTTGCAACGGGGCGCAATCCCTCGAACGCAGCAGTTGCCGTCACGACGGGACTCATGCGTGCGCTTGACTACAACGAGATCTCGGGCGTGCTCGGACACGAGCTCGCGCACGTCAAGCACCGTGATATCCTCATCTCGACCATTGCGGCGACAATGGCGACTGTCATCTCCTATGCCGCTAGCATTGCTCAGTGGGCGGCGATCTTCGGCGGCGGTCGCTCGAGCGACGATGACCGCGGCGGCATCATCGGCATGATTGCGACAGCAATCATCGCGCCGATTGCGGCAGCACTCATCCAGATGGCGATCTCACGCTCGCGCGAGTACAGCGCAGATGAGGGCGGCGCAGAAATCTGCGGCAACCCAAACTACCTCGCGGCGGCACTTGAGAAGATCGAGTACTATGCCGTACACGGCGCACAGCTGCCGGAAGCGACCCCCGCCACGGCGCACATGTGCATTATCAACCCGCTGACGGGGCGTGACATCTCGTTCAAGAGCCTGTTCTCGACCCATCCCGATACGCAGGAGCGCATTGCGCGTCTGCGCGAGCAAGCACAGCGCATGCATATTCGTTAACCAACAAAAATGGAATCCCCTTCGACGGCAATGAATCGTCGAAGGGGATTTTCTACTTCTTGAGAGCATCAATCTTCTCGTGCAGAAATTGGAGCAGTTCCAACCGCTCCGAGATGTAGTCTTGCAGCCTTTCGGGCGGCAGCTCTCTATGCGTGTGCGCTGCAGGAATACTGTCCGGCTCTGCAATTGCCGCCTGACTGACGACTGTGCGGATCGTACCCGCTTGCAGGATGTCGATGGCGCTGTCCACATCGGCGGCGATCTCCCGCAGCTGTACAGGAGAATGCGCTTCAGAGTGCCAACGTGCGCGCAGATCGTCCAGCAGGATGCCCGCGAGGCTGCGTAGCACGGCAAAGGCGGAGCGGAGGGATGCCGTGCGCTTTCCTGCGATGATCTGGACATCGGGGCGCAGGACGCCAGCATAGGGGGGCTGTTTCAGCAAGCTCACGAAGCGATCCACGCCGATGATATAGGGGGCGTTGGATAGGATGCGCAGCAGCTCCTCTTTTGGGAGCTCCTCGAATGCGAGCGGGATGTAGTTCACCTGATCCATGCCGAGCGTGCGGCAGTATGCCGCGAGTTCCTTCGGATAGGCGATGTGATTGTTGAAGATATAGACATCACTCTCCGCAGGAATGCGCGATATGGCAAAGAAGAAGGTCGAATCCGGCTGCAGTTCCATGAGGAAGAGCCGCTCCTTCGGAATGATGCGGGAGAGATGATCGTACTGGGTGCGTGCGCACAGATAGAGATCGGCGCTCCGATCATCTGTGATCTCCTCCGTGCGGCGGAGGATGACGGGGAGACGTTCGCTCAGCAGGGCACGCGCAATATCACGGATTTCCTCTGCGATGAGGGAGCTGCTGCCGACGGCTGCGATTTTCACATTCATGATTGCGCTCCTTTCCGTGCCATTTCTTCAAATGCCTGTGCCGCATGGGAGAGCAGCTTGTCTGTCTTGTATACGACACTCGGATGCAGGTAGATCGACGGTGTGAGTGGGACGGCGCTGAGATTTCCGTCGTGCTCGATGAGGCTCTCGGGCAGGATGGAGATGCCCGCATTCTCGGCAACGAGCGACTTGAGCAGCTGCACCTGTGCAATTTCCATGCAGACGGGCGGCATACTGTCTGCTTCCTCGAAATGCTTTACGAGTATTTGGCGAAAAAGACAGGTCGACTCCATGAGGATGAAGGACTCCTCTGTCAACTCCGCGAGTGTGATGGAGTTCCTGCGGCTCAGCGCGTGTCTGCGGGCGCAGCACACCATGAGCTCCTCGCGCGGCAGCGGGAGCTCGTTTAGACGCGTGCGCTCCTGCTCCGTCAGATCAAACACAAAGGCAAAGTCGAGCTTGTCTGCGTGCAGCAGTTCGAGCAGCTGTCCAACATCGTGTTCCGCAAAGCAGATGTTGATATTGGGGTAGGCGGCGCGGAACTCTGCGAGCAGACGGCTCGTGGATGCGATTCCCGCGAGCGGCGTCACGCCGATCACGAGATGACCTCGGTTGTGGGATTTGAGGTCGTTGATCTCATTTAGCGTTGTCGATATGCCCTGCATGATGTTCTGAATGTGCCGATGGAATATCTTTCCCTCTGCCGTGAGCGTCACCTTGCGCTGACTGCGGTCGAGCAGCTGTATGCCAAGTTCTTCCTCGAGGCTGCGTACCGCGTTCGTAACGGCGGGCTGTGAGACGTACAGACGCTCCGCTGCGCGCGTAAAGCTCGCGAGGTCGCTCACCATGAGGAAGTATTCGAGCTGCCGTAATTCCATTTCATTTGTGTTGATGGGGAACCCGGCGGGATCACAGCCGGGTTCTTTTCAAAGGAATTGCTTGTGAGGTGAATAAAATGGATATGCGGCGCAGGAAACTCCTTGCCGTTCTGGCTGTTGCGCTCGTCCTCTGGTTCCTGCCGATTCCGGAGGGACTGACGCCGGCGGCATGGCATATCTTTGCCATCTTTGCGGCGACCATTTTGGGATTTATCTTTCAGCCCATTGCAATCGGCGCGATGGGATTCATCGGCGTAACGGTCGCGGCGCTCACGGGGACGATTTCCATTTCGGTGCGTACATCATGCAGATCGAGTATCAGGCGAATGCCATCACCTGCGCCATGTTCATGACGGCGATGGCGGGAAACCCGCTGTCCGTGGAGCTGGCAGCAAAGGCGACGGAGACACAGATCACATGGAGCGGCTGGGCGCTTGCCGCCATCGTGCCGGGGATGATCTCGCTCATCGTCATGCCCTATCTGCTCTACAAGCTCTTTCCACCTGAGATTGAGGAGATGCCGCTTGCAAAGCAGATGGCGACGGACGAGCTCGCGAAAATGGGTGTCATGTCCGGCGTGGAGAAGATCGTTGCTGTTGTATTCTGTGGGGCGCTCGTCCTCTGGGCGACCTCCGAGATCCACCACATCGGCGCAACGACCGTCGGCATGCTCGCCGTTGTCGTCATGCTCCTCACGGATGTTCTGACGTGGGACGATGTGTTGAACGAAAAAGGCGCATGGAATACAATGTTCTGGATGGGCTCGCTCATTGCACTTGCCTCGGCGCTCTCTAAGAGCGGCTTTATCAAATATGTTGCGGAGGGTGCGGGCAGCATGATCGAATCGGCGGGCATCAGCTGGACGCTCGCATTCGTCCTGCTCATCCTGATCTACGTATACTCGCACTATGGATTTGCAAGCGTCTCGGTGCATATCGGGGCGATGTATGCCGCCTTCTTGACGGTTGCCATCGCCGTCGGCACGCCGCCGATGCTCGCTGCCATTGCATTCGCCGCGATGTCGAACATTATGATACCGCTCACGCATTACGGCGGCGGAGCAGCTCCCATCCTCTACGGTGCGGGCTATGTATCGCAGAATGATTGGTGGCGGCTCGGCTTCATCATCACCACCGTCAACGTCTCCATCTGGCTCATCCTCGGCGGCGCGTGGTGGAAGGTCATCGGACTTTGGTAGGCTATGTGAACTAAATACAAGGACAGTTCTGCGTGTTTTATATGCGCGGGACTGTTTTTTTAGGAAGTGTAATATGTATTGCACTTGTCCGCACATACAGATATAATATCAGTAGAATGATTTACGCAAGGAAGAAGGAGGGGCGTTATTATGGCAGCAAAATCCGCCAATCTATATGCGAGAGTCGAGCCGGACGTTAAGGAACGGGCAGAGGAGATACTTGCGGCGCTCGGCATTCCGGCATCCAATGCAATCAATATGTTCTATCGTCAGGTGATCCTGCAGCAGGGGCTTCCGTTCGATGTGAAAATACCGCGCAGACACTCTCTTGATGTGAGCAGGCTGTCGGAAGAGGAGCTTAATAGAGAGCTTGAAAAGGGCTATGCCGATATTGAGGCAGGACGGACGCGACCCGCGCGCGAGGTCTTTGCTGAACTGCGGCGGGAGTACGGGCTATGATGTATCGCGTTGAACTCTCTGCGCAAGCAAAGGAGGATATGCGTGAGATTTATGAGTATATCGCATTTGAACTCCGAGCCATAGGTAGTGCAGAGGCACTCTTTCGACATTTGGAGGAGCACATCTATGCACTTGAAGAAATGCCTGAACGGTATCGGCTCTATGAAGGTGAGCCGTGGCGCACGTGCGGTCTTCGCATTATGCCTGTCGACCATTATCTCGTTTTCTACATACCGAAGCACGAGAGCTGCATTGTGACCGTCATCCGCATTTTATACGGAGGGCGGGATACCGCAGCGCAGCTCGCGAGATATACGGAAAATAATGATATGGTATGACCGCGTTACAATAAGGACGACAAATCTATTTCAATAGGAGGAAACAACATGAGTTCACTGCACATTGCCGCCGAAAAGGGCGAGATCGCGGAGCGCATCCTGCTGCCGGGGGACCCGCTGCGCGCGAAATTCATCGCGGAGAATTTCCTGGAGGGGGCGAAGGAGTACACATCCATCCGCAACATCCTCGGCTATACAGGCACGTACAAGGGCGTTCCGATCTCCGTGCAGGGCACGGGCATGGGTATGCCGTCGATCTCCATCTATGTGAATGAGCTGATGGACTACTACGGCGTGCAGAAGCTCATCCGCGTCGGCACCTGCGGCGCCATGCACGAGAAGGTGAAGGTGCGTGACGTGTTCATCGCGCAGGGAGCGACGACGGACTCGTCCATGCTCCGCAATATATTCGGCGGTGCGATCAACTATGCGCCGCTTGCGGACTACGAGTTGCTCTCCGCCGCTGTGGAGAATGCAAAGAAGCTGAACCTCCCCGTGCGTGTTGGCAATGTCATCTCCGTCGACCGTTTCTACGATGAGGAGATTGACAATGCGAAGCTGCGTCAGTACGGCGTGCTCGCGGTCGAGATGGAGGCGGCGGCACTCTATACACTCGCGGCGAAGTATGGACGGCAGGCACTCGCGCTCTTCACGGTCAGCAATCACCTCCTCACGGGCGAGGAATGCACGGCGGAGGAACGTCAGACCACATTCAACGACATGATTCGCATCGCACTCGAGACGGCGGTCGGCTGAGCGCATACCATACACAGATATCAAAGATTGCTGCATGGATCTCGTAAGGGACGCATGCAGCAATCTTTTTATATGGATGATTTTGAATGGTACTCACGTAATTATCATCAAAAGTTTAAAAGAAAACGTTTGCTTTTTGGAAAATGATGGCGTATAATAAAAACCGTAAGAAAGAAAACGTTTACTTTTCCAAAAACCTTTTCCATTTTATCATTTTCAAGAGTTGTTTATGGGAAACACTCATCCGTTTCCCATGATGAAGGAGGGAGTCACATGGAGGAGAAGAAATTCATCCTCACAATCAGCCGTCGGTACGGCTGCGGCGGACGGGAACTTGCGAACATTCTCGCCGAGAAGCTGGGCGTTCATCTCTACGATCGCCAGATCGTCCACCTCGCGGCGGCAAAGCTCGGCATCAACGATCTGCATGAGAAGGAACTGCTCGAGCTTGAGAACACGGTGAAGCCGCTTGCATCGCGCTTCATTCCGTTCCACTCGTTCGGCATGGCGATGGGCGAGTCCAGTCAGGGGATGTTCATGGCGGAGTCAAACGTTGTGCGGAAACTTGCTGATGACGGTCCGTGCATCTTCCTCGGACGCTGCGCGGACTATGCGCTCCGGAAGCGCGACGATGTGTTTTCCATCTTCGTCTGTGCGGACGACGACTACCGTGAGGAGCGCGGACGTACGGTCTACGAGGGCAAGACGCTCAAGGAGATGGATCGCGAGGACGAGAAACGCGCGCGCTACTATGACTACTATACGGGGCGCAAGTGGGGCGACGGCGCACACTATGACCTCGTTGTGAATGCGGGACGTGCGCCGCTCGCGCAGATTGCGGATGGCATCATTGCCTACATCCGCACGGTCAAAGGCTGAGGAGGGCTTCCCATGTCGGACAAAAAGAGCAAGTTCTGGCCGCGCATCGCTTATTCCTGCGGCACCTTCGGACATGATGTGTTCTATGCTATGCTCGGTACGTACTTTATGATCTTTGTCACGAGCAATCTGTTCCACTCCGACAACCATGAGCACGATGCCTATATGATCGGCATTGTGACGACGATCATCCTTGTCCTGCGCGTGGGCGAGCTGTTCCTCGACCCGTTCATCGGCAATACGATCGACAAGACCAAGACACGCTGGGGCAAGTTCAAGCCGTGGGTCATTGTGGGCGCGTTCGTTGCGGCGATCACGCTGGCGATCCTATTTACGGATATGGGCGGGCTGACGGTGTCGAATCCGATGCTCTACCTCGTCCTCTTTGCAGTCCTCTACCTCATCATGGATGTGTTCTACTCGGCAAAGGACGTTGCCATCTGGTCGATGATCCCTGCGCTCTCGTTCGACTCGCGCGAGCGTGAGGTGACGGCGACCTATGCACGTATTGGTTCGGTGTTCGGCGGTCAGCTGGTCACGGCGATCGTCATGCCCGTCGTGCTCTACTTCTCGCTGAACGAGAACGGCGGTGCGGGTGACTCTGCGGGCTGGTTTGCGTTTGCGGTCATCGGCGGCGGCATCGCAACCCTCGGCGCGATTATCCTCGGCCTTGGGACAAAGGAGGAGGATTCCGCGCTGCGCGAGAACAAGACGGAGACCTCGTTCAAGGACGTGTTCTCGATCCTCATCAAGAATGATCAGCTGCTCTGGGTGGCGATTGCGTATCTTGTTTTTGTTCTTGGGCAGAATGTCATCAATAATTTCAACCTCTATTACTTTATCTATGTGCTCGGCGACGCAAAACAGTTCTCGTTCCTCGGCGTTATCAACGTTATCATCGGCTTGCTCGCCGTGGCTCTCTTCCCGACGCTGACGGAGAAGTTCAGCCGTCGGAGGCTCTTCTTCGGCTCGGTTGCCGTGATGCTCGTTGGCATCGTGCTCTACGCGATGGCGGGCACGAGCGTCCTTATGACCCTCTTTGCCGCAGGTCTCTTTGCTCTGCCGCAGCCGCTGATCTTTCTCGTTGTGCTCATGACGATCACGGATACAGTCGAGTACGGGCAGCTGAAGCTCGGGCATCGTGATGAGGCTCTTGTCCTCTGCGTGCGTCCTCTGGTGGATAAGCTCGCGGGTGCGATTACAAGCGGGCTGATCGGTCTGACTGCGATCTGGGTCGGCATGACGAGCGGCGCGACGGCGGCGACGATCACGCCGGAGAACCTCTTCAACTTCAAGCTCGTCATGTTTGCACTGCCGTTTGTGTTCATCCTGCTTGGGACGATTCTCTATCGTGCGAAGGTGACGCTTACGGAGGCGGAGCATGCACGCATTGTGGAGGAACTGGAAGAAAAATGGGATGAAATGAATAAGTAATCCTGTGGCAGCATTTGTGGAAGCGGTCGGTGTCGGCCGCTTTCTTTGCAGAAATGGAGGTCTTGATATGAGCGGCTTCGATTTTGAGAAACTGAAAGACCCGCAGTATTTTGCGGAGAACCGCCTGCCTGCGCACAGCGACCATATCTTCTATCGTGATGAGGCGGAACTGGCACGCGGCGTATCCTCGTTCTACCGCACGCTCGGCGGCATTTGGCATTTTGCTTATGCGCGGAATACGACACTCATCCCGCAGGGCTTCGAGGCGGCGGATTATGATTGTCACGATTGGGAGACGATCCGTGTGCCGGCGCACATCCAGATGGAGGGGCATGGTGTACCGCATTACACGAACACGACGTATCCATGGGACGGACACGAGAGCATCGCGCCGGGGGAGATTCCGACGCGCAGCAACCCCGTCGGCTGCTATGTAAAGTATTTCAACGTGCCGAAGGACTGGGAAAATGTTTTCATTTCCTTTGCCGGCGTGGACGCGGCACTCGCGCTCTTCCTCAACGGGCATTTCGTCGGCTACAGTGAGGACAGCTGCACCCCTGCGGACTTCGATCTGACACCGTATCTTGTGGCGGGCGAGAACAAGCTGGCGGCGATGGTATTCCGCTATACGAGTGCGAGCTGGCTTGAGGATCAGGACTTCTGGCGCTTCTCGGGAATCTATCGGGATGTCCTTCTCTATACCAAGCCCGCCGTGCACATCGAGGACATCGAAGTCCGTGCAATCCCTGTTCATAACTATGCGGACGGTCAGCTCTCCATTCGTCTCTCGTTCGGCGATGCGGGGGACAAGGGCGTTCTGCTCGATCTCTATGATGCGGACGGCACCGAGGTGCTGCAAGTCAATGAGCATATCGAGGGGGAGGCATACGAGTTTTCGGCGGACATCACGGGGGTTCATCTGTGGAGTGCGGAGGAGCCGTATCTCTACCATGCCGTTCTCTGTGTCTATGATGCGGACGGTCTCCTACAGGAGGTCGTGCGCGTGCGTGTCGGCTTCCGTGAGTTCTGCATGAGGGACGGTCTGATGCAGATCAATGGCAAGCGCATTGTGTTCAAGGGAGTCAACCGCCACGAGTTCGACTGCGACCACGGGCGTGCGATGGACCCCGCGCTCTTTGAGCAGGATCTCATTGCACTCAAACGCGCGAATGTCAACGCGATCCGCACGTCACATTATCCGAACAGCAGCCGTCTCTATGAGCTGTGCGATATTTACGGACTCTATGTCATCGATGAGACGAATCTTGAGACGCACGGCTCGTGGATGAAGAATGGCGCGTGTGCGAAGGACGAGCATACCGTGCCAGGCGATCACGAGGCTTGGCTGCCCGCCGTGCTTGACCGCGCACAGTCGATGTACGAGCGGGACAAGAACCATCCGTGCATCCTCATCTGGTCGTGCGGAAACGAGTCCTGCGGCGGGCGTGACATCTACGAGATGAGCGAATACTTCCGCCGCGTCGATCCGACGCGTCTCGTGCACTACGAGGGGATTTTCTGGGATCGCAGCTATCCCGCAACGAGCGATATGGAAAGCCAGATGTATACGAAGGTGGCGGACATCGAGGCGTTCCTCAAGGAGCACAGGGACAAGCCCTTTATCTGCTGTGAGTATACGCACGCGATGGGCAACAGCTGCGGCGGTATGCACAAGTACACGGAGCTGACGGAGCGCGAGCCACTCTATCAGGGCGGCTTTATCTGGGATTTCGGCGATCAGGCAATTCGTCGGCGCGGGCGGTACGGTGAGGATGTATTTCTCTATGGCGGCGACTTCGGCGACCGTCCGTCGGACTACAACTTCAGCGGCAACGGCACTTTCTTTGCCGACCGTCGAGGGACGGCGAAGTTGCAGGATGTGAAGTTCAACTATCAGAATTTCACGCTGCGCCCTTCGTGGAATGGTGTGGAGATCGAGAACAAGAGCCTCTTTACAAATGCGGACTGCTATGTGCTGCAGCTTGTTCTTGCCGTGGACGGACAGACGGTCTGGCAGCGGCGTATGCCGGCACCCTCCGTACCGCCGGGAGAAACGCGCTGTGTGCCCTGCGCCGTACCCGCATTCGGCAGCGGGGAACACGTCCTGACAGCGTCTCTCGTGCTTGCACGGGAGGAGCGTTGGGCAAACGTGGGGCATGAGGTTGCGTTTGGGCAGACGATTCTGCCGGCATGGACGGGTGACGCACTGCAGATCCGCGATGTCGTTGCGGCGTGTCCTTCCGCACCCGTTTATGCACCGCTCGCGGAGAATGGAAGTCTGCGTGTGGTGCAGGGGGACATCAATCTCGGTGTGCAGGGGGCGGGTTTCTCCCTTATGTTCTCAAGTGCACAGGGCAATCTCGTTTCCTATCGTTATGGCGGGCGGGAGCTGATCGAGGAACTGCCGCAGCCGTCGTTCTGGCGTGCGCCTGTTGACAACGACTACGGCAGCGGACGCATGGCGGATTGTGCGCAGTGGAAGCTTGCGAGTCTCTATCGCCGCTGCACGCGGATTGAGTACAGCGTGGACGGCGCAGCGTCTACGGTGGTGGACGGATTCTTCGGCAGACAGGAGGAACGCCGCGCCAAGAGCGTCACTGTGCGCTTTACCTATGCACTCACAGCGTCTCCTGCAGCAACCTGCAGCGTCACCTATACGGTGGATGTGACGGGGGCGCTCCGCGTTGCACTCGACTATGAGGCTGCAGCGGGGCTGCCCGAGATGCCGGACTTTGCGATGCTCTTTACGCTCTCTGCGGACTATGACCGCATTCGCTTCTATGGGTACGGGCCAAAGGAGAACTACATTGACCGCTGCGAGGGTGCGCGGCTCGGTATCTATGAGAGTACGGCGGCAGACGAGGTTGAGCCGTATCTGCGTCCGCAGGAGACGGGCAATCATCGTGGTGTGCGTTGGATCGAGGTCACGGATCGCAGCGGGCATGGGATTCGCCTTGCGGGCGATGTGCCGTTCGAGGCATCGGCACTTCCGTATAGCCCACATGAACTTGAGAATGCGCGTCATGCATACGATCTGCCGCGTCCGCAGCACACGTATCTACGTGCGTCGGCAGGGATGTGCGGCGTGGGCGGAGACGATAGTTGGGGCGCACCCGTGCTTGCAGAGTATGTGCAGAAAAACGAAACGCGGCATTTGGCGTTTACGCTGAAGGGGATTTGAGGAAAAACAAAAACGCAGGAGTTTTCAAAAAGCTCTTGCGTTTTTTTGCAAAAAGAGATAGAATAGAAAACGGAAAAGAAAACGTTTACTTTCGCTTGGCTACATTTTGATGCTTACCCAAAGATGAACGGAGGATGCAGACGATGGCGATATTGGACGAGATGAACAAAGTGTTTCGAGAGAAGTTCGGTGCGGCGGACACACACGCGTATTTTTCTCCGGGGCGCGTGAATCTCATCGGCGAGCATACGGACTACAACGGCGGACATGTCTTCCCGTGCGCGATCTCGCTCGGTACGTATGCGCTCGTTGCACCGCGCACGGACGGCGTGTCGCGGCTCTACTCGATGAATTTGCCGGAGCAGGGCGTGGTGGAGTTCCCCATGCACGGCGCGGTGAAGACGGATGTCTATGGCTGGGCGAACTACCCCATCGGCGTTGTGCGCATGATGGAGGATGCGGGTCACGCGGCGGCGCACGGCTTTGACATTCTGTTCTACGGCAATCTGCCGAACGGAGCGGGCCTCTCCTCCTCCGCATCCATCGAGGTGCTGATGGCAGTTATCCTGAACGACGAACTCGGGCTTGGCATCGACATGGTGGAACTCGTGAAGCTCGCGCAGAAGGCGGAAAATATCTTTGTCGGCATGAACTGCGGCATCATGGATCAGTTCGCGGTTGGAATGGGGAAGAAGGATTGTGCAATCCTCCTCGACTGCAACACGCTTGCGTACCGCTACAGCAAGCTCGACCTCAAGGGCTGCAGCATCGTCATCACGAATACAAACAAGGCGCACAGCCTCGTCACCTCGGCGTACAACGAGCGTCGGATGCAGAGCGAGGCGGCACTCAAGGCGCTGCAGAAGGTGAAGGCGATCAAGTCACTCGGCGAGCTGACAAACGCAGAGTTCGATGAGAATGCCGCCGTAATCGAGGATGAGGTCGAGCGCAGACGCGCACGCCATGCGGTCTACGAGAACCGCCGCACGCTCGAAGCGGTGGAGGCACTTGAGAAAAACGATGTGAAGCGTTTCGGTGCGCTGATGAACGACTCCCACGTCTCCCTGCGCGACGACTACGAGGTGACGGGGCTGGAGCTGGATACGCTCGCAGAGCTTGCGTGGCAGCAGGAGGGCGTGCTCGGCTCGCGCATGACGGGCGGCGGCTTTGCAGGCTGCACGGTCAGCATTGTGCGCGACGAGGCAATCCCCGCATTCGAGAAGAATGTTGCAGAGGCGTATACGGCGAAGATCGGCTATGCACCGAGCTTCTACGTGGCAAATATTGCGGACGGCGCACGCCGCCTGTAAGGTGAAAGGAGCATACTCATGGCTATCTTGGTTTGCGGCGGTGCGGGCTACATCGGCTCCCATGCGGTGCACGCGCTCGTCGAAAAGGGCGAGCAGGTCGTCATTGTCGATAATCTGCAGACGGGGCATCGCGGCGCATTGAACCCTGCAGCGAAATTTTACGAGGGCGATATTCGTGATGCTGCAGTGCTTGACAAGATTTTCACGGAGAATAAGATCGAGGCGGTCATTCACTTTGCGGCAAATTCGCTTGTCGGCGAGAGCATGGAAAAGCCGCTGCTCTACTTCAACAACAACGTCTACGGAATGCAGGTACTCCTCGAGGCGATGGTGCGGCACGGCGTGGACAAGATTGTCTTCTCCTCGACGGCGGCGACCTACGGCGAGCCGAAGCGCGTGCCGATCCACGAGGACGACGAGACGTGCCCGACGAATACCTACGGCGAGACGAAGCTCACGATGGAGAAGATGATGAAGTGGGTGAGCCGCGCGAACGACGTGCGCTATGTTTCTCTGCGCTATTTCAACGCGGCGGGCGCACTGCCCGATGGCTCGATTGGCGAGGATCACAAGACGGAGACACATCTGATTCCGCTTATCCTGCAAGTGCCGACGGGCAGGCGCGATCATATCACGGTGTTCGGCGACGACTATCCGACGCCGGACGGGACGTGTCTGCGCGACTACATCCATGTGGTCGATCTCGCGGATGCGCATGTGCTTGCGCTCGAATACCTCAGAAAGGGCGGCGCGAGCGATATCTTCAACCTCGGCAACGGGCAGGGCTTCTCGGTGAAGGAGATGATTGCGGCGGCGGAAAAGGCGACGGGACGCTCCATCAAGGTGGAGATCGGCGCACGCCGCGCGGGCGATCCTGCACAGCTCATCGCGTCGAGCGAGAAAGCGCGTACCGTGCTCGGGTGGAAGCCGCAGTTCACGGATGTGGAGCAGGTCATCGGGACGGCGTGGAAGTGGCATGAGAGCCATCCGCACGGGTATGAGGACTAGGGAGGATGCATCATGTGTGACATTCAGCATGAAATCAGCCGTCTCCTGCACTTTGCGCGTCAAAAGGGGCTGATTGCGCCCGAGGACGAGGTCTATGCGGCGAACCGCCTCCTTGATGTGCTGCACGTTGAGGAATATGTGCCCGAAGAGGTGGATGAAACGCTTGAAACGGCAACGCCGATTCTGGAGTGTATGCTCGACTACGCTGCGGAGAAAGGGCTGATCGAGGGGACGACGGACGAGCGCGACCTCTTCGATACGCGCATCATGGACTGTGTGATGCCGCGTCCGTCCGAGGTTGTGAACGAGTTCCACACGCGCTATGAGACATCCCCACGCGAGGCAACGGACTACTACTATGCGCTGAGCATCGCCTCGAACTACATCCGCAAGGCGCGCATCGACAAGAATATCGCGTGGAAAACGGCGACGGAGTTCGGGGATCTCGACGTGACGATCAACCTCTCGAAGCCGGAGAAGGATCCGCGTGACATTGCCAAGGCAAAGCTCGCGAAGGCGGCAGGCTACCCGAAGTGTCTGCTCTGCCGCGAGAACGAGGGCTATGCGGGGCGTGTGAACCATCCCGCACGTGAGACGCATCGTCTCATTCCTCTGGATCTCGCGGGACATCCGTGGTTTTTACAGTATTCCCCCTATACCTACTACAACGAGCACTGCATTGTACTGAACAGCGATCATGTGCCGATGGTGATTTCGCGCGAGACGTTCGAGAATCTTACGGCATTTCTTGAGATCTTCCCGCACTATTTCGCGGGGTCAAATGCAGACCTTCCGATTGTCGGTGGCTCGATCCTCTCGCATGACCACTATCAGGGCGGGCGTTATACATTTGCGATGGAGCGCGCGGCGGTGGAGCAGGAATATCGCTTTGCGAACTATCCACAGGTGCGTGCGGGGCGTGTGAAGTGGCCGATGTCGACGCTGCGGCTCACGTCCTCCGACAAGGGGGCACTTATTGACCTCGCGACGGCGATTCTCACGGCATGGCGCACGTACAGCGATGCCTCCGCGGACATTCTTGCGGAGACGGATGCGCCGCACAATACGATCACGCCGATTGCACGGCGGCGCGGCGCGGACTATGAGTTCGATCTCGTGTTCCGCAACAACCGCACGACGGCGGAGCATCCGCTCGGGCTGTTCCACCCGCACGCGGAGGTGCATCACATCAAGAAGGAGAACATCGGCCTGATCGAAGTGCTGGGGCTGGCGATCCTGCCCGCGCGTCTCAAATCGGAGATGGAGCAGATCCGTGCGGAGCTGCTGCGGGGAACGGCGGACATTGCGGGAATTGCGGACATCGAAAAACATGCGGACTGGTATCGCTCGGTACGTGCGGCGCATCTGTCGGTCACGGAGGGGAATGTCGATGGGATTCTGCGCGACGAGATCGGAAAGGTGTTCCTGGAGGTGCTCACGCACGCGGGGGTGTTCAAGCGTGACGCGGCAGGGATGGCGGCGTTCGACCGCTGGATTGAAAGCATAGCGGGCGTGTAGATGTCTGCGTACTCCTCGCAAACACCTCGTTACGCAAACGGTCGTACACTTATCTGCCTAAATACCTGCGGACTTCTTAAACGCGCTTCGCTTGGACGAAAGAAATCCGCAGGGGGCAGAACGTGTACTTTTCCCGTTTGCTTCACTAGGGTTTGCTTAGGAGTATCGCATGACAATGATACAGGGAGAAGAGAGAATGAAAGCGACGATCGTTGATGTGGCGAAGGCGTCGGGGGTGTCTGTGGCGACGGTTTCGCGCGTCGTGAACGGGAACTATCCCGTGCGTGAAAAGACGCGGCTCAAGGTGGAGAACGCCATCAAGAAACTGGAGTATCTGCCGAATCTGCAGGCACGCGAGCTGAACACGCAGCGTTCTTCGAGCATCGGCGTCGTCGTACCGAGTTTTGACAATATGTTCTTTGCCCAGGTGCTCGACGGCATCGAGGAGTATCTGCGGCAGAGCTCGTACTCTCTGCTCCTCGCGTGTGCGCAGAACGATGCGGCGCGCGAGGAGGAGTGTGTGCGGGACTTCATCACACGCAATGTTTCGGGCGTTATCGTCGTCAGTCCGAATACGGAGACGGCAGTCTCGGAGTTCTACGAGAACACGGCGGCGCGTCTGCCTCTGGTCTTTGTCAACAGTGAGCGCGAACGCGCGGGCATCTCGTATGTGACGAGCGATCAGCGCGGCGGGGCGCGTGCGGCACTCGAGCATCTCTTTCACTATGGGCATGAGCGCATCCTCTTTGTGCAGGGCGAGAACAGTGATTCCTACCGCATCAAGGAGAAGGTCTACCGCGAGATCATGCGGGAGCGCGGGGCGTTCCATCCGGAGGACATTGTAAACGTCGGCGAGGGCAACCGCATCGAGACGGTGGAAAACACCATGTTCATTCTCATGGATAT
Organism: Selenomonas timonae; assembly: GCF_014250475.1. Taxonomy (NCBI): domain Bacteria; kingdom Bacillati; phylum Bacillota; class Negativicutes; order Selenomonadales; family Selenomonadaceae; genus Centipeda; species Centipeda timonae. Next base: position 54,620 of record NZ_CP060204.1, on the reverse strand, counting down.
GATGCTCGACCTACAACCGACGGCGATCTTCTGCTGCAACGATCTCATGGCGATGGGGGCGGTCAACGCCTGTCAGCGCATGGGGCGGCGCGTGCCGCAGGACATCTCGGTGATTGGTTACGACAACACGGCACTCAGCCAATATACCGCACCACAGCTCACAACCATCGATCAGAATATGGGCGATCTCGGGCGGGAGGCGGCACGTCTCATGCTGAAGCAGATCGAGGAGAACGTGACGGAGAATGTCGTGCTTGCGAATACCGTGGTTGAGCGTGAGACGACGGGCTTTCGTGTGGAGTAAAACGAACAACCAATCGAAGGGGGATATCCAATGAATATCATCTATCATGAGCGGGGTAAGGTCTTTCATCTCTTCAACGATTCCATCAGCTACATCCTCATGGTGCTGCCCCACGGCGGGCTTGGATCGCTCTACTACGGAAAAGTGCTGCGCGATCGCACGGGCTTTGAGCACCTATTTGAGCGCGTCCATCGCGGCATGTCGGCGTGCGTCTTTGCGGACTGCCGCGACTACTCTCTGGATGCGATTCGGCAGGAGCTGCCGACCTACGGTTCGTCGGATTTCCGCCGTCCCGCGCTGAACGTATTGCAGGAGAACGGCAGCCGCATCCTTGATATGCAGTACACAGCGCATCGTATCGTGGATGGCAAGCCGAAGCTCGCGGGTCTGCCCGCGACCTACGTGGAGTCGGACGATGAGGCAAAGACCCTCATCGTTGAGGTGAAGGATGCGGTCACGGGGCTGCGTGCGGAACTCCTCTATACAATTTTTGCCGAGGGCGGTGCGATTGCGCGCAGTGTGCGCTATAGCAACGATGGGCAGGAAGTGCTGCACCTGCAGAAGGTCATGAGCATGTCGATCGACCTGCCCGATACGGAATACGACTGGATGGAGCTGACGGGGGCGTGGACGCGTGAGCGTCACGTCGAGATCCGTCCGCTTGCAACGGGCATCACGGCAATCGGCAGCCGCCGCGGGCACTCCTCGGGGCAGTACAATCCGTTTGCGGCACTCCTGCGGCGGGGAACGACAGAAACGCAGGGCGAGGTGCTCGCTATGACCCTCGTCTACAGCGGCAATTTCGAGATGCTCGCAGAGGTCGACAACCACGGTGTGACGCGACTGCAGGCAGGCATCCACAGCACGGATTTCGATTGGAAACTTGAACCTGGTGCGGAGTTCCAGACCCCCGAGGCGGTGCTCGTCTGGTCGGATGAGGGGCTGAACGGCATGAGTCAGACCTATCATCGTCTTTATCAAAAACGTCTTGTGCGCGGGCAGTGGCGTGAGAAGGTTCGTCCCATCCTCATCAACAACTGGGAAGCGACGTATTTCGACTTTACGGAGGAGAAGCTGCTCACGATCGCGGACAAGGCGGCAGAGTGCGGCATCGAACTCTTTGTGCTCGACGACGGCTGGTTCGGCGCACGCACGTCCGACTATGCGGGGCTCGGCGATTGGACGGTCAATCGCGACCGTCTGCCGAACGGCATCGACGGACTCGCGGAGAAGATCGAGGCGCGCGGCATGAAGTTCGGCATCTGGGTTGAGCTCGAGATGGTCAACGAGGACTCCGATCTCTATCGTGCTCATCCGGACTGGGTGCTCTCCGTGCCGGGGCGGCGCAAGTCGCTCGGACGCTCGCAGTGCGTGCTCGACTTTTCGCGTAAGGATGTGGTCGACAACATTTATGAACAGATGGAGGCGATTCTCGCGAGCGGCAAGGTCTCCTATGTGAAATGGGATATGAACCGCAGCATCACGGAGTGCTGGTCGCACGCGCTGCCCGCCGACCAGCAGGGCGAGGTGTTCCATCGCTACATTCTCGGACTTTACGATCTCTACGAGCGGTTGACATCGAACTTCCCCCATGTGCTCTTTGAGTCCTGCGCCTCGGGCGGCAACCGCTTCGATCCCGGCATGCTCTACTATGCGCCGCAGACGTGGGCGAGCGACAACTCCGATGCGTCCGAGCGGCAGAAGATCCAGTACGGAACATCCATGTGCTACCCCGTGAGCAGCATGGGCAGCCATGTCTCCGTCGTGCCGAACCATCAGGTCAACCGCATGACGCCGCTGCATACGCGCGCAAATACGGCGTACTTCGGGACGTTTGGCTATGAGCTCGACCTCAACAAGCTGACTGCGGAGGAGATCGCCGAGGTCAAGGAGCAGGTCGTCTTTATGAAGGAGTACCGTGAGATCCTTCAGTTCGGCACATTCTACCGTCTGCAAAGTCCCTTTGAGGGAAATGTAACGGTGTGGATGAGCGTGAGCGCGGACAAAAAGACGGCGATCGTCGGCTGGTACCGCACACTGAACCGTGTGAACTACCGCTTCGAGCGTGTACGTCTTGCGGGGCTCCTGCCGGATATGCTCTACGAGAACAGCCGCAGCGGTGCATGCTGCTACGGTGATGAGCTGATGAACTACGGACTCATTACGACGGACGGTACGGCGGGTGAGCCGAATGCAGAGAACGGACTGACCACAGACTTTGATTCGCGCATCTATGTGCTGAAGGCAGTTGAATAGTTTTTCATAGTGGGACGGGTATCTTTGCGGATACCCGTTTTTGTGTACGCGTATTCACGCAGAAACAATCATTGCATATTTGATTAAGTTTCGATAAAATAGAGGACGGGAAACAGCGTTTGAGAAGGAGGATTCCTATGGCTGTCAAACGAATCTTTGTGGAGAAGCGTCAGGGTTTCTTTGATATTCCTGCCCAGCGGCTCTGCAGTGATCTGGTGGAGACGTTCCGCCTGACGGATCTGCGCGCCGTGCGCATCATCACACGTTATGACATAGAGGGACTGAGCGACGAGGAATTCAGGCGGGTGCGGAACATTGTCTTCGCCGATCCGCCCGTGGATACCGTCTATGAGGATGTATTGCCGTCTTTTTCCGATGCGCGGATATTTGCGATCGAGCCGCTGCCGGGGCAGTTTGACCCGACGGCAGCCGCGGCGGCGGAGTGCGTGCAGCTCGTGACACAGGGGGAGCGTCCCGATGTGCGCACGGCGCGCGTGATCGTTCTGATCGGCAAGGTGGATGACCACCTTTTTGAGCAGATTAAGGCGTATCTGATCAACAAGGTGGAAAGCCGAGAGGCGTCGCTTTCAACACCTGCGACGCTCGAGAGCCGCATTGTGCTGCCGATGGACGTGGAGGTTCTCACGCAGTTCAATCAGCTCTCGCGCAGTGAGCTCGAACGCTTTCACAAGGAGCATGGCTTTGCGATGAGCGAGGAAGATCTCGCATTCGTTCAGCAGTATTTCCGCGATACAGAGCATCGTGCGCCGACGATCACGGAGCTGCGCGTCATTGATACCTATTGGTCGGATCACTGCCGTCACACGACGTTCACCACGGCGATTGACGCCGTAAATATCGAAAACGGCTTCTTTTCCATGCCGATCTTTGAGACCTATCAGACCTACATGGATGACCGCAAGCTGCTCTATAGGGACGGCAAGCAACGCGATATGACACTGATGGACATCGCTGTCATCGGCATGAAGGCGCTGCGTGCGGAGGGGAAGCTTGACGATCTCGATGAATCCGAGGAGATCAACGCATGCAGCATCCGCGTTACGGTCGATGTGAACGGGAAAGATGAGGAATGGCTCCTCATGTTCAAGAACGAGACACATAACCATCCAACGGAGATTGAGCCATTCGGCGGGGCTGCAACCTGTCTCGGCGGCGCGATCCGCGACCCGCTCTCCGGCCGCTCCTACGTCTATCAGGCGATGCGCGTGACGGGCGCCTATGACCCGCGTGCACCGATCGAGGATACGCTGGCGGGCAAGCTCCCCCAGAAGAAGATCACGCTCGGTGCGGCGGAGGGTTACAGCTCTTACGGCAACCAGATCGGGCTTGCGACGGGGCAGGTACGCGAGATCTATCATAAGGGCTACCTCGCAAAGCGCATGGAGATTGGCGCGGTCATCGGCGCGGCTCCCGCGGCTCAGGTCGTGCGCGAGTGCCCTGTGCCGGGAGATATCATCGTCCTTCTCGGCGGACGCACGGGGCGTGATGGCATTGGCGGTGCGACTGGCTCCTCCAAGCAGCATACGGAGTCGTCGCTTACGACTTCGGGTGCCGAGGTGCAGAAGGGCAACCCGCCGACGGAGCGCAAGATTCAGCGACTCTTCCGCAGCTCCGAAGTCAGCCGCATGATCAAGCGCTGCAATGACTTTGGTGCGGGTGGTGTTGCCGTTGCGATTGGAGAGCTTGCGGACGGCCTGACGATCAATCTCGATGCCGTCCCGAAGAAATACGAGGGGCTCGACGGCACGGAGCTTGCAATCTCCGAGTCGCAGGAGCGCATGGCGGTCGTGCTTGCGCCCGAGGATGTCTCCGCATTTCTGCGTCATGCGGATGCGGAAAATCTCGAGGCAACGGAGGTCGCCGTCGTGACCGCAGAGCCGCTCCTCGTCATGAAGTGGCGCGACAAGGAGATCGTACGAATCGCACGTAGTTTCCTCGCGACAAACGGCGTGAGGCAGCACGTCCGCATCGTGGTCGATCCGCCGAATGAGAAGGCGCCCTATCTCCAGCAGGTGCCTCCACAGGTAAAACAGGTCGGACGTGGGCTCGAGGATATGTGGCTCGCGAATCTGCGTGATCTCAACGTGTGCAGTCAGAAAGGGCTAGGGGAGCGGTTCGATGCGACCGTTGGCGCTGCATCGGTTCTCATGCCGTTCGGTGGGAAATTCCAGCTGACGCCATCGGAGGCGATGGTCGCAAAGCTCCCCGTGCGCCACGGGACAACGAATACTGCGTCTGCAATGGCGTTTGGCTTCGATCCTGACCTCTCCACGTGGAGTCCGTTCCATGGGGCGGTCTACGCTATTGTCGAGGCGGTGGCGAAGATTGTTGCCACGGGCGGCAGGGCAGACCGCGTGCGCCTGACCTTGCAGGAGTATTTCGAGCGGCTCGGCACGGATCCGAAAAAGTGGGGCAAGCCGTTTGCCGCGCTCCTCGGTGCACTGCGCGCGCAGCACGAAATGGGGATTCCCGCGATTGGCGGCAAGGACTCCATGTCGGGGACGTTCGAGAATCTGAACGTGCCGCCGACACTCGTTGCCTTTGCTGTAGCGACCATGCCTGCGAACGAGGCACTCTCACCGGAATTCAAGTATCCGGGCAATACCGTTGTCATGGTTCCCGTTCCGCATGATGCGCAGGATCTGCCAGTATTCTCACGGCTGAATACGAACTTTGCAAAGATCCATCAGCTTGTGGCGGAGAAGAAAGTCTTCTCTGCGATGAGCGTCGGGCGCGGCGGCATTGCGGCAGCAATCTCGAAGATGTGTCTCGGCAACAATTTGGGCTTCAAATTCACGTCCTTTATCCCACAGGACGATCTCTTCAAACCGCTCTATGGGACAATCCTGCTCGAGGTCTCGCCCTCGTTTGACATTGCGGCGAACCTCGCGGGCACGGGTGCCGTTGAGATCGGCAAGACGCGCGATGTGCCGAGCATCATCACGGATCTTGACACGATCGTGCTCTCCGATGTCAAGGATGCGTTTACGGAACCTCTTGAGAAGATCTTCCCGACGACCGTGCCGCAGATCGTGCGGCAGATCGACCGTCCGACGTATGCGCCCTATACGAAGGGGAAGATCGTTGGCAGCTCCGTGAAGATCGCGCGGCCGCGCGTGTGCATTCCCGTCTTCCCAGGGACGAACTGCGAGTACGATTCCGCGCGCGCATGGGAGCGCGTGGGGGCAATTCCGGAGATCTTCGTTGTGCGCAATCTGACGCCCCGAGCGGTGGAGGAGACTGTCACGGCGCTGGCAGCAACGCTTCAAAAGTCACAGATTCTCATGCTGCCGGGTGGATTCAGCGGCGGGGACGAGCCGGACGGCACGGGGAAATTCATTGCGGCGATGTTCCGCGCACCCGCGCTTGCCGAGGCGGTGCAGCGTCTCCTGGGCGATCAGGACGGCCTCATCCTCGGCATCTGCAACGGCTTCCAAGCGCTGCTGAAGCTCGGGCTGCTGCCGTATGGCAAGATTACCGATCTGGACGACAGCTCGCCGACGCTAACGTACAACAACATCGGACGTCACGTCTCGCAGACCGTGCGCGTGCGCGTTGCGTCGAATCTCTCGCCGTGGCTCTCGGGCGTGAACGTCGGGGATACGCATACGATTGCCGTGTCGCACGGCGAGGGGCGGTTCTACGCCGACGCGAAGACGGTTGCGAATATGCGCATACGCGGGCAGATTGCGACCCAGTACGTGAATGAGAAGGGTGAGCCGACGCTCGACCAGCCGTACAATCCGAACGGCTCTGTGAACGCCATCGAGGGCATCACGAGCCCCGACGGGCGCATCTACGGGCGCATGGCGCACGCAGAGCGCATCGGCGAGAACATCGGCAAGAACGTGCCTGGCGAGATGAACCAGATGATCTTCGAGTCAGGCGTCTCCTACTTTATGCGATAACTCTACAGGAAAAGACCGTTGGATAGGCAGACAGCCTGACCAACGGTCTTTTCGCGTATTTCAGATATAGTACCTCTTGCAGAGCGCTGTGTATGCCGCCGCGCCCGCCTCCGTGAGCAGGTAATAACTGCCCTCGCGTGCGAGCAGATGGCGGTCGATCAGCTCGCGGCTGACGCGGCGCACCTTGTTCTCATTCCATTTCAGATGGTTGCCGATCTCGCCTGCGTCATTCTCTGCGCTCTCCTTGCACTCGGCGGTATGTCTGCCGATATGCAGGAGGAAGAGGTCGCGCTGCATCTGCCGCACGCTCTGTAGGCGGCGGATGTAGGAGGTGACTGCGCCCTTCGGCCCTGTGAGGAGCGCGCCGAGATAGACGAGCATATTCATGACGGCGCACAGCCCCGCGATCGAGGCGTTCATATGCACGGCGAACGCGTAGCCGATGACAGCGTTCACAACTGCGATGAGGAGGGCAAGGAGCAGCGTGTGAGACAGATGCTTCGTAAAGAGCAGTGCAGTCGCCCCGGGGGCGATAAAGAACGAGATGACGAGAATCGCACCGACTGCGTCGAATGCCGCAACCGTCGTGAGCGAGGTGAGCGACATGAAGGCGTAGAAGAGGATGCCCGTCGGTATGCCGATGATCTGCGCATACTCGCCGTCAAAGGTGGAGACCTTCAGCTCCTTGTAAAACACCGCGATAAATGCGGCGATGACGAGGAGCAGTCCGCCCATCTTAATCGAAGAGGCGGCGACCTCCACGCCGCCGATCTCCACTGTGTTCAGTCCCGCATAGATGACCTCGCCCATGAGCACCATGTCCGTGTCGAGATGGGCGTTGCCCGCATATTTGCTGATGAGGATGACGGCAAGCGCGAAGAGCAGCGGGAAGATGACGCCGATGGCATCGTCATATTTGACGAGGTTCGTCTTGCCGAGGAGCTCGACGAGCGAGACGGTGATAACGCCCATGAGTGCCGCACCGAAGAGCAGCCACGGCGAGCCAAGGTCATGCGTGAGGAAGAAGGCGAGCACGATGCCGAGCAGCACCGTGTGACTGATGGCGTCCGCCATCATGGAGAGGCGGCGCAGGATCAGGAAGACACCGAGCGGTGCGCATGCAGCAGCCGTCAGGAGCAGTACGAGGAGTGCGTCATCCATTGCGTGCCCTCCGTTTCAAAACCCTGCCGAGAATCCCCTTTGTCCCGAAGAGTATCGAGAAAAAAGCGATGAGGGAGGCGACGAGGATGATGGACGGCCCCGTCGACATGCCCTGCTCAAGCGTGCTGATGTAGGTGCCGACGAGCGCAGAGACCGCACCGATGAGGCTGCTCAGAACGAGGACGCGCGCAAAGTTGTTCGACCACTGATTTGCTGCGACGCACGGGATGATGAGGAAGGAGCTGATAAGGATTGCTCCCACGGCTTTAATCCCGATACCGATGACGGCAATCGTCATGACGAGCAGCAGGATGTGCAGCAGACGGCAGGGCAGCCCGACGACCTCTGCGTACTCTGCGTCAAAGACGAAGAGTTTCAGCTCCTTGTAAAAGAGCAGGAGGAGCGTGAGGCAGACGGCAGAGACGGCAGAGATGAGGAGGACGTCGACCTCGAGCATATACGCTGCCTGTCCAAAGATGTAGGTGCCAAGACCCGCCTGTGATGCCCCCGCATAGTCGGGGTTGCCCTGGATGAAGCTCTTGAGCGCCATGCCAAGACCAAAGAAGCCCGAGAGAAAGATTGCAAGATTTGCGTCGAGTCCGAGCCTCTTGTCCCTGTGCGCGAGCTGGATGAGGGCGTAGCTTGCCGCACCCGCTGCGATTGCGCCCATGAGGAGCACGACGGGGCTGCGTGTGGCGAATGCCATATAGGCGAGGATGATGCCGGGGAAGGTCGAGTGTCCGATGGCGTCGCCGATGAGGCTCTGCCCCTTGTAGACGCTGAACGCGCCGACGGGACCCGCCGTGACGGCGAGGATGACGCTGCCGAGCGCGACGATCTGGAAGGTGTAGTTCATCAGGATGTCCATCGCCGTCACTCCTTCAGCCGATAGGCGAGCGCAAGCGCCGCCTCCTTGTCCAGATTGGCGAGGTAGTCCGACGCCTTCACCGTGCGGTTCAGTACGACGAGGTAGTCAAAATACGCATCGAGCGTGCTGAGATCGTGATGGACGGCGATGACTGTGCGCTTCTCGCGCTGCAGATCCATGAATTTGTCCATGATGATCCGCTCCGTCGTCTCATCGACGCCCGCAAGCGGCTCGTCCATGATGTAGAGCTGCGCGTCCTGCGCGAGTGCCCGCGCGATGAAGACACGCTGCTTCTGTCCCCCTGAGAGCTCCGAGATCTGACGGTCAGCGAAGTCCGCCATCTTCATCTTGTCGAGTGCATCCATCGCCAGCGCGCGATCCTCCTTGCCGGGGCGCTTAATCAGCCCGAGATGCGCATAGCGTCCCATAAGCACGACATCGAAGACCGTAGTCGGGAAGTCCCAGTGGACAGACCCGCGCTGCGGCACGTAGGCAATCTGCTTGTGTACGGCAGCGAGGGGCTTCCCCCAGAGGCGCACGGCGCCGGAGACGGGCTTTAAGAGGCCGAGGATGCCCTTGAGGAGGGTGGACTTTCCAGCGCCGTTCGGCCCCACAACCGCGCAGCGCACATACGCCGGAACATCGAGGTCGATGTCCCAGAGCACGGGTGTCTCGCGGTATGCCATTGTCAAATCCTCGACGTGTATGACGCTGTTTTGTTGCATTGAGTATCACCTCGCTCATAGTATCTTCCCTTTATGTAAATGTTGCTGCTGATCGTTCAAGGCGCCCCTTTCGGCTCGCTGCGCTCGCCACTTCCCCCGTTTCGACGGGGGAAGCTTTTCACCTAAGGCGAGCCTACTTCAAATGTGAAACAATCAGATCGATATTGCTGCGGTACATTGTGATATACGTATCGCCTTTCTGTCCCTCTGGTGCGAGTGAGTCGGAGAAGAGTTCATTGCCCTCGCCGCCGACAATCTCCACATCAAAGCCCTTTGTCTTGCAGACCTCCTGCAGCTTCTTCATACGCTCGGGATTCGTCGTGCTTTCGGCAAACACCGCCTTGACCTTGTGATCGACAATGTAGTTCGCCGTCTTCTCGATGTCGGCATTTGCGACCTCGGAGTCCGTGCTGACACCCTGTGGCGCAATGACATTGACGTGGTAGCGATGCGAGAAATAGTTGAACGCATCGTGCGGCGTCACGAGATTGCGCTGATTCTCGGGAATCTGGGCGATTTTCTCCGTGATTTCCTTGTCCAGAGCGTCGAGGTCTGCGAGATATTTCTTCAGATTCTCCTGAATCTCCTTCTCGTGCTCGGGCAGGAGTTTGATGAGCTGAGCAGCAGCCTCCTCGGTTGCCTGCTTGTAGAGGGCGACATCAAACCAGAAATGCGGGTCGACAATGCGCTTGCCGTCCTCCTCCATGTAGTTGATGTTCGCATCCGCGAAATTCTTTGTCACGGCGGCGCCCTTCTTCTCCAGCACCTCTGCCATCTTGCCCTCGAAGTGCAGACCGTGATAGAGGAGGAGATCCGCTTTCTTGATCTTCTCGAGGTCGGCGGGCTGCGCAACGTAGAGATGCGGATCCTCGCCCGCAGGGATAATCAGCTCGATGTTCACGTAGTCGCCCGCGAGCTGCTTCGTCATATCCTGCAGGAACGAGGTTGTGACCGTGACGGTCTTCTTCGTATCGGCAGCCTTGCCGTTGCCGCCGCTGCCTCCGCCGCAGCCAACGGCAAGGAGTGCCGTGATGGCGAGTACAAGGGTGAGCAGCAGCGTTCGTGGATAATTTTTTCGGATGTTCATAGAGACACCGTCCTTTCATTTGTATTGAGAATAACACAAAAATTCCGTCTTGTAAATGAGAAAATTTCTCAATGATGAAAAATTGAGGATCGAACAAAAAAGAGCTGTGTACGAAGCGGAAAGTTTCGCACACAGCTCCTATGAATTTTTATTTTTTGAGCAGCTGCTTTTTCAGTGCACGATAGCGGATTGTCTCATACGCGTCGATCTGGGACTCGGGATGATCACTGCCGTAAGCGCGCCCGCTCGTCGAGAGGAGCGGCGGCGACTGGATGCGCTTTGCAACCGCCATGCCTGTATAGAGTCCCCACCAGCGTTCGAGGTCGACGATAAATTCCTCCGCCGTCGGGAAATAATCCGCGACGAGCCCCGCCGCGCAGCCGATATACTCCTCGAGGTCTCCGTCCGCATAGTGAGCCAGGATGTCTTCGGGAATGCGGTTCTCTTCGGCGAATGCGCGGAAGAGGTAGTCGTGATAGGGATAGCGGATGGGGTCGCCCTTGCCCTCGTCGACGTTCTGTGCGTCGGAGAGCTCGGCACTCGGTACGATGTCGATGATGCCCTGCGGCACGACCTCGCGCTTGTAGATCTCCGTGTTCAGATAGCGTGCGAGTGCATACACTTCGTGCTTCCAGAGGTCGGCAAGCGCGGAGAGGAAGCCCGCCTGATCGCCATAGAGGGTTGCATAGCCGACGGTGGACTCCGCCTTGTTTGCGTTGCAGGTGAATCCTGCGCCCCACGTAGCTGCGACGGCGGAGAGGACGCGCCCGCTGCGGTCACGCGCCTGCATATTCTCGCGCACGAAGGAGGAGATCGTGAGGTGCTCGGCTGCCTGCGCCGCTGTGCCCATGATGGGAACTGCGGTGAGCTGCTGCACGGTGTGTGCGACGCTCTCCTCGATGGGCACGATCATGTGGCGGCAGCCGAGGTTCTCGGCGAGCTGCGCCGCGAGCCCCTTCGTTGTTGCAGAGTTGAACTGACTCGGCATGTTGACGAGCAACACTTTGTCTGCGCCGATGGCATCGACGTAGAGCGCGGCGGCAACGGCGGAGTCGATACCGCCCGAGATGCCGATGACAACGCGCTCCATATGGATGCGCTCGAGGAATTTTTGCACGGCGTAGCGCAGCATGCGGTACTTCGGTGCAATGGGGGCTTCCTTCGCCGCTGTGAGCGGAGCGGGCATTGACTCTGTATCGACGACGGTCATCCCTTCCGTGTAGGCGGGCGACATAAGGACGCGCATGCCGTCTGCGCTGAATACCTGCGCCCTGCCGGCGAAGGTGTAGATGGTCTTGCCCTTGTCCTGAAGTCCGAGCGCATTGACATAGAAGATGTGCTTCCGCTTTTCGCGCGCCGTATCTGCGAGTGCACGCACGTCAAAGCAGACAGGGAAGGGGCTCGCGTCGGCGGCGAGGATGATGTCCTCGTTCGGTAGCTCGTAGAGGAGCGGGGAGAAATGCGTGCCCGCCCCGTGGAGCGGACTGTGTGCGACCTCACGTAGTACGCCGTCCCGCGCCTCCATGAGTGTGCGGCGCACGCCCGTGCAGCCGTCATCTGCCGCCCCATTGCCGAACAGGACGGTGATGCCGTCTGCTGTGGCGGCAATCTCCTCGGCGTAGGCGGTGCAGTCGCGTAGAAATGCGGGCTGTTTCCAAACATTTCCGAGGAAGAGCCCCGAGAGACTGAGTGCGGGGAAGAGGGCAAGATCGGCGCCCGCCGTCTTTGCCTCCGCTATTTTCCTGCGCATGGATGCGGCGTTCAGATCGGGGCGGCCGGGGACGACCTCCATTGAAATCAGTGCAATTTTCATGTTCATGCTTCCTTTCGAGCTTCCTTTTATCCCGCCGTGATGGTATAATCTCATCTGGTGAGTATATGGCAAAGAAGAAAATCCAGAAGACAAATGCGGCGCGCATCCTCGACCGCCTCGGCATATCCTATGAGCTCCTGACCTACCCCGTCGACGAGAGCGATCTCTCGGCGATCCATGTGGCGGAAGTGACGGGGATTCCCTTGGCGCAGCTCTATAAGACGCTCGTTGTGCGTGGAGACCGCACGGGTATCTTTATGGCGGTCATTCCGGGCGGCGCGGAGCTCGACCTCAAGGCGGCAGCTGCGGCGTCGGGGAATAAGCGCGCGGAGATGGTTCACCTCAAGGAGGTTTTCGATCTCACGGGATATGTGCGCGGGGGCTGCTCCCCGCTGGGGGCGAAAAAACCCTACCCCGTGTACTGTGACGAGAGCATCGTGCAGCACGCCCGCATCTGCGTGAGTGCAGGGCGGCGCGGTGAGCAGCTTGCCCTCGCGCCGTCGGATCTGATCCGTGCGGCACAGGCGGTCACGGCGCATCTCATCCGCTGACGGCGCGCCGAACCGTACGACATAGTATTATAACACAGATGAATCGGGAAAGGATGTATACAATGGACTATTTCAGCACGCGCGGAGCAACGGAACGCGTCTCCTCGGCAGAGGCAATCCTCAAGGGGCTTGCCTCGGACGGCGGACTCTTCGTGCCCGCCTCGTTCCCGCAGATGACGCTCCCCGAGATCGAGGCGCTCCGCGATCTCTCGTATGAGGAGCGCGCCGTGCGCATCCTTCGCCTCTATCTGACGGACTATACGGAGGAGGTGGTGAAGGGCTGCGTCAGCCGCGCCTACGGGCATACGTTTGACGATGTGCGGCGTGCGCCCGTGCGTGCGGTCGGCGATCTCGAGGTGCTCGAGCTGTGGCACGGCCCGACGAGTGCGTTCAAGGACATGGCACTGCAGCTCCTGCCGCAGCTCATGAGTACAGCGCGCTCAAAGACGGGGGAGCAGGACACGATCCTCATCCTCGTTGCAACCTCGGGAGATACGGGCAAGGCTGCGCTTGATGGCTTTGCGGATGCCGAGGGCATCCGCATCATGGTGTTCTACCCCGACGGCGGCGTCAGTCCCGTGCAGCGCCTCCAGATGGTGACGCAGGAGGGCGCGAATGTCTCCGTCGTGGCGGTGCGCGGCAACTTTGACGATGCACAGCGCGGCGTGAAGGAAATCTTCGGCGATGCTGCGATGGCGAAGGAACTTGCCGCGCTCCATACGAAGCTCTCCTCCGCGAACTCGATCAACTGGGGGCGCCTCGTGCCGCAGATTGTCTACTATTTCAGCGCATATGCCGACCTCCTTGCCGATGGGAAAATCGAGACGGGTGATCCCGTGAACTTCACCGTGCCGACGGGGAACTTCGGCAACATCCTCGCGGGTTACTACGCAAAGCGCATGGGGTTGCCCGTCGGAAAGCTCGTCTGCGCGTCGAATGCGAACAATGTGCTCACGGACTTCCTGCAGACGGGCATCTATGACCGCAAGCGCGACTTCTATCAGACGATGTCGCCGTCGATGGACATCCTCGTCTCGAGCAATCTCGAGCGTCTGCTCTATCATCTGACGGAGGACACGGGGCAGGTCGCCGCATGGATGCAGGATCTCGCAGAGGTCGGAAAATACGATGCGAGCCGCCTCCTTCCCGCGCTGCAGGAGCATTTCTGGGCGGCGTTTGCCGATGATCGTGCAACCGAGGAGGAGATCCGCGCGGTGTACGAGCGCACGCAATATACGCTCGACACGCATACAGCGGTTGCCTATCGGGCGGCAGAGGACTATCGGCGTGAGACGGACGACAGGCGTCCGATGGTCGTGCTCTCGACGGCGAGCCCGTACAAATTCGGCGCGAGCGTCCTTCATGCACTCGGCGAAAACGTGGCGGAGCTGGACGAATTTGCGCAGATGGAGCGCCTGCATGCGCGGAGCGGGATGGAGATCCCTGTGCACCTCGCCGCGCTGCATACGGCAGCGGTGCTGCACGAGGGCGTCTGTGAGAAAGATGGGATGCCGGCAGCGGTGCTGACGTTCGCGCGTGCATAAGAAAAAACAGGAAAACAATAAAATTTTCATAGTAAAGGAGGATTTCCGGAGTACGTGAAGAATTTTATATACGTTAATTATATTATGATAATGAGGCATGCTTTTTGCTTCAGATCTATACCAACCAAATTTTTATTTTGGGGAAAGAGGTTATCACATGGCAACGCTTGATCTCACACAGTACGGAATCACGGGAACGACGGAAATCGTTCACAACCCCGATTATGACCAGCTCTTCCGTGAGGAGCTGCGTCCCGATCTCGAAGGGTATGAGCGCGGACAGGTGACGGAGATGAAGGATGCTGTCAACGTTATGACGGGCATCTACACGGGACGTTCGCCGAAGGATAAGTACATCGTGGATGATGATACGTCGCGCGATACGGTCTGGTGGACCTCCGACGAGTACAAGAATGACAACCATCGTGCGAGCCAGAAGGCATGGAATGCGGTGCGCGACATTGCGATTCGTGAGCTGTGCAACAAGCGTCTCTTCGTCGTCGATGCGTTCTGCGGCGCGAATGTCAATACACGCATGGCAGTGCGCTTTATTACGGAGGTTCCGTGGCAGGCGCATTTCGTCACGAATATGTTCATCCGCCCGACGGAAAAGGAGCTTGCCGAGTTCAAGCCCGACTTCGTGGTCTATAATGCTGCAAAGGCACGCGTCATGCACTTCGGCGATCTCGGTCTCAACTCCGAGACAGCGGTCATGTTCAACCTCACGAGCCGTGAGCAGGTCATCGTCAACACATGGTACGGCGGCGAGATGAAAAAGGGTATGTTCTCGATGATGAACTACTATCTCCCCCTCAAGGGCATTGCCTCCATGCACTGCTCGGCAAATACGGACAAAGAGGGGCAGAATACGACGCTGTTCTTCGGTCTCTCCGGCACGGGCAAGACGACGCTCTCGACTGACAGCGCACGTCTCCTCATCGGCGATGATGAGCACGGCTGGGACGATGAGGGGATCTTCAACTACGAGGGCGGCTGCTATGCAAAGGTCATCAACCTCGACCCCGAGGCGGAGCCGGACATCTATCAGGCGATTCGCCGCAACGCGCTCCTCGAGAACGTCACGGTCGACCTTGCGGGACATGTGGACTTCGCCGACAAGACGGTCACGGAGAACACACGCGTATCGTACCCCATCAACCACATTGAGAACATCGTGCTCGGCCATGTTGCGGACAAGTCTGCAGGCCCGCACGCAAAGCACGTCATCTTCCTCTCGGCGGATGCGTTCGGCGTTCTGCCGCCGGTCTCGATCCTGACGCCGGAGCAGACGAAGTACTACTTCCTCTCGGGCTTCACCTCGAAGCTCGCGGGCACGGAGCGCGGCATCACGGAGCCGACCCCGACGTTCTCGGCATGCTTTGGTCAGGCGTTCCTCGAGCTGCATCCGACGAAGTATGCGGATGAACTCGTGCGCAAGATGGAGGAGCACGGCTCGCGCGCCTATCTCGTGAACACGGGCTGGAACGGCACGGGCAAGCGCATCTCGATCCAGGATACGCGCGGCATCATCCACGCGATTCAGGACGGCTCGATCGACAGCGCACCGACGAAGAAGATTCCGTACTTCGACTTCGAGGTGCCGACGGAGCTGCCGGGCGTCGATCCGAAGATTCTCGACCCGCGCGACACCTACGCAAGCCGTACGGAGTGGGATGAGAAGGCACGCGATCTCGCCGAGCGCTTCATCAAGAACTTCAAGAAGTATGAGGGCAACGAGGCGGGACGTGAACTTGTTTCTGCAGGTCCGAAGCTCTAAGCTGTATTTGTTTATGGAAAAAGCTGCCGTGTATGCGGCAGCTTTTTTTATCAAGGTAGGGAGGCGCGATGAAACTCTCGGACAGTATCAATAAGGTGCGCGGCGTCGGCGTGAAAAAGGCGGCGGCATTTGCGCGTCTCGGCATTCAGACCGTGTACGACCTTCTGACCTACTATCCGCGCGCCTATGAGGATCAGAGCCGCGTGACACCCATCGCCCAGCTGCGAGCGGGAGAACGCGCGACCGTGCTCGCCGTCATTCAGCGTGTGACGGAGCGTCAGGCGCGGCGGCGCGGCTTTACGGTGCTGACGGCACTCCTCGGCGATGAGACGGGCTATGCACAGGCGGTCTGGTTCAACCAGCGCTTCCTCAAGACGAAGCTGCGCGAGGGGCGGCGCATCCTTCTCACAGGCAAGGCAGACTATGCCTATAACGGCGGCGGGCAGCTTGCCCTCACGAATATCACGTCGTTTGAACTCCTCGGTGCTGAGGAGGACGCAGGGGAACATCTTGGCATCCTGCCTGTCTATGCGGCGACGGAGGGATTGACGCAGAAGCAGCTGCGCGCGATGATGGAATATGTTCTTCTACAGACGGTGGATGAGCTTGAGGAGAATCTGCCGCAGCGCGTCCGTGAGGAGTATCGGCTGATCGGGCGGAGAAGCGCCTTTCGGCATATTCACTTCCCAAAGGAGGAGGAGGAGCTGCGCACGGCGCGGCGGCGGCTCGCCTTTGAGGAACTCTATCTCATTCAGTGCGGGCTGCTTGCGCTCAAGAAACGCACGGCAGAGGAACAGGAGGGGATTGCGCACGATCCGAACGGTGCTCTTGTCGAACGCGTCCGTGCAGCACTGCCCTTTGCACTGACCGACGACCAGGAGAAGGTGTGGGCAGAAATCACGTGCGACATGGAGTCGCTGCTGCCGATGCGCCGTCTCGTACAGGGCGATGTCGGCTCGGGCAAGACGGCAATCGCGCTGCTCGCGCTCGTCAAGACAGTGGAGAGCGGCCATCAGGGGGCCATGATGGCACCGACGGAGATCCTCGCGCGGCAGCACTATGACTATCTGCGTGAACTCCTTACGCCCCTCGGTGTGCGCGTGGGCTTTCTCTCGGGACGGCTCACGAAGAAGGAGCGTACGGCGATGGATGCGGCGCTCGCCGCGCATGAGGTGGACATTGCCGTCGGGACGCATGCACTGATACAGGATCACGTAGCGTTCGCCGCGCTCGGACTCGTTGTGACGGATGAACAGCACCGCTTCGGTGTAGCGCAGCGCGCGGAACTCGAGAAGAAGAGTGAACGGACGCCCGATGTGCTCGTCATGACGGCGACACCAATTCCACGCACAATGACGCTGACGGTCTACGGCGACCTCGATGTCTCGCGCATCGAGCATTTGCCGCCGGGGCGGCAGCCCATCCGTACCTTTCTGCGCGATGAGACGGCGCGCGCAAAGATCTATGCGTTCGTGCGCAGGGAGATCGAGAGCGGGCGTCAGGCATATGTCGTCTGCCCGCTCATCGAGGCGAGCGAGGAGACGGATCTGCCCTCGGCGGAGGCGGTCTATGAGGAGCTCGCGCATGGCATCTTTCGCGGAATTCCCTGCGGGCTGCTGCACGGCCGCATGAAGTCTGCGGAGAAGGAGGCGGTGATGGACGACTTCTACGCGAACCGCGTCAAGCTGCTCGTCTCGACCACAGTCATCGAGGTTGGCGTCAACGTGCCGAATGCGAGCATCCTCGTAGTGGAGCACGCGGAGCGCTTCGGACTCTCCCAGCTGCACCAGCTGCGCGGGCGCGTCGGGCGAGGCGCCCATGCCTCCTACTGCATCCTGATTGCGGGCAGGAGCGCGGCATCGCAGGAGCGGCTGCAGGTCATCGAGCAGACGAGCGACGGCTTCCGTCTCGCCGAGGAGGATCTGCATCTGCGTGGTCCGGGGCAGTTCTTCGGCGCGATGCAGCATGGACTCGGCGATCTCAAGATAGCGGACGTGCTCGCCGACATGGATCTCCTCCTCCTCGCACGGCGCGCGGCACTTGCCACCATGGACGACCCCGCAGCCCTCTCCTTTGTCCTGCCGACCCTCATGCGCCAGTACCGTGAGCGATTCGAGCATATGCGGGAGGTTTGAGGAGAAAAGCGGCAGCGCATTTTGTATTCCTTGACATACGGGGATTCTCTGGTCTAGAATAGCAGCATATTGAATTTGGGAGGAGATTGCCTTGACAAAGGTTTTGGTAAATGGCGCGGCAGGGCGCATGGGGAGCGCGGTGCTGAAAGCCGTGATTGACGATGCGGAACTCGAACTCGTCGGTGCGGTCGATATCGTCGGCGGCGCGGATGCGGGGGAGCTTGCGGGGACTGCGAAGAACGGCGTGCTCGTGGAGACCGACCTCGCCGCCGCACTCAAGCGCCTACAGCCCGATGTGATGATCGACTTCACGCGTCCTGACGTGGTGTATGGGAATGTGCTGACTGCTCTTGCCCACAAGGTTTCGCCCGTTGTCGGTACAACGGGGCTGACGGAGGAACAGAAGGCGGCGATTCGGGCGGCGGCGGACGAGAACGATACACCCGCATTCATTGCACCGAATTTTGCAATCGGCGCCGTGCTCATGATGCTTATGAGCCGCATGGCGGCGAAGTATATGCCCGAGGTCGAGATCATCGAACTTCACCACGACAACAAGCTGGATGCC
Organism: Selenomonas timonae; assembly: GCF_014250475.1. Taxonomy (NCBI): domain Bacteria; kingdom Bacillati; phylum Bacillota; class Negativicutes; order Selenomonadales; family Selenomonadaceae; genus Centipeda; species Centipeda timonae. The sequence goes on along the minus strand of NZ_CP060204.1, from coordinate 35,902 downwards.
CCCTCGGGGACGGCGGTGCAGACGGCGGCAATGATCGCCGAGGTGCGTGCAGAGCACGCACAGGGACATCCGGGCGAAGAGGAGAAGATCGCGGGGGCGCGCGGCGCGGAATACGAGGGCATGCACATCCACAGCGTCCGTCTGCCGGGCTATGTCGCGCATCAGGAAGTCATCTTCGGCGGTCTCGGGCAGACGCTCACGATTCGCCACGACTCGCTGAACCGCGAGTCCTTCATGCCGGGCGTCGTGCTCGCCGCAAAGAAGGTGCGCGGACTCAAATCGCTCACCGTCGGACTGGATAAATTGCTGTAAGGGGAGTATATCATGAAGAAATATCGTGTCGCCATTCTCGGCGCAACGGGCGCCGTCGGTCAGGAGTTCCTCAACCTCATCGAAGAGCGCAAATTCCCGTTCTCGGAGCTGCGCCTCCTCGCATCCAGCCGCTCGGCGGGTAAGAAGATCGCATTTATGGGGAAGGAATACACCGTTGAGGAGACAACGGCAGATTCCTTCGCGGGCATCGACATCGCACTCTTTGCGGGCGGTGCGGCGAGCAAGGAGTTCGCGCCCCACGCCGTCAAGGCGGGTGCCGTCGTCATCGACAACTCGAGCGCGTTCCGCATGGATCCCGAGGTGCCGCTCGTTGTGCCCGAGGTCAACCCCGAGGCGATCAAGAAACATAAGGGCATCATTGCAAACCCGAACTGCTCGACCATCATCATGGTGATGGGGCTGAAGCCGCTCTATGATCTCGCGAAGATCCGCCGCATCGTCGTCTCCACCTATCAGGCGGTCTCGGGTGCGGGCAAAGAGGGCATGGCGGAGCTCGAGGAGCAGGTCGCCGCACTCTCGGCGGGCAAGGACGCCGAGGCGAACATCCTGCCCGTCGGCAAGTTGCCGAAGCACTATCAGATCGCGTTCAACCTCATCCCGCAGATCGACGTTTTCATGGACAACCTCTACACGAAAGAGGAGATGAAGATGATCGACGAGACGAAGAAGATCATGGAGGACGACAGTCTGCGCATCACGGCGACCACCGTGCGCGTGCCCGTCTACCGCAGCCACGCCGAGTCCGTCAATGTCGAATTCGAGAGCGAGATCTCCCTCGATGCAGCCCGCGCCGCGCTTGCGGCATTCCCAGGCGTCATCCTGCGCGACAATCCGTCACAGCAGGAGTACCCGATGCCGCTCTTCACCTCGGGCAAGACCGACGTTGAGATCGGACGCCTGCGCCGTGACGAGTCGACGGACAATGCGCTGAACTTCTGGATCTGCGGCGACCAGATTCGCAAGGGCGCGGCACTCAACGCACTCCAGATTGCAGAGTATATGATCGCGCACGAGCTCGTCTGAATATAGAGTTTTAGGGACATATTTTCACCTAGGAGATATGTCCTTTTTATATTTTTACTTACATACATGCGAAAAGCCTCTACTCCTTTTATTTCAAGGAGTGAGAGGCTTTTTCTATGGATTGAAGATAAAAAAGAGAATGCGCGTTTTCTTGAAAAAAAAAGGCGTTTTTGTTATAACTGTTAGTAAAAGTGGTGGAAAGTGGCGTTTTGTGTCACGTAGTGGAGGTCTGATTCGGAAAGGTGGTGCGGCCGGATGTTCATGGGGGAATACGCCCACAGCATTGATGCCAAGGGTCGCGTCATCCTGCCCGCCGATTTCCGTCAGGAGCTCGGCGTCTCCTTCATCATCACGAAGGGGCTCGATGGGAGTCTTTTCCTTTTCCCACAGGCGGCATGGGATGAGTTCGCGGCAAAGCTGCGCACGCTCTCGATTGCCGACCCGAATGCGCGCGCTTTTGCCCGCTTCTTCATCGCGGGGGCGCGCACGCTCGAATGCGATAAGCAGGGGCGTTTCCTCGTGCCCGCGAATCTGCGTGCCTACGCGAACATCGGGCTCAAGCAAGATGTCATCCTCACGGGTGCGGATGCGCGCATTGAGGTCTGGGATAAGGAGAAGTGGCTGCGCTATGCGGGTGAGGTCGACCCGAATATCACGGAGATCTCGACGCAGCTTGCGGGCTACGGGATTACGATATGACGGACTTTCATCATGTGAGCGTTCTGCCCGAGGAGACGCTGGCGGCTCTGCACATTCGTCCCGACGGCATCTATGTGGACTGCACGCTCGGCGGTGCGGGGCACGCGGGACACATTGCGGCGCAGCTATCGTCCAAGGGGCGGCTGATCGGCATCGATCAGGACGAAGTGGCGATTGACGCCGCACAGGAGCGTCTTGCAGCGGTGAAGTGTGGAGTCACGCTTGTCCATGATAATTTCCGCAATCTGCGGGCAATTCTCGAGCGCGAGGGCATTTCATCCGTCGATGGGATTCTTTTCGATCTCGGTATTTCGTCCCCGCAGATCGATACGGCGGAACGCGGCTTCTCCTATATGCAGGACGCGCCACTCGATATGCGCATGGACAGGCGCGCCGCACACAGCGCGCGCACTGTTGTCAACGAGTACACGGCTGAGGCGCTGACGGAGATCTTCTACACCTACGGTGAGGAGCGCTGGGCGAAGCGAATCGCAGAGTTCATCATAGAGGAACGCGCACAGCATCCTATAGAGACAACAGGGGAGCTCGTCGCCGTGATCGACCGCGCCGTGCCGAAGGCAGTGCGCGCGCAGGGTGGACATCCCGCAAAGCGCATCTTTCAGGCAATCCGCATCGAGGTCAACGAGGAGCTGACGATCCTTGCGGATGCAATGCAGGATGCCGTCGATATGCTCAGTGCGGGCGGACGGCTTGCCGTTATCACATTCCACTCGCTCGAGGATCGCATTGTAAAGAAGACGCTGAAGCAGCTCGCGCAGGGCTGCATCTGCCCGCCGAAAACACCGGTCTGCATTTGCGGGCACACACCGAAGGTGCGGCTGATCGGCAAGGCACGTGCGGCAAGTGCCGCCGAATGTGCCGCGAATCCGCGCGCAAAGAGCGCAAAGCTGCGCGTTGCAGAGAAATTATAAGCTATCAGAGATAAAGGAGGTGAGGGCGTATGCTGGCACGCAGAGAAGATGATTATGCCTACGAGATACCTGCGGCGCCCACACCGGAACTGGAGCCCCCGAAGGAGCCGCTCGTACGGCGCGAGGTCAATACGAATCTGCGCAACTGCCTGCGTGCGATTTTCTTCCTCATTGCGTTCGGCGCGATGGTGGTGACGCTGCTCGGCGGCATCGCTGCAAAGAACGGCTACACCCTGCTCGACACGCAGCAGAAGGCGGATCAGCTCGAGCAGGAGAATGAGCGGCTCAAGATCGAGATTGCACAGCTGAAATCACCCGCGCGGATCGAGTCGATTGCCGTAGAGCAGCTGCATATGCAGGTGCCGCAGAATATGTATTTTTCGCATGAAGGGGAATGATGGCGCATGGTGAAGCGGTTACAGGAACTCGCAGACCTTCTGCCGGGCGCGCGGCTCTTAGGGGGCGACGCCGAGATTACGAGCATTGAGCGGGATTCGCGGCGCATTGGAGAGGGGGCTCTCTTTGTCTGTATCTCCGGTGCTCATGTGGACGCACACAGTTTCATACCAAATGCGGCGCGGGCGGGAGCTCGCGCCATTTTGACGGAGCGGGAGACGGTGGATGTGCCCGATGGACTGAGCGTCCTCCATGTGCAGGATCTACAGGCGGCGCTGGATGTGATTGTCCCGTATTTCTACGACTATCCCGCGCGCAGCATGCGCGTCATCGGCATCACGGGCACGAATGGCAAGACAACGACGAGCTATCTCGTGCGCGCAATTCTCCGACATGCGGGAAAGCGCGTGGGTCTGATCGGGACGATACAGATTATGATGGAGGACGAGGTGTTCCCCACGGCGAACACAACACCCGATGTCATCGTCATGCAGCAGCTGCTCGCGGAGATGCGTGCACGCAGCATGGATACGGTCGTCATGGAGGTTTCCTCCCATGCTCTCGATCAGGGGCGCGTCGCAGGCATCGAGTTCGATACAGCGGTGTTTACGAATCTGACGCAGGATCACCTTGACTATCATAAGACGATGGAGAACTACGCGCGGGCAAAGGCGCGCCTCTTCGACCTCGTGTCAGAGGCGGGAACAAAGGCGGGCAAGACCGCCGTGCTCAATGCGGACGATGCGGCGAGTGCGACGATGCGTGCCCATACGCGCTGTCCCGTCATCTCCTACGGCGTGGAGAGCAAAGCAGACCTTACGGCGCGGGATGTGCACCTCGCGCAGGACGGCATGGAGCTGACCCTCGTGCATGGAGAGGCAGAACCTGTCAAACTGCATATCGGCCTCACGGGATTGTTCAACGTCTACAACGTACTCGCGGCCACGGGCGCAGCGCTTGCGGAAAAGATGCCCGCAGCGGATATCGCGGCGGCGCTCTGTGCGTTCACGGGCGTGCCGGGACGCTTCGAGCTTGTGCGCGCGGGACAGGACTTCTCGGTCATTGTGGACTATGCGCATACGCCGGACGGGATGGAGAATGTCCTGCGCACGGCGCGCGCTGTGACGGCAGGGCGGATCATCGCCGTCTTTGGCTGCGGCGGCGACCGCGATCGGACGAAGCGTCCCATCATGGGGCGAATTGGAGCGGAGCTCGCGGACATCGTCGTCCTCACCTCGGATAATCCGCGCACGGAGGATCCTGCGGCGATCTTGGACGAGGTGGAGACGGGCGTTCTGCCTGTGATTGGTGCAAAACCTTACGAGAAGCTTGTGGATCGGCGCACGGCAATCTTTCACGCCATCGGTAGGGCAAAGGCGGGAGATACCGTTGTCATCCTCGGTAAGGGGCACGAGAACTACCAAATCCTAAAGGGTGGGACGATTCATTTTGACGACCGCGAGACGGCACGCGAAGCAATTGGAGGGCTGTGATATGGCGATGACATGGGACGAGCTGCGTGCGGCGACAGGCGCACAGCTGCACAGTGGGAAACTCGCGGGGAATGTCGTCATTCCGCATATCACAACCGACACGCGGAAGATTTCGGATGGAGACCTCTTTATCGCACTGCACGGCGAGAACTTTGACGGCGCGGATTTTGCAGCAGATGCGCTCAATAAGGGGGCAGCGGCGGTGCTCATCGCGGAGCCGATTTCCGACCCCGTACAGAAGGCACTTAAAAAGGCAAAGGGCGCTGTCCTCACGGTGGCGGACACACTTACGGCGTATCAGGCAATCGCGCACGCGTGGCGCATAAAGTTCGATATTCCCGTTGTTGCAATCACGGGTTCGAACGGCAAGACGACGACAAAGGATCTGACCGCCGCCGTGCTCTCGGGGCGCGGCGCGGTCTGCCGCACTGAAGCGAACTACAACAACGAGGTCGGATTGCCTCTCACGCTGCTCGGCATCACGGCGGAGGATACCGCCGCTGTGGTGGAGATCGGTATGCGCGGCATGGGACAGATCGCGGCGCTCGCTCCCGTCGCCGCGCCGAACGTCGGCATTGTGACGAATGTCTGTGAGGTGCATATGGAGCTGCTAGGCTCCATTGAGAATATTGCAAAGGCAAAGGCAGAGCTCGTGGAGGCAATCCCTGCGGGGGGGACGGTCATCCTCAATGCAGATGACGCACGCGTCGCCGCAATGCGTGCACGCGCAGCGGAGGGCGTGCGTGTCCTGACCTATGGCATCTCTGCGGATGCGGACGTGCGCGCCGAGGCGCTGCGCTGTGCAGCAGACGGCTCGCAGTTCATGGTGACGTGGGCGAACGAGCGGCACGACTACAGCATTCCGCTTGCGGGCAGACACAATGTCAGCAACGCCCTCGCAGCGCTCGCGGCGGGCTTTGTGATCGGGCTCACACCCCAGGAGATGCAAATGGGGCTTTCGCATCTCGCCGCGTCCAAAATGCGCTACGAAGTGCATGAGGTCGGCGCGTGGCGGTTCATCAACGATGCCTACAACGCGAGCCCCTCGTCCATGCGCGCAGCCATTGAGACGACGGCGGCGCTCTATGCGGGGCGCAAGATTGCCGTGCTCGGCGATATGCTCGAACTCGGTGCAGCCGCTGAGGAGGCGCATCGGGATATCGGAAAAAGAGTTGCAGAGCTGGGGTTTGCGGCACTCGTGACCTACGGACCGCAGGCGCGATGGATGCACGAGGAAGCAGAGGGAGCAGGCTGCACCGTGCATCACGCGGAGACGCATGCGGAGGCGGCTGACGTGCTAAAGAATCTGCTTGCGGATGGTGACACTGTCCTCTTCAAGGGGTCGCGCGGGATGAAGATGGAAGAGATCATTGGACTTTTGACGGGCAAGGAAGCGGGGCACTGATGGAACATCTCGTAGATTTTCTTTCTCCGCAGCTGCGTGCTCTTGTGACCGTCGTGACATCGCTTGCCATTGTGCTGTTCAGCGGCGTATACTTCCTCCCATTCCTACACCGTCTGAAATACGGACAGAGCATTCGCGAGGAGGGACCCGCGAGCCATCAGAAAAAGAGCGGCACACCGACGATGGGCGGCGTGATGATCGTGCTCGCCGTGACGGTCTCGACTCTCCTTTTTGCGCCGTTCACGGTGACGACCCTGCTCGTGCTCTTCATCTTTCTTGGGCATTTCCTGCTCGGCTTTGCGGACGACTATATCAAGGTGGTCAAGAAGCGCAACCTCGGGCTGCGCGCCTACCAGAAGCTGCTCGGGCAGATCTTCATCTCCCTTGTCACCATCCTAATCGGGCGTGCACTCCTCGGACACGATACGAGCGTGTGGATGCCAATCCTCGGTGAAACACTCGACATCGGCGCGCTGTACTATGTCCTCGTCGTATTCGTGCTCGTCGGCACGTCGAACGCGGTCAATCTGACGGACGGGCTCGACGGGCTTGCCTCGGGTACAGTTGCCGTGGCAGCGCTCTTCTATGCGGCGCTCCTGTATTCTGTCGACAGCGGTCTCATGACGTTCTCTGCGGCGATAATTGGTGCAACGGTCGGTTTTTTGTGGTATAATCATCATCCGGCGAGAATCTTCATGGGAGATACAGGTTCGCTTGCACTCGGCGGAGCGCTCGCGGGCATTGCAATCCTCTCGCATACGGAGATGCTCCTGCCCATCGTGGGCTTCGTCTTCTTTTGCGAGGCGCTGTCCGTGATCCTGCAGGTCATCTCGTTCCAGACGCGTGGCAAGCGGATCTTTCGCATGAGTCCGATTCATCACCACTTCGAGCTCGGTGGATGGAGCGAGACGCGCGTGGTCTATACGTTCTGGGCAGTCGGCGCAGTGGGTGCTATACTCGCGTGGACTCTTGTACTCATATCATAATTCCAATAAGGGGGACACAGGGAATTGTCCTATCAAAATCAGTCTGCACTCGTCATCGGGGCGGGCATCAGCGGCTTTGCGGCGGCGCGATACCTCGCGGCAGCGGGCGCGCGCGTGACGCTCTCCGATGCGAAGGACGAGGCAGATGCGGAAAAAGATGCACTGACGCAGAAACATATTGAAGATTTGCGGGCGCAGGGAATCTCCTGCGTCTTTGGCGCACAAAGGGAAGAACTGCTCGAGGGGACGGATCTTATCGTCCTCTCGCCCGCCGTGCCCGAGCGCATCCCGCTCGTGACTGCCGCACATGCACGCGGCATCCGTGTTACGACAGAGGTGGAGCTGGCGGGAGAGATTGCACGCGCACCCATCTACGCCATCACGGGGACGAACGGCAAGACCACAACGACGACTCTGCTCGGCGAGCTGCTGCGCGCGCATTTTGCATCGGTTGGCGTCGGGGGCAACATAGGCGTGCCGCTCATCGACGTGGCGCAGGAGATCCCCGCAGACGGTGCGATTGCGGCGGAGATCTCGAGCTATCAGATGGAGGCAACCGCACATTTTCACGCTGCGATTGTCGCCGAGCTGAATGTGACCCCCGACCACATCGTCCGCCACGGTTCGATGGAGGTCTATCAGGCGATGAAGGAGAAGCTCTTTGCCGCGCAAACGGCGGAGGACTTCCTCGTGCTGAACTATGACGATCCGCATACGCGCGGGATGGCGGATCGTGCCAATGGGCAGGTATGTTTCTTCAGTCGGCGTGAGGAACTCGCAGAGGGCGCATGCGTGCGCGCCGACGGCATGATCGTCGTCCGCTGGGACGGCGAGGAGCATGTCCTCATTGAGACAATCGAACTCGGAATTCCGGGCGGACACAATGTCGAGAATGCACTTGCGGCAGCGGCGATGGCGTTCTTTGCGGGGGTGACGCCTGCAGAGATGCGTCCCGTACTGCGCGCGTTCAAGGGCGTGGAGCATCGTATCGAATTTGTGCGGACGTTGGACGGCGTCAGATACTTCAATGATTCGAAGGCAACGAATACGGATTCCGCGATCAAGGCGCTCGAGGCATTCGATGGGCACATCATTCTGATTGCGGGCGGCGACGACAAGCTGACCGACCTCACGGAGTTTATGGCACTTGTACATGCGCGCGTGGATGAACTCATCCTTGTCGGCGATGCCACGGAGCGATTTGCTGCGGCGGCACTCGAGGCAGGAATCTCGGCGAAGCAGATCCATCGCGCGGGCTACCATATGGCGGAGGCGGTACGAATTGCGCATGAACGCGCCTCCGCCCCGCAGACTGTCCTGCTGTCTCCCGCATGTGCCAGCTTCGACATGTACGGCGGCTACGAGGAGCGCGGACGGGACTTCAAGAGGATCGTGAACGAGCTATGAATATCATCGTATCCGGCGGCGGCACGGGCGGACACATCTACCCCGCGCTCACGATCATCCGCGCGATTCAGCAGCGCGAGCCGTCTGCACGCATCCTCTACGTCGGCACGCCGCACGGGCTGGAGGCGGACATCGTGCCGCGCGAGGGGATTGACTTCATTCCGATTGATCTCGCGGGTTTTCAGCGAAAAATCTCATTGGAGAATATCTCACGCGCGTGGCGCGCACTGCTCGCTGTGTCACGCGCACGCGGCATCGTGCACGGCTTTCAGCCCGATGTAGCAATCGGGACGGGCGGCTATGTCGCGGGGCCAATCCTCCTCGCGGCGAGCCTTGCGGGCGTGCCAACCCTCGTGCAGGAGCAGAACGTCTTTGCAGGCGTGACGAACCGCATCCTTGCAAAGTTTGCAACGGCGATTGCCGTGGGCATGGAGGACGCAAAGAATGTTTTCCCAAAGGAAAAGACCTATGTGACGGGCAACCCGATCCGCCCCGAGGTGCTGACGGCGACGCGTGAGGACGGGGCGCGGGCATTCGGCTTCGATCCCGCGAAAAAGACGGTGCTCGTCTCGGGCGGCAGCCGTGGGGCGCGCTCAATCAACCGCGCGATGGTCGAGGTCATTGCGCACGCGGCGGAGCAGAGCGAGGTGCAGTACCTCCATGTGACGGGTGCGGACGAGCATGGCGACACGCTCGCGCGCATACGGAATGCGGGCGTACGGCTCGAGGATCATCCGAACCTGCGCGTTTTGCCGTATCTCTACAATATGCCTGAGGCAATGGCGATGGCGGATGTCGCCGTCTTTCGCGCGGGCGCAACGGGGCTGGCGGAGCTCGCGGCACGGGGGGTGCCCGCGATTCTCATCCCGTACCCGTATGCGGCGGAGAACCATCAGGAGAAGAACGCGCGCGCTGTCGAGGCGGCGGGCGCTGCGGAGGTCATCCTCAACCGCGATGTCAGCGGCGCAGCGCTCGAGGCTGCGCTCGGCGGACTACTCGCGGACGATGCGCGTCGCGCGGGTATGGCGGCGGCGATGAAGCGCCTCGGCAAGCCCGAGGCGGCAGAGGAGATCGCAGCACTCGCGTTGGGGATTTGTAAAAGAGAAGGGTGAGGACGTTGCTCAAGGATTTGAAGGGGATTCACAACATACACTTTGTCGGCATCGGCGGCGCAGGGATGAGCCCGCTCGCAAAGATTCTCCTCCTGCTCGGCTACAATGTATCCGGCTCCGATCAGGGAACCTCGCCCATCATTGCGGAGCTCGTGCGTCTCGGTGCGCGCGTCTCGACGGACGGACAGCGTGCGGAGAACGTGCGCGGTGCGGATGCCATCGTCGTCTCCACGGCAATTCCCTACGACAACCCCGAGGTTATTGCGGCGTGGGATCTGCGCATCCCGAAGCTGCACCGCTCGGACATTAACGCGGCGCTCGTCAATGAGTACGACGGCATCGCCGTCGCAGGCTCGCACGGCAAGACGACGACCACGTCCATGATTGGCGTGACCCTTGACCACGTGGGCGTGTCGCCGACCATCATCGTCGGCGGCGAGGTGCCCGATCTCGGCACGAATGCGAAGCTCGGCACGAGTCGGTACCTTGTCTCCGAGGCAGATGAGAGCGACGGCTCCTTCCTCAAGCTGCGCCCCCACGTCGCCGTTGTGACGAACGTCGAGGACGATCACATGGATCACTACGGCACGATGGAGAAGATCATCGAGGCGTTCCGCACATTCGTCGATCAGGTGGACGAGGACGGGACGGCGGTGCTCTGCTTTGAAAATGAGATCCTGCGGCAGATCGCCGCACAGACGAAGCGACGCGTGATTTCCTATGCCATCGATAGGGAGGCGGACTACCGAGCGGCGGACATCGAGACGCACGGCTCTGTGATCTCCTTCACCGTCTTTGAGCGCGGGACGGAGATGGGGCGTGTCTCTCTCAATATCCCGGGGCGGCACAACGTGCTGAATGCGCTTGCCTGCATTGCAGTCGCACGGCTTGCGGGTGTCGACTTTGTGCAGATTCGGGATGCGCTCGCGGGCTTCCACGGGGCAAAGCGACGCTTCCAGACGAAGGGCAAGGAGCGCGGTGTCTGGGTGGTGGACGACTATGCCCACCATCCGACGGAGATTGCCGTGACGCTGACAGCGGCGCGTGCGACGAATCCTGCGCGCCTCATCTGCGTATTCCAGCCGCATCGCTACTCGCGGACGCAGCTCCTGCGCGCGGAGTTCGGCGGATGCTTTGCCGCCGCCGATCTGCTCCTCCTGACCGACATCTATGCAGCAGGCGAGGCACCGATCCCCGGCATCAGCGGCGAGACGCTGATGGAGGAGGTCGCAGAGGCGACGGGGCAGGACGCAGTCTACCTGCCCGAGCGCGCAGATCTCGAGCGTTATCTCGCACAGCACGTGCGCGCGGGCGACCTCGTCATCACGATGGGCGCGGGCAATATCCTCGAGGTTGGGGAGGCGCTTGTCGAGCAACTCAAAAATGGCACGGCCGGCTCCAATGAACCGCCCGTCGTCGTCGTCATGGGCGGCCCCTCCACCGAGGCGGAGGTCTCGCGCCGCTCGGGCGGGCAAATCTTGCAGGCACTGCTGTCAAAGGGCTATCCCGCCGTCGGCATGGAGCTGAATCCGTCCACCTTTGCCGAGGAGATTCAAAATCTGCATCCTGCAATCGTGTTCAATGCGCTGCATGGAAAGTATGGCGAGGACGGTGTTCTGCAGGGCACGCTTGACATGCTCGGCATCCCCTACACGGGCTCGGGCGTGCGCGCTGCTGCGCTCACGATGGACAAGATGATGACGAAGCGCATCTTCCGCGCGGAGGGGATTGCAACCCCTCGCTTCCTCTGCATTCATGCGGGGGAGAGAGATGCGCAGACTGCCGAGCGCGTGCGTGCAGAATTCGATCTGCCGCTCGTTGTCAAGGCGCCTGAGCAGGGATCGAGCATCGGCGTCTACATCGTGACGCGTGAGGAGGACTTGCAGTCTGCCATCGATGAGGCGTTCTCCTACGGAGATACGGTGCTCGTGGAGGAGTTCATCCAAGGGCGCGAGCTGACGGTTGCCGTCTGGGGAACGTCCTCCCGCGGGAAAGCATTCCCGATCATCGAGATCACGACCACCTCGGGTCGCTATGACTACGCGAGCAAATACACGCCGGGTGCCTCGCGGCATCTCATTCCTGCTGAGCTCTCCGCAGAGTGCACAGCGGCGGTGCAGGAGATGGCCGTCCGCGCATTCAATGCGTGCGGCTGCGCGGGCGTTGCGCGCGTCGATGTCATGCTGAGCGATGCGGGCGAGCCGTACGCCATCGAGGTCAATTCCGTGCCGGGCATGACGGCGATCTCGCTCGTGCCTGACGCCGCGCGTGCCGTCGGTATCGAGTTCCCTGAGTTCTGCGAGGAGATGCTCGCGATGGCAGGGTACCGTCGATGAGGTCTCGCCGCGTTCTAAAGGGGGCACTCTACCTCCTGTGCGCCGCTGCGATCATCGCGGCGCTCATCTACTCACCGCTCTTCACCTTTCAGCATCTGGTTGTGCGCGGCAACGTCCATCTTGACGAGGCGGAGCTCTGTGAGATCGCGCGCATTCAGTATGGACAGCGCCTCTTCGAGCTAAAGACGGATGCCATGACGACGAATCTGCTGCATGATCTGCGCATCGAGTCTGCTGTTGTGCGGCGTCAGCTGCCGAATAAGATTGAAATGGAGATTGTCGAGCGCATTCCGGTTGCGACCGTTGCCTGTGACTACGGCTATCTGGATTTCGATCGGCAGGGCAAGGTGATCGCGAGCTACCGCACGCTCAAGGGGGCGGACATCCCCATCATCACGGGGGTGAAGCTGCGCGACCTCTACATCGGGGATGACAATTCCGATGCGCGGGTTGCAAAGGTGATTACATTCCTTGGCAAAATTGACCCGGCGGATATCGGAGAGATTTCCGAGGTCAATATCACCGTGCCGTCCGCCGTCGTCGCTTATACGAAGAGCGCCCTGCCCATCCGTCTCGGAGACCTCGAGCGTATCCCGGAGAAGGCGGGGCTGACACAGGACTTTTTACAGGATCAGAAGACCACGCGTCATACGATCGAGTATGTCGACTTCAGCTATGACGCGCCATTTATCAAACTAGCGGATAAAGTGACAGAGGGGAAGTAAATGAAACAATTCCGGCAGGGCGGGTGGCTGATCGCGCTCGTCTGCATCCTGATCGGCTTCATGATTGCCGTGCAGTTCCGCACGGCGCAGGACGGAAAGGCGAGCCTTTCGCAGCAGCGCATCGAGGAGATCTCGGATCGTTTGCTTCAGACGGAGCACGAGCGTGACGAGCTCGGTGAGGAGCTGCGCAAGATGCAGGCAGCCGCCTCCGAGGCGGGGAATGAGCAGGATCGGGAGATGCTGCGCTACCGTGCGGCACTCGTGCCCCTTGAGGGCGAGGGCGTCATCGTCCGCATGGACGACAGCACAAAGCCTGTGAAGGCGGGCGAGAATCCGAATCTCTACGTCATCCACGACGACGACCTCCTGCGCGTCATCAACGAGCTGCGCGCAGCGGGCGCGGAGGCGATCTCCGTCAATGGACAGCGCCTCACAGGCATCTCGGAGATACGTTGTGCGGGGCCGACGCTCTCGGTGAACAACGTGCGCTCCTCCGCGCCGTTTGAGATCCGCGCCATCGGTGACAAGAAGTCGCTCGAGAACTCGCTGCGCATGCGCGGCGGCGTCGTCGAGACGCTGAGCGTCTGGGGGATTCAGCTCGCCATTACTGTGAGCGATGATGTCTACATCCCGCCCTATCGCGGGAGCATACGCCAGAGCTATGCACGTGAGACCACGGAGCGCGAGGAGGGAAATAAATGATCTACATCGTCCTAGTCAGCCTCGCCATCGGTCTCCTCATCGGCTACATGAGCCCGATCGTTATCCCGCTCGCGTATTCGAAGCTCTTCTCCGTCGCGCTTGTCGCTGCACTCGATGCCGCATTCGGCGGACTTCGGGCGGCAGTTGCGGAGCGCTTCGACAAGCACGTATTTGTCACGGGATTTTTCTCGAATACGCTGCTTGCGGCGGCGCTCGTCTTCATCGGCGACCGCCTCGGCATCGACCTCTACTACGTCGCGCTGCTTGCGTTCGGCTTCCGTATCTTCAAGAACCTCGCTATCCTGCGCCGCTATCTGCTGAAGGACTACCGGGACGGCGTTCAGTAAGACGGAGCTAAAAATTTTCCTCTGCTATGGAAATATATTGATTTTCATGGTAGAATAGGCAAGACGACTACTATTTATTGATCGAAGAGCATCATACAGACACGATATGGAGGCTGAAGCTGTGTTCGAAATGGATGATAACTTTGAAGAACTCGCAAAGATCATCGTTGTCGGTGTAGGCGGCGGCGGCGGTAATGCTGTGAATAATATGATCGACTCCGGTCTGCAGGGCGTCGAATTCGTTGCGATCAATACGGATGCACAGGCGCTCCTGCAGTCCAAGGCGGCGGTGCGCATCCAGATCGGCGAGAAGCGCACGCGCGGACTCGGCGCGGGCGCGCGTCCCGAGATCGGAGAGGCTGCTGCAACTGAGAGCCGTGAGAAGATCGTGGAGGCGCTGCGCGGCGCCGACATGGTATTCATTACCGCGGGCATGGGCGGCGGCACGGGTACAGGCGCAGCGCCTGTGGTCGCAGAATGCGCGCGTGAGCTCGGCGCCCTGACGGTTGCCGTTGTTACGCGGCCCTTCTCCTATGAGGGGATGACGCGCGCGCGCAATGCGGACTCCGGTATCACGAATCTGCAGCAGCATGTCGACACCATCATCACAATTCCGAACGATCGTCTCATGAAGATCATCGACAAGAGCACGCCCGTCACCGAGGCGTTCAGCAAGGTGGACAATGTTCTCTGGCAGGGTGTCAAGGGCATCACCGACCTCATCACAAATCAGGGCGTTGTCAACCTCGACTTCGCGGATGTTCAGACCACAATGGCGAACGGCGGCGCAGCAATCATGGGCATCGGCGAGGCACGCGGTGAGGGTGCCTCGGTTGCGGCGGCAAAGGCGGCGATCGAGTCGCCGCTGCTCGAGACGAGTATCGAGGGCGCAACCTCCGTCATCATGAATTTCACGGGCTCCAAGACGCTCAGCATGTTCGAGGTCAACGAGGCATCCGAGTGGCTGAACAGCGTCATCATGAATGCGTCGAATGGGCGTCAGGCGAACATCATCTGGGGCATTGGTGTGGACGAGAACCTTGAGGACAGCGTGCGTGTCACCGTCGTTGCGACGGGCTTCGGAATGACAGAGGGCGGCACTGCAGTAGCCGCCGAGACCGCAACGGGTCTGACAGAGGACTGGATCTCCATGCCGGGCATGGGAAGTGCATCTGCGCCGAAGGCGGCACCTGCACAACCTGCTGCACCGCAGGCACAGGCACGTCCTGCAGCGGCAATCGTTCCCCCGAACACGGGCAATGCGTCAAACAATCGCCGTATGAACGTCGTCGAGCCGAACGCAGGCTCCGGCGGTACGGACATCATCGACATCCCAGCATGGATGCGTCGTCCACGTTGAATAGAAAACAGTGCTTGTGGAGGGGATTGCGATTGAAACCGATCATTGTCATGGGGGCTGACCATGCCGGCTGGAGTATGAAAGAGTTCCTCAAACGTAAACTCGAAAGTGAAGGATATACCATCGTAGACAAGGGGACAGACAGTGAGGCTTCTGTAGACTCCCATGACTATGCTGTAGCAGTAGGTGAGGAAGTCTCTGCGGCGGAGCATACACTCGGTATACTTGTCTGTGGCACAGGGATCGGTATGTCGATGACGGCAAACAAGGTCAGCGGAATCCGTGCCTCACTGGTTTCAGATCTCTTTTCAGCGCAGATGACGCGGGAGCACAATGCGGCAAACGTACTTTGTCTGGGCGCGCGTGTCATTGCACATCAGATGGCGTGGGAAATCACAAAGGTTTGGCTCACGGCAGAGCCTCTTGGAGGAAAGTATGCAAACCGTGTAGCGAAAATGATGGCATATGAACAATCAAAAATGAAAAAAGCATAAGCATACAACATCTATCAAAGAGGCTATTGCACGAAGGCAAAATTTGTCTTCGTGCAACGCCCCTTCTTTCATGGAAGCACATCATTTTCATAAAAGCCCAGCAAAAAAGGCAGGCCCCACTAAAACAGGGCAGAAGAACAAGGGAGATCCCTATACGCGCCCTTGTTCTTCTGCCCTTATTGGTATGGGTCGTGACCCAGTTGAGAGAGCGAAGCGAGCGAAACAGAAACCCACCCGCTATGCGGGTGGAAGACAAAAAGTTATACAAAAAGTATCTTTCCCGCTTATACTAAGGTTGTTCAAGCCAGTAGAAGAAAGGAAAGATGCTTAATGGCACAGAAAGCAAATAGCTTGTCGCACACAAAGTGGCTCTGTAAGTACCATATCGTATTTACCCCGAAATATCGGCGGAAAATCATATATGGCCAATACAAGGAGAGCATACGTGATATTCTAAGGCAACTGTGTGCATACAAAGGAGTGGAGATACTGGAAGGGCATCTTATGCCGGATCATGTGCATATGAAGGTAAGTATCCCCCAAAAAATCAGTGTATCACAATTTATGGGATATCTCAAAGGGAAAAGTGCCTTGATGATCTTTGACAAACACGCCAACTTGAAATACAAGTTTGGGAATCGGCACTTTTGGTCGGAAGGTGATATTGTCAACTGTTCTTGACAATATCAGCATATGGGAAATAACTTTCTAAGTACAATAAAGCGTCGTTGTGAAAAACAGCGGCGCTTTTGTTATGTCTGCATTTCTGTACCATTGATGTGCAGATGGTGGTGAATTCGCATCAGAGAGAGGAATGCGGAAAAACGAGAGGAAATTTCCGTAATTTAAGGAAATAAATCAATCTATGAACTCCCGTAGAGAGATCCTATAATTATGCTGTATTATAATATTCGCGGGAGGGATGGCGATGCAGAAGCAAGAGCGATGCAAAAAAATCTTGGAACTTCTTTTAAAGAATACAGGTGGGATGACTGGGATAGAGCTTGCACGCCGCATGGATGTCTCCTCACGGACGATTCGGTCGGATATTAAGTTTCTGCAGGAATTGCTTGCAGATAAGCCTTATCAGATACTTGCCGCACCGAATCGCGGTTATAAACTTTTGTGTGAGGAAAGTGAGACGGAGCTTCTTCGGTTGGTAGCCGAAAAGGATGGAAGTGTCGGGCTGACGAATGCTGAAGAACAGCAGAATTATATCATCGGGCGCTTTTTGGAGTGCATGTTGAAGGATACATCTGTTACACAGATGACGCTTGCGGATGAGATGTATGTCGGTCTTTCAACCATAAAAAATTATCTTAATACGACGCGGGAACGTTTTGCAGAATATGATATTAAGATTGCACAGTATAAGACAGAAGGGATGCGTCTTGAGGGGGCGGAAGGTGATCTGCGCAGCTTTGTGGTCGATTATCTGCATGAGGTTAGGGATACAGAACTGCGCGGGCTGCTCTTTGATAAGATCGGCTACGATGCGATGGAGAAGATTTTGTCACAGACGGCGAGTGTTCGCAACCTTCAGCTGACGGATATGGCTAGGCGAGATCTCGCTGTGCAGACGGCACTTGTCCTCCACCGTTCTGCCGCAGGACGTACAATTGAATGCCGTGCCAGTATGGCTCAGAAGTTGGAGGAGACCTTTGAATACAGTGCAGCGAAAGAAGTTGCCAACGAGATTTTCCGCTACACGGGGATGGATATTCCGTACAGTGAGGTCTTTTACATCACCCAGTGTCTGTTGACGGGCAAGAAACTTCTGGATATCGGGAGTACGGTCAACGATGCACACGTCAGGGAGCTTGTTGAGAAGGTTCTCGTAGCAGTAGACAAGAAATTTGGTTTAGACTTTACTGCGGATGAGTACCTGAAAGATGGTCTCATGCTCCATCTGCGTATTGCTATTGCCCGCGTAAATTTCCGTGTAAATATTCGCAACGAGTTGCTTGCTTCTGTTAAGCAGGATTATCCACTTGCTTTCCAAATTGCCGTTTATGCGGCAAAGATGGTGCGCGAAATTGATCACATCGAGTTTAATGAAAATGAGATTGGATATATCGCCCTCCACTTCGGTGCATCAATGAGCCGTAACAGCATGGCAGAGGATGATCATCCAAAGAATGTTTACGTGATCTGCTCTGCGGGACTTGGTGTTTCTGTGCTCATGAAGGCGAAGCTCAAAGAACATTTTCGAAGCAGCATTCATGTAATCAGTGTATTGCCGGCATATAAGCTGACAGAAGAAATGCTTGGGGAAGCGGACTATATCATCTCTACTGTTCCGCTTGAGGTGGAGTCCCCAAAGATCATTCATGTAAACCATATGCTGCGTGCAGACGACATCGAGAAAATCAGACGCGTGATGTTTCAAAAACGGGACTTATTGGATGCAGAGATTGTTCGACAGTTCTTTCGTCCAGAAGGCTTCTACGTGGATAAGAAATTTCGTACCCGTGAGGAGTGTCTGGAATTCCTTACGGATGATGCATTTGCAAATGGTTGGCTAGATGAGGAAGGAAAAAGTTCTGTCTTTGAACGAGAGCGGATGTCTTCAACGGCTATCGGCAGTCTTGCTGCGATTCCTCATGCGATTTCTACGGAATGCGTCGTTTCAAATATCTCTGTGCTTATTCTGAAAGAACCTGTGCAATGGGAGGACTTCCCGGTACGCGTGGTTTTTTTGCTCAATATCGAGCAGGCAAAGGCTCAGCTCTGGGAGAAGTTATTTCTAAAGCTCTATGAATTTATCAAAGAACATGATGGGATAGAATCCTTACTTAAGCATAAATCTTATGAAAGATTTCTTGAAGAGTTCTCGGCGGTCATATGACCGCCCTTTTTTATTTGTATTGATAGGAGTAAGCATACTTTATATTGCGGAAATGGAAAGGAGATAATATTCTCACATTTCCTCTTTTCAGAAATGTTTCAGGAAAGAGATATGTCTATGAGGGACATTTTGTTCTCGCTATAATGAAACTGGTTTTGAGGAATGACAGACGAGAGGAGGGGAGAACATGGACGTTGCACTCAGTGATGAGCTAGTTCTCTTGGACGTGGAGGCGGAGGACAGCTTCGATCTGCTGCGGCAGGCTGCGCAGCGGTTGTATGAGCAGGGCTATGTAAAGGACAGCTATGCTGACGCTGTTGTTGCCAGAGAGAAGGTGTTTGCAACCGGTCTGCCGACCGTCATGGGCGGCGTGGCGATTCCGCATACGGATGTGGAGCATGTGAATACACCTGCAGTTTGCATTGCACGCCTCAAAAAGCCGGTGGACTTTATTATGATGGGAGATGATACGGAGAAAGTTTCTGTGGACTGTATCTTCATGCTGGCGATGAAGGAGGCACATGCACAGCTCACGCTGCTACAAAATCTCATGGGAATTTTGCAGGATGAGGATGCGCTAAAGCTCGTGAAAACTGGGGAATCGGCGCAGGAGATCTGTACGTTCGTCAAAGAGCGTTTATCGAAAGTGCCAGAGTAAAATACGGTGCAGTTTTCCCAGATGCTTATGTCGGAGCGGTATGGAATTTCAAAGCGCCTGTATGATGGATCTGATGAAAAGTGAAGGAGAACTGAAAATGGCTGAAAAGAAGCGTGTACTCGTCGCCTGTGGTACGGGTATTGCAACGTCGACTGTTGTATGTAAGCGGGTTGAGGATCTGCTTAAGAATAACGGTATCGATGCAGAGGTGATCCAGTGCAAGATTGCTGAGATCGGCACTTACGAGGATCAGGCAGATGTGCTGGTAACTACGACGATTCCGTCCCGTGAGTATAAGATCCCGGTCGTGAAAGCAGTGAATTATCTTACTGGAATGCAGACGGAAAAGACAGATCAAGAGATTCTGGATGCATTCAAGTAAGAAAAGGACTGATTCTTTCGAGTGAATGGAGGAAAAAATTATGGTCCTGGAAGTCGTACAGTTTATTTTGGGGCTTGGTCCCACGGTTATGCTCCCGATCGTTATCACGATCATCGGCATGTGCTTTGGACAAGGGTTTCGCAAGGCCTTTCAGTCCGGCATAACCATTGGTGTCGGTTTCGTCGGCATCAACCTTGTTATTGGTCTCCTGACGTCTAATCTCGGTGATGCGACACATCAGATGGTCGAACGTTACGGTTTGGCACTGAACATCATCGACGTCGGCTGGCCTGCAGCTGCTGCAATGACATGGGCGTCGCCGATTGCTGCAATTATGATTCCAATCAGTATGTTGGTCAATATTGCGATGCTCATGACCAAGACAACAAATGTCGTGGACATTGATATTTGGAACTATTGGCACTTTGCAGCGGCTTCCGCTACAGTGCTTGTCCTTACGGGTGGGAACTGGATTCTTGCAATTATTGCCGGTATTGTCTATGAGATTGCCGTTCTGAAGATCGCGGACTGGACGGCACCAATGGTGCGTGACTACTTTGGCATGGAGGGGCTTTCCTTCCCGACTGGGTCTACCTGTGCGCAAGGTCTTATTGGTATCCCCATTGTCAAGGTAATCTCGAAGATTCCCGTCATCAAGGATCTCAAGGCGGATCCTGATACCATCCAGAAGCGCTTTGGCATCTTCGGTGAGCCTCTCATGATGGGGCTTATCCTTGGTCTTGCACTGGGTGTCCTCGCGGGGTATCCACTCGCAAAGATTCTCCAGATCGGCGTTATCATGGCTGGTGTCATGTTCCTTATGCCGCGTATGGTTAAGATTCTGATGGAGGGGCTTATCCCTGTTTCCGAATCTGTCAAGGCCTATCTGCAGAAGAGAGATTTTGGCAAGGATCGTGAGCTCACCATTGGTCTTGATGCTGCTGTTGCCGTTGGTCATCCTGCGGTTATCGCTACGGCTCTCGTACTCGTTCCGTGTACGCTTTTCCTTTCTGTCGTCATTCCTGGCAACAATGTTCTGCCGTTTGGTGACCTTGCGACTATTTGCTTCTACGTGGCCTTTATTGTAGGTGCCGCGCGCGGAAATATCGTTCACTCTGTGCTTGCCGGAATGATCGTTATGGGGCTTGCTCTGCTGATGGCAACGAATATTGCGGAATTCCATACCTCGATGGCGATTGATGCACAGTTCCAGATGCCGGCAAATACGACGATGATTTCCAGCTTGGATCTTGGTGGCAATTTCCTCAACTGGGCCGTTATCAAAGTGTTCCAGTTCTTCTGATATAGCCTTTATCTCTATGAAACCCCAAGCGTTCATGCCATGTGGCATTGGACGATTGGGGTTTCATCTTCAAAACCCGCACAACAGTGTGATTATAAAAACTTTTAAGGGGGTACTTACGGATGAAAGCAGGCGTTATCTATGCAACAGGGGATATTCGTTATGCGGATTTTCCGGATCCGTCCTGTGGGGCAGATGACATCATTGTCAAAGTGGCAGCATGTGGTATATGCGGGTCAGATTCTCCACGCATTCTGAGTGGTTGGAAATATCCACTGCCGGGGGTGCCGGGGCATGAGTTCTCTGGAACTGTTGTCGAGATTGGCAAGAACGTCAAGAATTTTAAGGCTGAGGATAAAGTGGCGGTACAGCCCTTTATACCTTGCTGTAGCTGTGATAATTGCCGCACGGGGTACGTTTCCATGTGCGATGGAGCACAGATGATTGGCGCTGATATGCCGGGCGGCTATGCAGAATACTGCCGCGTACCCGCGACGAATGCTGTCGTTCTTGGGGATGTAAACATAACGGAGGCAGCACTTTTGGAACCCTGTGCTGTCTCTCTTTACGGCGTCCTTGGCATTGAACCGGTTCTGGGTGATACGGTTGCCATTCTTGGATGCGGGACAATCGGACAGCTCGCCCTGAAGTGGTTCCGTATAGCAGGGGTGCGTCGCATCATTGCCGTGGATATCTCTCCCACAAAGCTGGCCGAGGCACGCGCTCTTGGTGCAGATGAGTGTGTTAACGGGCTGGAACAGGACACCGTGGAGGCGATTCTTGAGCTCACCCATGGCAAGGGCGTGGACATTGCCATGGAGACTGCGGGATCAAAGATTACACAGGAACAGTGCCTCCTAGTGGCAAAGAAACGCGGCAAGGTCGGTTTCCTGGGCATCGCACGGTCGGATATTCTTCTGCGTGAGAAGTCTTTTGAGAGTATTTTCCGCCACGAGCTCACACTGCGCGGATTCTGGAATTCCTATTCGGCACCTTTCCCCGGTCCTGCGTGGATGAAGAGCATTGAGGCGTTCCAAGATGGGACAATTGACTTTAAGCCCTTTATTTCACATAAATTCCCCCTCAGCAAGGTGACGGATGTCTTTGAAATGATTCAGGGACGCAAGGAAGAATACAATAAAATCCTGTTTGTGATGGATGAAGAAGGAGGAAAAGCATGAAGGCATTGGTCAAGGTCGCAAAGGGCGCAGGCAACTGGAATGTCATCGATAAGCCGGAGCCGGCTGTTGGTGAGGGACAGGTCAAGATCCGCGTGGAGTACATCGGCATCTGCGGCAGCGATCTCCATACGTTCGAAGGTCATTACAACGCGGACGCCGAGGGGCTGACGATCGGGCATGAGTTTGCGGGCGTGGTCGCCGAGGTCGGTGTGGGTGTCACGAATGTCAAGGTGGGCGATCGCGTGACCTCCGAGACGACGTTCAAAATCTGCGGTCACTGCCGCTACTGCAAGGCTGGGGAATACAATCTCTGCTCGAGCCGCAAAGGTCTTGGCACGCAGCAGGATGGTGCAATGGCGCAGTACGTCCTTGCGCGTGCAAAGAGTCTCCATATCCTGCCGGAGAACGTGACGACACGTCAGGCATCGATTACGGAAGCCGCAGCATGCGCCTACCACAGTGTCAATAAGGCGAAGTTTGACAAGGGTTCCATTGTGCTCGTCCTTGGTCCCGGACCCATCGGACTCCTCGTGGCACAGGTTGTTATGGCATATGGCGGTCGCGTGGTGATGACGGGGCTGACGCAGGATATGGGGCGCCTGACGATTGCAAAGGAGAAATTCGGCGTCGAGCATATCGTGGACGTGCAGAAGGAAGATGTGAAGGAACTGGTCGGAAAGCTGACCGAAGGCTATGGCGCGGATGTCTGCTATGACTGCACAGGCGCAGTTCCCTCCATGCAGCTCGGCATGGATCTCCTCAAGAAGGGCGGCCAGTATGTACAGGTCGGGCTTTTCGCAAAGAATGAGGTGACCGTCGATTTCTCCAAGATCATCCAGAAGGAGCTGACTGTCGTCGGCAGCCGCAGCCAGAACACGCATGACTGGGAGCCGACACTGAAGCTCATGAGCGAGCGTAAGATCGATGCGGACAAGATGATTACACATGAGGTCGGCATCGACGAGTGGGATAGGGCATACCATCTCCTCAAGGGCGGCGAAGCGACCAAGATTGTCATGCATCCGATCGGATGATAAGGCTATGGGGAGAACAGCAGATCTGTCCCATGGAGTTCCTGCCGTATCTGCATCCGTATCGTGCATGGACATGGGGCGTCTTACCGCAGTCATTGATGAGGTCAACGCCTCAGATGTTGCTTTCTGGCACTATGATGTTGTGGACGGCCGATTCAATCAATGCTTCATCCTCGGCGATCTGCTTTATCCCTATCTTCGTGAGAAGAGCAAACTGCCGATTGAGGTCCATCTTGCAGCAGAGGATCCCGAACACTATATCGACGTCTTTTCACGTTATGAGCTTGACTATGTCGCCGTACATGCCGAGGCGATGAAGCAGCCGGAGCGTATCTTCCAAAAGATACGGGCGATTGGTGCGCAGCCTGTCCTTGCCTATCGGGCGGAGACTGCACCAGGGGATGACTTTGTCGATCTCGCAAAGGAATGTGCGTGGGTGCTGAAGCTCACAGTCAATCCAGGATTTTCGGGGCAGCGCATCCAACCGCACGCATTGGAACACATTCGTACAATGAGTGAGCGGCTTGAAGATGTTGGGGTGGGAATCCCGATTCAGGCCGATGGAAATGTGAACGTACAGACGGTACGTACGCTGTATGAGGACGGAGCCGGTATCTTTACCGGCGGAACGTCGGGGCTGTTCTTAAAAGAGAGCAGCGTGCAGGAAAATATTGAGCGTCTACTTTACGCGGCGCTACATTAAAAAAGCAGGTGACATATGTAGTGACCCCGAAAAGTTAGACCTGAAAGCGTGGGAAAGCGATTTCCTGCGCTTTTTTCTATGCGGCGAGATGTTTGCGACGGAACTGAACAGGACTGAGCCAGCCGAGAGACTCCTTGATGCGACACTCATTGTAGTAGATGATATACTCTTCG
The DNA here is from genome assembly GCF_014250475.1 of Selenomonas timonae. Classification (NCBI taxonomy): domain Bacteria; kingdom Bacillati; phylum Bacillota; class Negativicutes; order Selenomonadales; family Selenomonadaceae; genus Centipeda; species Centipeda timonae. Next base: position 11,870 of record NZ_CP060204.1, on the reverse strand, counting down.
ATCGCCGTCTTGAGTTCCTCGTAGCTATGGTAGACGCGCCCATAGTAAATCTCTTGCTTTAAGAGTCCAAAGAAGTTCTCCATCACACTGTTGTCCAGACAGTTCCCCTTGCGTGACATGCTCTGAAAGATTCTCTCCTCCTTGAGCCGCTTCGTGTACGACTTCATCTGATATGCCCACCCCTGATCGGAGTGGAAGGTGCGCCGATAAGGACAATCTGCTGTCACACGAATTGCTTCCTCAAGTGCGGACTGAATCCCCATCGCAGACGGTGTCTTTCCAATGTGGAAGCTGACAATTTCGTTGTTAAACAGATCCATATACGGATCAAAATACAGCTTATGTACGACGGACTTTCCATCCTCGCCCTGCAGCCAGTACTTGAACTCACTCGTGTCCGTTGTAATCTTTTGATGCGGTATGGAAGTTTTGAATCTGCGGTTCAGGAGATTGTCTGCTACCGTTCCGACAGACCCCCTGTAGGAGCTGTACTTGCGTGTTCTGTGCGTAAAGGAATGCACTTGAAGTCTGAGCTTTTGTACAATCCGCTGCACTGCCTTACGATTGATCTTGTGCCCAAGATTGCGCATCTGTGCCCATAGGCGGCGATAGCCATAATCTTTGTGCTCCTCACGAATGGCAAGGATGATCTGCTCCCGCTCGTCCGGCACTTCCGGTTGCGTAAATTTCTTCTGCCAGTACATATAGGTCGCTTTCGGAAAACCTGTGACGGCAAGGATGTCTTTCAACTGAAACTCTCCTCGGAGGCTGCGGACGATCCTTGCCTTTTGCTCTGCATCTTTTCCTGCAGACGCAGCCTCCTGAGTTCTTTTAAATAGGCGACCTCGATGCGCAGTTTCAGATTCTCATCCTGCAGGGCTTTGAGTTGCTGCGCGGTCTCGTCTTGTGGGAGGTCTTTTGTTTGCTCTTTTTTCTTTCTTGGCATAGCGGGGGCTCTTCCTTTCGGTTTTGGTCTTAGGGCATCTACGCCGCCGTTGCGATATTCCTTTGTCCAACGCGCAAGGAGGGACGGATTGTTCAGACCAAACGCGATAGCTACCTCTTGATAGGATGCCTCTGTTGACAGATAACATTCTACCGCAGAACACTTAAATTCGAAAGTGTATGTTTGCTGTGCACGGGAGCGTCGGAGTCCATCGTCACCGAATGCCTGATAAGCCTTTACCCATTCCTCAATGGATTTGCGCGAAACATGATAGAGCTTCGATAGTGTTTCATAGCCTCCGTGTCCTGCAAGATATTCCTGCACAACCTTCAGCTTACACTCTGTACTGTATTTTGCCATTACAATACCCCCAAAAGTTAGATTCTCTAAGTCTAACTTTTGGGGGTCAGGTCAATAGGGTCACCTGCTTTTTTAATGGCTGCCAACGAATCATTTGGAAGGAATGAACTGACTTTTAGAGGGGGCGCTTGTGCGCTTCCCGCTCTGCATCATGGAGACATCTCTCGAAGTAATCTCCGAGGTTCTTTTCCAGTACGGCGACATCCTTTTCGTTCGATGAGGAGCCGGGATTGTCAGATAGGGTGGCGGCCCAGTCGTTTCGACCTTCCAACTTGAAGGATAGGAGAAAGACCGCCTTGGTCATGTCATGCTCTGCGGGCGGCAGATAATAGAATGTGATCTTGCGCCCGTATAGGTTGGAGAGGATTACTCCGTTTCCTTCCGGTTTATACATATCGTAGAGTTCCTTGCAGACCGCGACCATATCCGCACCCGATGCCCCGTCACTAACGAAGATAAAATCCCCCTCGTCAAAGAGCGAAAGCTCCACATTTCCTTGACGGCGTTTTACCTTCGATTGGATCAGAGCCGCAGACTCTTCCGCTGTGGCGGTGCAAAAGCCGTATTGTGCCGTCATGGAGCAGATCTGCGGGTTCAGATGGGCGGCATAGGCCTCAGCGTAGGCAAAGGCTGCGTTCGTATCTCGCTGGGCACCTGGGAGCGGGAGCGTCGGCCTACGGACGACGGCATTGCAGGAAAAGGTGAAATCATTCGCCTCGTCGTACAGGACGTATGTATTGCGCTGGAACGGTTTTTCTTTTTCAACTTGAGTTGTCACGGGGACAATATGAGGTTTGCAGACGGCGAAATCCGATGTCACGATGTCGATCACATCGTCGACTGTATATGGCGCGCTGCCTTCTGTTGTCAGCATGGAGGAACATCCGGAGAGGATTAAAGTCCCTAGAACGGCGAATGCGGCGCAGAGGAGGGATATATTTTTCATGATGCTTCTCTCTACAGAACGCTGACTTTATCCTTCGAGATCAGGCCGCAGCTCCGCCGCCGCACGCAGGTAGACGTGGTGGATCTCGCTCTGCGGCACATCTGTATTGACGAGCAGGAGGACGCGGATGCAGCGCGGGAGGCTGTCCTCGATCGCGCATTGGCGTGCGTCGAAGAGGGGCACGAGATCGAAGCCTGCAATGCGCCGCACACCTGCCGTGGGGAATGCCGCCGTCAGATCCTCGGTCACGCTGAAGATTGCCGCGCCGATGTCGTCGGCTGAGATGGCATTCGTGCGCAGAAGTTCAGTGATGAGTTCCTGCGCCGCCTGCCAGATTTCTTCCTTTTCATTGCGCCCGACCGTAATGGCGCCGCGTATACCGCGCATGCTCTACACTCCCTTATGAATGTTCCAGATGAGACGGATGCTCAGGATGAACGCGATGAGATAGCCGAGGATGCCAAGGATGGGAATGCCGCCGACCTGTGGCTGCATATCCGTTGTGCAGATGGTGCTCGAGGCAATGAGGAGCGCGGCGCACAGAAGGGCGATGATGAGCTTGTTGATCATCTTGTCGAGGCGTTGGACGGGCTCCTCCGAGCCTGTGAGGTCGATGTTCAACTTTGCCTGTCCGCTCATCGTCATCTTGAGCAGGTCGGCGAGCTGCTCGGGGATCTGGACGGACTTGCGCAGGAGCATGATGCCCTCCTGCCGCGCCTTCGTCAGACCCTCGCGCCACGTCATGCCCTGCACAATGCCGAGCGAAAGGCTGCGTGCAAAGATCTCGAGGAAGCTGACTTCGGGCGCACAGCGGCGCATGACAATCTCCACGGTCATAACCCCGCGCGCGAACATGGCGAGTCCGCTCGGACAGCCGATGTGGTGCATGCGCAGAATGCCGAGGATCTGATTCGTCAGCACGCCCATGTGCACATCGCTGAAATCGAGGGAGCCGTACTGCTCCATCATCACGTCGATGTCCTGATAGAGCTGTGCGTGGTTGATGCGTCCGCGCACAATGCCGAGCGCAAGGACGGCGGATTTCATCTCAAAGGTGTCGTGGGTCGCGAGCGCGAGAATTGCACGGCGCAGAGCCATGCGGTCGCGGTTGCTGAGGCGTCCCATCATGCCGAGGTCGAGCCAGACAATCGTGCCATTTCGGATGCGGATGTTGCCTGGGTGCGGGTCGCCGTGAAAGAAGCCGTCCTCGATGATCTGCTTTGCGTAGTTCTCGCCGAGGCGGCGGCCGATCTGCGTGACGTTGACGCCCGCCGCGTGGAGCGCGTCGGTCTGGTCGAGGGGGATGCCGTCAATGTACTCCATGACGAGGATGTACTGGGTGGAGAGGTCGCGCAGGACGCGTGGGCAGGAGATGAAAGGATTTTCGCGGTTCAGATGGGAGAACTCCTCGATATGTCCCGCCTCGATGAGGAAGTCCATCTCCTGCTTTGCGATGTTCCACATCTCATCCATCAGCGTGCGGAAGTCGACGACATCATCGCGGCTGACAAGGCGGATGATGGTTGCTGCACGCTTCATGAGCGTGAGATCCATGCGCATGATCTCGTGGATGCCGGGGCGCTGCACCTTGATGACGACATCCTCGCCCGAGGTGAGCGTCGCGCGGTGTGCCTGCGCGATGCTTGCAGAGCCGAGCGGTGTGCTGTCGATCGTGTGAAATACCTTGTTCCACTCGCGCTTGTACTCCTGCTCCACGATGGAGAGGATCACAGGGAAGGGGAGGGGGCGTGCGCCCGTCTGTAGCTTCATTAGCTCGTCGCAGTACTCTGTCGGCAGAAAGTCGGGACGCATGCTCATGATCTGCCCGAACTTCACAAAGGTGGGCCCCAGATCCTCGAAGATGGCGCGCAGCTTGGCCGGTGTCAGACCGTGTACGATGTCGTGGCGGCGCAGAACTGTGACCATCTCGCGCAGACGCAGCGCGGCGTTCTTGTTCTCCGTGCCCTGCAAGAGCGTACCTAGCATCCTCTCACCTCCTGCCTAAAAGCATGAACCGACATGCTCCACGCGAACGCTTAGTTACGCAAGTGATCGCGTGCTTATTCACCTAAATACCTGCGGACTTCTTAAACGCGCTTCGCTTGGACGAAAGAAATCCGCAGGGGGCGAAACGCCCGCTTTACTCACTTGCTCCACTAGGGTTCGCTTAGGAGCCATGTCGTCTCCCTTTTACTCCGCGGCCTTGTACTTCTCCGCAAGCTGCTGCTTCACCGTCTCGTTCGAGAGATACTCATCGTAGGTCGAGATGCGGTCGACAACGCCGACGGGCGTGATCTCGATGATGCGGTTCGCAACGGTCTGTGTGAACTCGTGGTCGCGCGAGGCGAAGAGAATCGTTCCGCCAAACGACATGAGTCCGTTGTTCAGCGCCGTGATGGACTCGAGGTCGAGATGGTCGGTCGGCTCGTCGAAGATGAGGACATTCGCGCCCGAGAGCATCATGCGCGAGAGCATACAGCGGACGCGCTCGCCGCCCGAGAGCACTTCGGCACGCTTCTGACTTTCTTCGCCCGAAAAGAGCATGCGCCCGAGGAAGCCGCGCACGAAGGTCTCGTCCGGATCCTTCGAGTACTGGCGCAGCCAGTCGACGAGGTTCAGCTTGACATCGTCGAAATAGGCGCTGTTATCTGCGGGCAGGTAGGTCTGCGTCGTCGTCACGCCCCATTTGAACGTGCCCTCGTCCGCCTCCTCCTCGCCCATGAGGATCTTGAACAGCATTGTCTTTGCCGCGCCGTTCGGACCGACAAAGGCGACCTTGTCGCCCTTTTTCAGCGTGAAGCTGACATTCTTAAAGAGCTGACGCCCATCCACTTCCTTTGAGAGTCCCTCAACCGTGAGCAGCTGATCGCCCGCCTCGCGGTCGGGCGTAAATGCGATGTATGGATAGCGGCGCGTCGAGGGCTTGATGTCGTCGAGCGTGATGCGCTCGAGGAGTTTCTTGCGCGAGGTCGCCTGACGCGACTTCGACGCGTTTGCCGAGAAGCGCTGAATGAAGGTCTGCAGCTCCTTGATCTTCTCCTCTTTCTTCTTGTTTGCGTCCTTTGCCATCTGCAGGGCGAGTTGGCTGGACTGATACCAGAAGTCGTAGTTACCCGCAAAGAGGGAGATCTTGCCGAAGTCCACGTCGCAGATGTAGGTGCAGACCTGATTGAGGAAGTGGCGGTCATGCGAGACGACGATGACTGTGTTCGGGAAGTCTGCGAGGAAGTTCTCGAGCCAGTTGATCGAGGAGACATCGAGATGGTTCGTCGGCTCGTCGAGGAGCAGGATGTCGGGCGAACCGAAGAGCGCCTGTGCGAGCAGGACGCGCACCTTCTCCGAGGGGGAAATTTCGTTCATCTTGAGCGTATGCTTTGCATCGGGTACGCCGAGTCCGTTGAGGAGCTGCGCCGCCTCCGTCTCCGCGTTCCAGCCGTCGAGCTCCGCGAACTCAGCTTCGAGTTCCGAGGCACGCATGCCGTCCTCGTCGGAGAAGTCCGGCTTTTCGTAGAGTGCATCTTTCTCGTCCATGATCTCGACGAGGCGCGGATGCCCCATGATGACCGTGCGCAGCACCTCCACCTCATCGTAGGCATAGTGATCCTGCTGCAGGACGGCAAGGCGCTCGCCCGGCGTGATGTCGACGATGCCGCCCGTCGGCTCAATGTCGCCCGAGAGGAGCTTGAGAAAGGTGGACTTGCCCGCGCCGTTTGCGCCGATGATGCCGTAGCAGTTGCCGGGGGTGAATTTCAGATTCACGTCCTTATAGAGGACGCGCTTGCCAAATTGCAGGCTCAGATTGTTGACGGTAATCATCTTTCCGTTCTCCTTCCCTACTTGCGCAGGATTGCGCGGAACATCGACAGGATGCTCTGACCGTACGAGTCGCCGGGGACTGCCCAGCGACCGTTCAGATCCTGCCAGTGACCGAGTGTGCTCGTGCCATAGACGTTTCGGACAAGGTTGTATCTGGGGTCGACCACAGGCTGTATGGGCTCGCGGGTCGACGCATAGGCGAGCAGATGTTGGATATGGGCGCGTACACCGATCTGCGAGGTGGCAAAGTATGCCCCCTTGACGGTTGCACTCGTCGTACCGAGTCCGCAGTAGTTGTTCTGGTCGGGCGTCACCGTGCCGCCGTAGCGGAAGAATCCCGTCTCCTTGAGCGCCTGTGCAAAGGCAACATCGGGCCGGATGCCCTCGCGTGCGCCTTCCTCGTAGTAGTAGGAGACGAGTTCATGCGGCGTGACTGAGATCGCGGGGTGGGGGTTCACACTGAGGAGATAGTTCACGCATTGTTCCTGACTTGCGAGCGGCGTGCCGATGATGGCGGTGTCGTACTCCGAGAGCGTCTGCGGGACACTGAAGAGCGGCTGCGGTTTCGCCGTTTCTGCTGTCACGGCGTTTGCCGGCTCCACTTCCTTGATGAGTGCATCAATGCGCATGCGGAAATCAGGTTTTTCCTCAGGCTCTGCACCGCGTTCCGTACGAATCTTTGTCGATGTATTCGGGTCGTGCACGCGGCGTGCCTCGCCGCTTGTCATCGTCAGAATGAAAAGCCCCGTGAGGGCTGCGGCAAGAGAGCCGCGCAGAAGAGTATCCTTTCGCAAATGATGAACCTCCCAATTTATTTTTTTGAGGCACGAAGCCCTCTACAGAATCCATTTGAGCAGGGCAAATACGGCGAAGAATGCCGTCAGTCCCCATGTTCCACGCGCGATTTTCTGGCTGCTCGCCGCCGTGAGCAGCGTCCAGAGAATAAGTGCGAGCGTCAGCCCCGTTGCTATATCATATGACGCGAGGAGGAATACGGCGATGACAGCGCCCTCGCTCAGACCGACATCCTCCGTACTGGGGAGCATCTGAACGCCGCGGGCGAGGAGCAGCAGACCTGTCGCCGCTAGCGCAATGGCGGGGACGGCGGGAAAATCCGCAAGTGCCTGCATCAGCGGCGCGCAGGGCAGGAGCACGAGCAGGAGCAGTGCGGAGAACAATGCGGTCATCGGCATGCCGACCCTGCAGTGTCCCTCGTCAACCTCGGATACGGCAAGCGAGATCGGCGCAATCGTCAGCGGGAATGCACCGATGAACGATGCAGCACCGTTCACTGCAAAGAGCCGTGTGAGCGGCTGTGTACTTTCCTCATGCGTTCGCACCGTCAGCACTGCCATCGCCTCGATCATGAGCGCGAGCAGCAGTGTCATGCCGAGCGTGATTGCCGCAAATGGCTCCTCCTGCGGGAGGGTCAGCGCAAATGCGGAAGAGAGTTCGGGCGCATAAAACGGCGCGGCAGGAATCTCCCAGAAGCCCTCTGCCCATGTGAGTACGCCAATCAGCAGCATGCCGATTGGCAGTGGCGCTCGCACGCCGCGTGCAGAGAGTACGAGGACGAGCAGAATGCCCGTCAGCGTAAAGTAGGTGAGCGGATCGCTGAGTGTGCCGCCCATCGTGAGCGCCCACGGCGACGGCAGAAGGATGCGTGCATAGAGCGCCGCCGTCACGAGCATTACGAGTCCAAGTCCTATGACAAGACCCGTGCGGATGATCGGGGGCACGGCGCGCATAAGTGCCGCAGCGTACTTCGTGCGTGTGAGCACTGCGCCGATAATGGCAACGACTGCGGCAATGCCGAGCAGCTCCTGCCATGCAAGCCCCTTCGCAATGATCTCCTCATAGACGAGCCATGCTATGATGGCGGGTGAGGGGAGTGCGATCAGCGTCCGTCCGCCGTATGAGGCTGCGCATGTTCCGACGACTGCGGCAAGGATGCTGACCGTATATGCCGCTGCGAACGGCATACCCGCGCGCGTGAGCAGCGATGCCGTCAGAACGATCATCAGCACGGCGACAGAGACGAGTACGAATGCAGAAGAGAGTGCTGTGAGCGCATTGTTTTTTTCAAATGTCATAGCACCCTCCCGCAGCGCACCAAAACATTTTTATTTTATCACAAAGAAGGAAATTTCTCAAATAGGAATGATTTCGTCCAGCGAAAAAAGACGCAAATTTCAGTACCGTCGGCTCGCATATGCTTCTCCAAAGGACAGGCCGTGTATTGCAATCTGCAGCTCAGCGATCGCATAGAGCGCCGCCTTGCCTGCGATGCGCACGCGGTCGCCCTGCACGCTGCAGTATAGCGTGCCGCCGCGCGCCGAGCATTGATATGCCGTCAGCCCTTCTTTGTCGAGTCTCTTCGCCCAGAAGGGCGCCGTATGACAGTTGCCGGATCCGCATACGGGATCTTCGGCGATGCCGAGCTTTGGGGCATAGCTGCGCAGAACGTAGTCTGCATCCTTGCCTTGTGCCGTTGTATGCAGGATCAGCCCTGGCAGATGGAGTGCCTTTTCGGCGTCGGGAACGAAGGCCTGAACATCATCCTCGGAGGGGAGAACGCAGAGCAGATCGCGCCCCATCCATGCCTCCATAGGACGGATTCCAAGTGCCTCCTCCATTTCGTTCGTCACCGGGACTTCATGTAATTCGTATGCAGGAAAATTCATTTCGTACAGATCGCTGTGCCTCTGCACCGTCAGATCGCCGCTCAGGGTATCGAATACAATCTGCGGCACATTCTGCTCATAGTAATTCAGCAGGACATATGCCGTCGCAAGTGTTGCATGCCCGCAGAGATCGATCTCCGTACTTGGCGTAAACCAGCGCAGACGATTGCGTGCACCCTCTTTTACGGTGAATGCCGTTTCAGAGAGATTATTCTCTGCCGCGATTTGGATCATCAGGTCATCGGGCAGCCATTGCTCCAAGACACAGACTGCGGCAGGATTTCCGTGAAAAATTCTGTCGGTAAAGGCATCCACAATGTATTGCTTCAACATACTTTGAGCGCCTCTCTATAGCATCCATATAGTATCATTCTAGCGAATGTCCATGCAATGTATTTTTCGCTGTACGGCATCCGCGTCAAAAGAAAAGCAGCCCGTCTCGGTCGACGAGCTGCTTTTCTTTTTATCATTTAGGAGCTACTTCTTTTCCCAGCAGCGATGTGAAGGTGCGTAGCTGTTGTAGAAGAAGTAACCGAGAATCATGAGCACGATGAAGGTGATATTCGTCTCAAGGGAGAGTGCCCAGATCAGATAGAGGCAGACGAGCATACCAATCGGTGCAAGTACGTAGAGCAGGGGGAAGGTGAATGTGCGCGGCAGGTCGGGGGAATGACGGCGGAGTGCAATCAGACCGACGAAGACGATGAAGAATGCCGCGAGCACCCCCGTATTTGCGAGCTCGACGATGTAGAGCATCGGGACGCAGCCTGCAATGAATGCGATGAGCACGGAGCCGACGAGTGTGATGAAGTAGGGCGTGCCGTATTTCGGATGGATATTCGCCATCGACTTGGGCAAGAAGCCGTCACGCGACATTGCGAAGAAGACGCGCGCTTGACCGAAGATGTAAACGATTAGCGTTGTAATCATACCGAAGAGGATACCGACCGTAACGAGGTTTGCCAGCCCCGTGTAGCCGATGAGGCGGAGGCAGTAGGCAACTGGGTCTGCACGGTCAAGATCCGTGTAGTTGATCGTGCCCGTGAGGACGAATGCCACGACAGAGTAAATGCAGAGGCAGACGAAGACCGAGGCGATGATGCCGATCGGGAGACTCTTCTCCGGCGTCTTGCACTCCTCGGCGGAGGTTGCAACCGTATCGAAGCCCATGAAGGAGAAGAACACGACCGCTGCGCCCGTCATGATGCCGGCTGCGCCGAACGGGAGGAACGGATCCATATTCTTCGCGAGATCCATGTGGGGCGAGGTGACAATGACGAATGCGACAATCGCGCACAGTGTGAGCGAGATGAGAATCGTGTTGAGACGCGAGCTCTCCTTCGTGCCGTGCGCGAGGATGAAGCCGATGAGGAGTGTGATGACGACGGCGGGGAGGTTGATGATACCGCCCTCTGGTGCCGTTGTGAGCCATGCCTTCGGTATCTCCATCCCTAGGGACGCCATCATACCTGAGAAGTACGCGGAGAAACCGACGGCGACCGCACTCGCGGTGACGATGTATCCGATGATGAGCGACCAGCCGCAGAGGAACGCCATGCCCTCACCGAGGGAGGCGAAGGTATAGGCATATGCACTGCCCGCAGCGGGGATGAGAGATGCGAGCTCGGCGTAAGCAAGTCCCACGAGCATACAGAGGAGACCTGCGGCAACGAAGGATAATACGATACCGGGACCTGCGTAACGCGCGGCACCGATACCGGTCAGAACGAACACGCCCGAGCCGATGATGCCGCCGATGCCAAGGAAGGTAAGATCAACGGTGCTCAGCGTGCGGTGCATGCCGCTGCTTTCTCGCTGTGCACTGAAGTCCTCCAGTGTCTTCTTCTTGAAAAACATACAAAAACCTCCAAGCCTTTCTTTTCAGTTTTTTTAAGAGAAAGGGGCTGTTTCACGGCGCATATGAAAGCATATGGGAGTGAAGCAGCCCCTCAGCAGTCAGAGTGGAGAATTACTTCAGGAACTCATCGATGGACTTGAACGGAATGTTCAGAGCCTTAGCGACCGCCTCGTTGGTGAGGTGACCGTCGATGGTGTTGAGACCGTACTTGAGGCCGGGAACCTGCTGGAGCGCAGCCTTCCAGCCCTTGGTCGCGATGTCAACCGCATAGGAAATCGTCGCGTTCGTGATGCCGAGCGTGGACGTACGGGAAACAGCGCCCGGGATGTTTGCAACGGAGTAGTGAACAACGCCGTGCTTCTCGAACGTCGGGTTCTCATGCGTCGTGCAGTGATCGCAGGTCTCGATGGAACCGCCCTGGTCGATTGCAACGTCGACAACAACGGAGCCCTTCTTCATGGTCTTGATCATTTCCTCGGTGACGAGGATCGGGGTACGAGCGCCCGGGATGAGAACGGAGCCGACGAGGAGGTCTGCCTCTTTGACCCACTTAGCGATGTTGTAGCTCGAGGAGTACTCGGTGACGATGCGGCCGCCGAAGATGTCATCGAGCTCACGGAGACGCTCGATCGAGAGATCGATAACCGTGACGCGTGCGCCGAGACCGACAGCAATCTTAGCAGCGTTCGTACCGACGTTGCCGCCGCCGATGATGACGACCTGGCCTGCAGAGACACCTGCGATACCGCCGAGGAGGACGCCGCTGCCGCCGTAACGGCTCTCAAGGAACTGTGCACCGATCTGGACGGACATACGGCCTGCGATTTCGCTCATGGGAGCGAGGAGGGGGAGACCGCGGCCATTCTTGCCGATAACCGTCTCATAGGCAATGCCGACAACCTTCTTCTTGAGGAGAGCCTGTGTAAGTTCGGGCTCAGCTGCGAGATGGAGGTAGGTGAAGAGGATCTGACCCTCATGGAAGAGGTCATACTCGGATTCGAGAGGCTCTTTTACCTTAACAATCATTTCAGAACGATCAAACAGAGCCTTCTTGTCCGAGATGATCTCAGCACCGACAGCCTTGTAATCGGCATCCGTGAAGCCGCTGCCAACGCCGGCACCCTCTTCGATCAGGACCGTGTGACCAGCACGGCGCATCGCCTCGACACCCGAAGGGGTCATACCGACGCGGAACTCATTGTTCTTGATTTCCTTCGAAACGCCAACAATCATGTTTTTTCCTCCTACTACAGATAGATA